>DBPW01000041.1 GCA_002305015.1 Bacteroidales bacterium UBA1410
TCTTATGTGAGTGCTCAAATTTACTGCTAACTCTTTTATACACGCTACTCTATAGCGTTTATCTTTTGATTCAAAAATACAAAAACTATTCATTTAATAAACCTAATTTATGAACTTTTTTACAATTCATCAAATGGCGATTATATTTCTTTCAAGCTATTTTGACTCGCAGGGGTGTAAATTTCAGTAGTTTTTACTGTTTTTATGCCCAAGAAGTTCTCGGATAAATCTTAGATCGGTTACCGACTCCTAATAAATGAGTAGCGGACGAATGGATGAACTAGTGCAAAATGGCATTTTGCAATTTTTTTTCAAGCACAGCCACAGCAGTTGCAACAACGACAGATATAAAAGTAGTTACGATACACATGGCAAGAAAACCGGCAGGATCGTCTTCTTTATTATGAAATATTCCTATATATAGTCCGGCCATGGCAATTAAAATGCTTAAGGTAATCGCACAATGTTTTATGCTTCTTAAAGTTCTTACCGCGGTTGCTGAAAACAATTTATTTTGTTTGATATAGCCGAGTAATTTGAATGCTTTATACAACGCAACAAAAAAAGCGATGGATGAGGCGTATCCATACAAGATGAAGGGGTCAAGATAAATGCTGAACAGGTCTAAGTTCGTGGCTCTTCCTTCGGTTAATGGAAACCGAATCATCAGGTAAAGTGTCCCGATACCGATAAGCACGATAACTGCCTGAAGGAATACAATCGAAATTCTTTTCATACTGATTTGATAAATGAAAATTATATGGCAAACTTAGACAAAAAGGACAAGATTTTATATACAAGCCAATAAAAATAAAGGCCCGGATGGTTCAATAGAAAATTAACGGGCTTTTGGCGCAATGTTTAATTCGTAATTTGTACTACGCCCTCCCTGCCTGCTCTTTACCAAAATTCCTTTTTTCATCAAATCCTGTATATCTCTCAACGCTGTGTCTTGAGAGCATTTCCCGATTTTTGCCCACTTCGAAGTGTTTAATACCCCCTCAAAATCATCCATAAGCATATTCAGGATTTTCCGCTGCCGCTCATTAAGGGTTACCTGTGAGTTTTCTGCCCAAAAAGAGTGCTTTATCATTATTTTTTCAAGAATCTTTTCGGAATTCTCAATGGCGTGTAACAAGCAATTCAGGTACCATTCCAGCCAATTTGTGATGTCCAAATCCCCTTGCTGTGTTTTTTCCAATATATCGTAATACGAATTTCGTTCTTTCTGTATTTGTGTGGACATACTGTAAAATCGGTAGGATTGTTCGTCAGAACGGGCAAGCAGCATATCGCTTAATGCTCTTGCCATTCTTCCGTTGCCATCTTCAAAGGGGTGAAGCGTTACAAACCACAAATGTGCAATGGCTGATTTCAAAACCAAATCATTTTCCTGTTCTAAATTAAACCAATCAATGAAAATCCGCATTTCATTTTCAAGTTGAGCTGCCGGTGGAGCCTGATAATGTATTTTCTCTTTTCCCAATGCTCCGGAAACAACCTGCATCGGTCCTGTGGAATCGTCACGCCAGCCCCCTGTAATGATTTTATACATTCCGCTTTGTCCTGTGGGAAACAGGGCAGCATGCCAGGAAAACAACCGCTCTTTGGTCAATTCTTTATCGTAGTTTTTAGTCGCATCAAGCATTAGATCAACTATACCGTCAACATTTCGTTCTGCATGCACTAAACCCGGAATATCCAACCCCAATCGTCTTGCAATGGACGATCGAACCTGTTCTTTGTCGAGAAATTCACCTTCGATTTCCGTCGATTTGGTAATGTCGAGTGTCAGAATCTCTAGGTTAGCTTCATTTTGAAGTTCAAACCCTAAGGCACCCATTTTTCCGATAAGTTTTCCCTGTCGGTTTCTAACATAGGAAAGCAATGGTAACAGTTTTGCATTATTCCATTCAAAATGTGGCCAGTTAGGATGGTTGTATATGTACATCTATTTTCTCCGCTTAATTTGCGGTAAATATACAGTTTATTCTCCGCATGGACAACTTTTCAGGTGATTTTATCTCAATGTAATGGGTTATTCTATACTATTTTCTTGTCTCATTGTCTGTATCATATTCGTTTAATACCCTGAATCCCATTCGCTCTAAAAATGGTAAGCTAAGTTCAACTTAGCTATGCTTTGTCACTCTGCCGGGTAATGGCAGAAGGGGTGTTTTATTTTATTTGTCTCTTCAAAAATTGCCGACGCAAATCTTCATCAAACTTTTCTATGGCATACCGCAACATGGTTCTGGGCATTTCGGCGTAATGTTTCAGCAAAAAAGCCAGTGCTGCTTCTTTGTCCCTTTTTCCGACTTCCCTGAGCATCCATCCCACCGCCTTATGAATCAAGTCGTGATGATGATGCAGCAATATTTTGGAAATTTTGAGTGTGTCATCGAACTCGCCGTGACGAATAAAATGCAACGTGGCAATAATGGCAATCCGCTGTTTCCAAAGGTCGTCGGAGTGAGCTAAATCGTAAAGTAAATCTCTCTTTTTATCAACCAAGTAAGCGCCCAATAGCGTAGGGGCAGAGGCATCGACCAAATCCCAGTTATTGACAAAAGCAATGTTGTCGAGATACAGGTTCACTATCGAAGTTCTTTCCGATTCGTCCGCTTTCTCAAATTTGTAGCAAAGCATAAAAAGAGCGGTCGACCGGTATTCGTGAATTTCGCTTCTCAAAAATTCTTCCAGTTCATTCAACTTGATTTCTCTGTACTGTTTTTTAGCAATTTTCCGTTGAGCGGGAACATTCACCCCCATAAATTTGTCGCCTTCTCCGTATTCGCCCGGTGCCGTTTTAAAAAACCGCAGGTGATGCTGTGCTTTTTCCTTACAAGCCTGTTCGTTTAATTCGTCAATTATGCGTTGGGATAAATTGATTTTATTCATTCTTTTGAATTATCTCGGATTTTATCTGTTTCAGAAAGATTTTCAAGACGAGTTTTTGCCCTATCTCCCATCGAAACCATTACTTCTTCCTGATACATATTGAATTTTCTGTTTTTATTTCCATTTTTTTACTGTCCTAAGTTATTTCGCAAATTTACCTTTTTATTCGTTTCAAACGTCCGAGTTTATTGAACTAAAAAATTATGTCAAATCTCTCTTGTGAAATATGCAACAAATATATGACTCTAATTTCGTATTTACAAAATTTAAAACCTGTATAAATCACTTTATGGTTTACATGTAATATTAGCGGTTAAAAAAGCACAGTATCAACCGGATAAACTAATTAAATCGATTACAAACTTTATATTATCCGCAAAATCGAAATAATTAACACCGGCGTGGTTCTTACCGGAAACTGAAATTTTTAAGCAAAATTTTAGGGATTTTAAAAATGGAATTGTAATTTTGCAGTCTATAGAAAGTGCCGGTACTCACAAATCAACATTGTGAAACGTGTCTCTATATTATTATTTAAAAATAGTAAGCAATCGCGCATCATCATAAAATCTGTAAAAAGATGCACTGACGTAAAAAACACTGAAATGATGAATCACAAAATTAGAAGAAATAGGAATCGGAATATACTAGTCATCCTTGCCTTGTTTACGTGTATGATAAGCCATACAAGTTGTAGCGACAATGAAGAAGATGGTTTCAGGGGTTTTATGAGTAAAGCCACAATTATAGGCGATTCGATAAATGGTTACTACTGCTATCTTGATGGTGGAGGATTGGTAATTTCTCACGACCGAGCACTTGCCGGGGTTGAGAGAGGTTATTTCGGTTTCTACTACAAGGAGAGTGATTGGACAACATCGGTAGACGGCGTAAAGTTTATCGACAATGCGCATGTCTCTGGATGGTCGGTATATGATATAATTCAACCTATCAGCAAAGCGGAAGCCGAGGCGAAGCATATCACCGATAAGGATCGTTGTCAGTTACCCTCAATTTTGTCTGTAGATCGCGGATATCGAGGCTATTTCGATTTATATTTAGGAACTTCTATTATAAATAGGGAAAATGGAGAAAAAATCCGTGCCGAATTGAATATGGTGTACGATCCTGAAGAGCAAACACCCGATACCCTGCGGTTACAACTCTGTTACAATCCTAAAATACCTGATAATTGGTCGGCTACAAGTAATGATTACGGGACTGTGTCGTGCGATATTTCCTCTCTTGTTAACCTTCAACAATGGAGCGACTCGGTTACAGTTGTGGTCAAATCAGGTGATGAAGAAAAACATGGGTTCAAAATCAGTAAGAATGATTTCATTAAACCCGATGGAAAAATAACTTTCAGGGTAACCCTTCGGTGATGCCCGTATAGGAATTCAAATTTAGACAGTTTTTGAAGATCTAATTAAAAAAACGTTAAAAACATTTGGAGTCGATATAACGTTTTGGGGAGTTTCTTTGATTCCGGTTGTGCGGGAGCAGTTCGGCCAAGTCTTTATCGTGGATATGAGTAAGAGTATAAACCATCCCGTTACGGAAGTTAACACCCGCTTGTAAACTTTCTCAGTTCATATGCAAATGTTTTCATAAGGACGGTGATTGCATTAGATTAATTCTTTTAAAGTAGAGTATCTCTCTGTATTGTAATTTCCTCTGTTGTCAAATGCAGTTTTATTGTATGTTCTTGTTAGCCATCTGTCATTACCAATTTTCTGAATAATAGAATCGTTATGGTCTATAAGTTCAATTTCTGAAATTAGATTCCATTCGTTTAATAGTGCTCTATATTCAGCTGTCAACCTTTTTGCATTGTCACACAACAGTAGGAATTTATCAAGGAATGATGTTGTAGAAATTGAGTTAATGATTTCCAATATTTGTTCCATTGTGTTTTGCTGTCCGGAAAGGAAATCCCATAATTCACTTGCAATCAACGTTTCGTTTGGAGCAAAATATTTTGTCATATTTATTATTGAGCACAAGAATCTAGTTTTGTCAAAACTGGTAACAGCATCTGTTGCAGGATTCACAGTTGGATCAAAAGGAAAGCCAATATAAAAATGTACTTGTTTGTCGGGAAATTGACGGTATAATGCAGCTTTACCTTCAAGAATTTTTTGCTTTTCACCTCTCATTTCACCTGAATTGGGCTTGACAGATTTCATTTCAATAGCAGTGATAGAATTCGTATCGTCGATAAATACATCGGCTGAGAAATCAATAGCACTAACTAATGGAGACTCGTCATTTTGAAATATTAATGAATTCTCATATTCTAAGTTAGGTAATAATGTGCCATTACTAAGGTTAGTTATAATGTTTGTAATATTATTTTTTTGGTTTTGCGTAATTGGCAGATTACCCATTTTTTTAGAAGTGTACTCTCTTTTTTCACCATTTGATAAATGATGCGCTACATTTTCAAAGAAAGTTTGGCCTAGTGTTGTGTTTAAACCTTGAAGCCAACTACTCAAACTAATAAAAAATGGTGTATCAGAAACTTTTCCACTCAGTTTGTCAGAAAAAGCCTTAAGAAATGCTTCGTGAAAGGGTGCATTCCGGTTATTCGAAGCATCTTCAGGGAAGCTCTCAAATCTTGTGACAAGGGTTTTAATTACCTCTATGGATATTTTTTCTTTTTGTTTATCAGTTAAGGGCATAAATTAATCTTTATTCAAATATTATGGTATTTTATTCTTAAAATTTATATTTATGATGCCTGATTTAATTGAATCCATATTTATTTTTCTTTTAAATGAAAAATTATTTCGGCATACGCACCTTTATCTTTCTCTGTGCGGTTTAAAACCGGTCGTTTGTATTGATTGACGATTTTCATCCCGGCATTTTCTGCTATTGTTGGGTACATATTATATTTATCATTGGCAACTAGGAAAATATCATAATCATCAACTAAAAATTTTTTAGTATTATTCAAAACAGCAATAATTCCTTCAATGTAGCTTTGTTTTGCTTCTCTGCCTCGACCTTTGTAAAGAGGACCTATTTCCAACTCGTCATGTCTTTTAAATCCGAATAGGTCATACGCATATGCGTGTTGTTCGTGGTAATCAATTAATCCAACATAAGGTGGAGAGGAAAAAATACCTTTGATTTTTTGTTTTTCAATTAATTCAGCAAATGCAGGATTTACTCTATTCATTTGTTCAATTATATCTATGTTGCGGCTATCACCTGTTAAGCAGGTGTGAAAAGTATTTTTTCTTAATTTGTCGAATTGTCCTAGACGTTTTACCGTGTCTTTGGAATATGTACTCCACCATTTCATTATTGAAAATAGTGGTTTACAGATTTTTCCGTGTTTACTACAATAGTAAGTGGTTGTTACAGGTTCTAATAATGTAGCCAAATCTACATGAGTGGTGGCTCGGCAACTTCTTATTGTTCTACTCAATATTAGACTGATGATTTGTTTGGTTTTTGGATTTTCAATTTTCTTGATTTCGTTATACACAAATTCAATTTCTTCCCTAATATGTTGTGAATACCATTTGTCAAGAAATGTATCTTCTTTTTCTTGTCGAAGTTTGATTTTATATTTCTTTACCAATTCGTTGTATATGGGTAAAAACTCAGCTTCCTTTTCAGCCCCATAAGTTTTTTCATCAATTTCTTTTCGCTTGACCTTGTACTTATATTCTGGAACAGGGAAATATTTGTTGTTAAACACATTCAACTTTTGAAGTAAATTTTCTTCAAATTCCACCGCATTAGAATCAGCAATAAATTTATTTAATGCTTTTGATATTCTGATAATTTCACTTTGCACATCTGCAAGATTATATTTTTCAACCTTGCAGTTCCCAATCATTGTGTTAAAAGCCGATACATCAACACCAACAGCGTGAATGCCTAATTCACATGCTTGAACCATTGTTGTGCCACTTCCTGAAAATGGATCTAAAACGATATCACCCGGTTTGAAATAAACTTCTTTTTTAAATTTATCTGTATGGTCATCCAAGAAATATTCTACAAGTTGAGGAATAAATTTACCTTTGTACGGGTGAAGTCTATGAACGTGTTTTGTTGTTTCTGCTTCCTTGTACTGTTCAAAAGATAATGCCCAATTCAAATCTTCTCCAAGCTGCTCCTTCCATTCTTCTTGTCGGGATTTTTTTTGATCTTTATAGTACTTGACTAAATCATCTTTAAGAACTTGCGTGGAGCCATTATTGCCAATTTTTCTGATTCTTCCATATTGAATTAAGTAAGCGATATTTGATGTTGTAACATTTTTATTGAGATATTCGGTAGCCCATTGGCTTGCTTCTTTTATTGATAATAATTCTGGCATATCATTTATTTTTTGTAATTCCATATTTAATTTTTTTTTCTGCCACCTTTAGAATATTCAAATCGGCATCTTCTTTCAATATTTTGTAAGCAATTTGGTCACTTAAAAACTCATCAAGAAGTTCTTTTTCGTCTGCCTTAAAGTAATTAGCGATATTTTTTATTAGATATCTGGTCGGTTGTCTCTCATTACGTTCAATCTTTGCTAACAAGGAAATATCAATTTCGATATTAGATGCAACTTCTTTAAGAGTTAGACCCGCTCTTTCTCGCAGTAATCTCAGATGCTCTCCAAAGGTTGTATATTTCTTCATTTCTGTCATTAGCTAATTTTTGTCCAAAAATAGGCATAGTTTTACTATTGGACAAATAAAGTCCAAAAAAGTTTTCAACATCTTAACGTGAAGGGGAATTAAAAATGCGAGTCAGCCTCCTAAAGAATATGAACTTTGACTACAGCCAAATCACCTTCTTCATTTTTCAACGTAATTATATCGGAACCTTTACCTTCATTCACAGTTTTTATAGATAATACATAGTAGTCTGACCACTTCCCTGTTGAGATAAGTACCTGTGATACGTCTACACTTTCCAATACGTTATCTGTAGCACCTAAAATCACCCATTTTGTTCCCCAATTCAGACGAACAAAAGCCGAAAGATTATTTACCCCTACAAATTCAAAAATAGTAGAGCTTTTATCCATTTCAAATTCTATAGATGTGGATACATGAAAATTTGCCAAAGTTCCTCTTTTATCCCATATTAAATAAAAAGTATCGCCTAACCCTAATGATGTCACCTCTACTTTGTCTCCTCTCACAACCGCGGTAAAAGCATTACCCCTCATCTTCTTTATCGTATAAGGACCTCCTGCGCCAAAATTCACATCTATTGTTTCGGTATGCCCCTCATCAAGATACACGCCAATACTAGGAGGGGACAGCGATTCGTTAGTTGATTGAATAAAAACTGTTGCAATTTGATCTTTCGCATCAGTTATAGATATCTCTACTCCTAAATTGCTTAGTAAGTTAACAATAACTTTGTTCCCTTCGATTGTAACTTTTGCATCTGAATCATTTGACACATTCGCCTGGTATCCTCCATTTCCCTCGACAATTTCAAATTCGAAATCCACTTTCTCAGTCTTCAGCCATTCTTGGTCCATTAAAGGAACGGATAATTTCAACTCACGGGTCTCTTCATTCGTTAGATCGTTTTCCGAGCTACATGCAAAAAATAAACACAGTAATAGAAACATTGAATAATAGCTAAACCTTATTCGACGGTTGACATTGCTCAAACAAATTTGTTCTTTAGTATCATACTCAACAAAACATTTTGGAGACTTTTTCATAATAAATTACGTATAAATATTAAAATAGGTAAATTTTACAAATAGATTGACAGGCAAAGTTGCGAATAAAATCTATATTAACCCGTAATAATCGAGCATTTCAATTGCATTTATTCTTTTTTAACTTCTTTATCCATGCACCTGGGTTTTCTGTTTCATTACCTGTTTAGGAGTTGGACTTTTCCAACGGGTACTACTGATGTAGCCGACAACTTTGAATATCAAACACTTTGGATGTCGAACTCGTCGCGACGAATAAAATACAACGTGGCAATATGCGATGGCTTTGCTGGCTCTTGAGTAATTGTAAATGTGCCACCAAATGCGTGGGCATGAGTCCCCGTAATTTATATCTTATCCAGTTCTTCCATTAATGCTTTCCTTTTGGGGTATTCCGCTCTCAGGTATGAGATAATTCCGTTTGCTTTGTCTCTTCCACCCATTTTAATAATCTTTCGGATATACCTGCATGCATTTTGGTAATGGTCTCTTCCCATGCTGTTTTTCATGTAATTCAGAATCCCGTTTGCGTATAATTCGATGATCTCCTTTGAATAATTCTTGGAAAGATATTTCTCGTAACGGTCAATTGTGTTTAAACTGGGTGACTTTTTAACCAATTCCAAAAGTCTGTCCCACCATTCTTCCTTTATGAAGATACTTGCAATTAAGCTAATATCATCAAACCATCGTTTACTCGTTTTAATGTCCTTTATAATCTCTTCAACAAATGCGTTCCATTCTTCAGGTTTTACCTGTTGTTTCATGATCGTGTAATAATCCTGTTCTTTCCTGAAATTGTCAATAAATAGCAACCGCGCATATTCGATAATTTTTTCGGAATCGTTTTGGGCTTGTGCTATTTTTAGCAACCAGTCGTACCATTCTTTTGCCAAGCCGGGTCTGTCTTTCAAATCATAACTCACTCCGTCTTCGGCTAATGAAGCAGCTTTCTCAAAATCTCTCTTTTCCAGCGCTTTTTGAATAGCTACTCGCCTTAATTCTGAATTTGTAATATTCTGTTCAAGATATTTCTCTGCAGCATTTTCACCTTTAGTCTTTAACAAGATCTCGTACTTGATGTTTTGAGCTTTTTCCATCTCATAATCAGACCTTTGGGCTTTATCGATTTGTTTAAAAATACGCTCGGTTTCTTCTTCTGTTTTTAAAAGCAAAGCAGCAAGGCGTAAAATATCGGTATGCCAATCCCAACCTGAATAAATTTGTTTGTCGAAAGAAGTAAAACAATATTCGATAATCAGTGTTCTGATTTCTTCGGATGATTGTTCCAAGGCTATGTTATAGAGCATTTCATATGCAACTTCAACTCTCCCGCCAATTTCGCCATTGCTGTCATCGGCATATTGCAGGGCTTCGGTCATTTGTTCCATTACGGCAGTACAAATAAAAACAGCACTTTTATAGTTGCAGCTTTCAATTTGTTTACGAGCCGATTCCAAAAGGTTGTCAACTGCTTTGCCAACAAGCCTCGAAGCCGACCAGTCGATAAAACCATCTCTCTCGGAAGCGGTTTTAAGTATTGCTTTCACCTGCTTTACATACAACTCTTTCGATTCATTGGAATTGTGTTGGGCAAACGACGACAAGAACAAATTTCGGAACGATGCGTTTTGTAATGCCTGCTCACGCACAAATTGTTTTAGCTCGTCGTGTGTTGCTTTTTCGAGCAGCTCGTCAACTTGCTCGGCAACCGTCTTTCGTTTTGCAGGTTTAGATGTTTGGCTTGTTTTTGTTGTTTTTGCTCTTTTCGTTTTATTGCTTAGTACCAACTCATCTTGTTGCAGGTAAAAAATTACGGCGGCCACATGCTTACACACCGGACCAAAATCGTAGGGGCAATTGCAAACATACTCGGTAATTATCCCGTTTTTAAGAGTAAGTTGCACGGTATAATCTTCTGTGCCTTCAACAATGGCTTCGTACACACCGGGACTTATCTCTTCGGGTTCGTGTACTTGTCCATTTTTGAAGTACCGCAAACCACGTTTCAGTATGGTTTCGTCTATATATTGCTCAAATTGGTTCAGTGGAATCTGCATACGTTATCCGAATTTATAATTCACAAAGGTATTAAATTTCGGTGGTCTTTCGGCAAGTGTGGTTTGCAAATGCGTTGTTTTGTGCGTTGGAAATATATTTTATCGATTATTTTTTGTCTTTTGCAGCAAAATGCCACTGTCGTTGATTTTTCTTCTAGCAAAAAGTCGTTCTCCATCTTCAGCTCTCTAATCTTGGTATAGAGCTTATCGACATCGACTCCGTCTCCACCTTCCTTTTTCTTTTTGAATACTTCTGCACCATGTTCGATAAATTCCTGTTTCCATTTACTGATCATGACAGGGTGCACTTCAAAACGCTTGGCTAACTCTGCAAGGGTTTCTCTCTCTTTCAGTGCCTCGATGGCTACTTGAGCCTTAAAACCGGCTGAAAATTATCTTCTTGTTGTTTCCATAATCGCCACTAATTTAGTCATTTTTTTCAACTTAACTAGTGGTCCTATTTTTGGGTAGTACTATAAATGTCAATAGTTTTTTGTCTGGTAGGAAATTGGCAAATTGGATTTCATTCGATAGGTCTCACATTCACAAATTTGTATTTCACACTAACTCCTAAAGAGGCTTTTATTGTTTCTA
This sequence comes from Bacteroidales bacterium UBA1410, assembly GCA_002305015.1. Classification (GTDB taxonomy): domain Bacteria; phylum Bacteroidota; class Bacteroidia; order Bacteroidales; family Dysgonomonadaceae; genus Anaerorudis. The sequence continues at coordinate 11,257 of DBPW01000041.1, forward strand.
TATGAGAATATTTTTTCGCTTTCCATTCCCTAATTCTAACATTTGCTCATTGAATCTCATTGGAATATTCACACATTATTCACATTGGCACATTATCGTATGATTAAAAGTCGTTTCAACCCTCCAAACGCATTCATTCTTATTGCTTTGCTGAAAGTCTTTTGACTTCACGAACAACTAAGGGGAATGCCGGATAAGTCATGTCGTGGCCGTAACCTTGCAGTTCGAACAACCGGGTTTGCTGATGCCCCACCAGTTTCATCATCCGAGCCAGATAGGCATTCTCTTCGTAGCGCCCCAACATTTCCAGTTCCCGGTCGCCGGTGATCAAAAGGAGAGGCGGCGCATCTGCCCTCACGTGCCACAGTGGCGCCAACGAATCAATCTGTGGTTGCGTGTCTTTAATATTGCGCTCGTTACGGATCGTAAAATGGGTAATGGCCTGACCGCTCAACGGAATCAGTTCCGCAATGCGGTTGGCATCTATTTCGTATTTTGCCAGGTAATGCTTGTCGAGTCCGATCATCAATGTCAAGTAGCCTCCGGCCGAATGACCCGACACAACGATTTTGGTCGTATCGCCTCCGAATTGTTCGATGTGGCGGAAAACCCAAGCCACTGCAGCCGCTGCATCTTCAATATATTCAGGCGCTTTTGCTTTCGGCGCAAGCCGATAGTTCACGCCAACCACGCAAAAGTCGTTATTCTTCAATGCTTCAGGAATTTCCTTGTTCCCGCCCGTCAGTCCGCCGCCGTGAAACCATACGACAGTTGCAAAACCCTTCTTATTCGTCGGATAATAAATATCCAGTTTGCAACGCTCGTCGATGTACGCATTTGCTTTCCGCTTCCGCTCCGAATAGTACGGAATGTTGGTTTGGGTTCGATAAGTCGTTTCTTGAGCAATTGTCGTCAACGACAAGCTCATCGTCAAAAAGATGAGGACTGCCTTGGCCTTACCTTCGGCTGAAAATTTTCTCCTTGTTGTTTTCATAATCGCTGCTAAATTAGTCATTTTTTTTTCAATACAATGAGTGGCGTTTTTTGGTGAACTACCACATATTCCTATTTTTACGCTGAATTTAGGTACCCATACATTTTTTAGTCGTCGGTGCATTAATTAAAAATTTATTCTGTACTTTTACAAGGGTAAGAATATCCCGGTTTACTACATTTACACAGGTATGAAAGGCTGAAGACGGAAATGAAAGAACAATTTAACCACGAGGAACTTAACAGGATGAGAAATGATCCGGATAATTACAAATGGGGTTTCTTTTATTATAATCCCAACGATCACAGGGTATTTGTTTCTAGGAAAAAAGGAATAGGTTTGTCGCTCAATTGGGCCAATCCATACGCTTATCCGATCATATTCGGAGTTGTGTTGTTTGCTGTACTCATGGGGGAGATTTTAAAATGAAAAAATCGGCATTACTTTTTATCGTAAGCATTCTTAGTGGATTTCTATATTCGCAAGTGCTGACTGATCCTTTTCAATCGTATGATTTAAGTATGGATTGCGGAGGCGGAAAAATATTCGGCACATTACTGGTACCGAATACAAAACCCCCTTTTCCGGTTGCATTACTCATTTCCGGTTCAGGACCAACCGACCGAGATGGTAATCAGCCGAACATGAAAAACAACAGTTTGCGTTATCTGGCTGAAAATTTAGCCAGACAGGGTATTGCTACCTTACGATACGATAAACGGCTGATTGGGCAAAGTAAAACCGGGCAACGCGAAAGCGATATACGATTTGAAGATTACATCAACGACGCTAAACAATGGATTTCAAGATTAAAGCAAGATGCAAGATTTTCAAAGGTTATTGTAATTGGTCATAGCGAAGGCTCATTAATCGGAATGATTGCAGCCAAAGATGCCAAAGCCGATATGTTTATCTCCATAGCCGGCGTTTCCAAACCTGCCGACCGGGTAATTTTGGAGCAAACGAAGGGTTTGCCAACCCATCTGTACAATGAAATGATTGCCATTCTCGACAGTCTGCGAAACGATAGGACCGTCAGCCATGTGAATCCGAATTTAACCGCCTTATTCAGGCCGAGTGTTCAACCGTATATGATAAGTTGGATGAAGTACGATCCTTCCAAAGAAATTCAACAATTACGCATACCGATTTTGATCATTCAAGGCACTGCCGATATTCAAGTCGGCGTCGATCATGCGCGACAATTGGCCGCTTCGGCTCCTCGTGCCGAACTGAAAATCATAGAAAATATGAATCATGTGCTGAAAATTGTGGAAGGGGACAGAAATAAAAATGTGGCAACCTACATGAACCCCAATTTGCCGATATCGGATGAACTCGTAAAAGCGATTACGGACTTCGTAAAGAATAACGAGTAGTGTGCAGACGAATATGTACGAACATAACGAAAGTTTGAACTTGCCAACCCGAAAGAGAAGGTTTTGCCATCAAATGAAAGTAAACTGAACGATAGTGTCAGACAATACCGATATAAACAAACATTCTTGTGGGTATTTTATTGATATTTAATCGAATAGAATAAATTTAAGGAACGACTACTTATACAAAGTGTTGACGTTTCGTTGTTTTATGTCACTACTCAATTTTCCCATCGGATTGTATAATTTCCTGTCGGAGCGAATTCAACCCACTTTCCGTTTATTACTTTTTCTTGTTTAGTTCTATTATTTTCTAAATATAAAGAATACGAAACTCTCCGTTTTCTATATTGAATTTCGACCGAGAATCTTGATTTACCCGAGGGGATTGTCACTGTTTCCATTTGTTTGCTGTACTCGCTTTCACTTTTTATTGAAGCATTAGTATAGAGGGTCTTCTCTCCATTAAAGTATAATTCGCCATTCCAAATGCCAGATGGAATTTCAACCAAAACGGAATCCGATTCTGTCCATACAAATGCATCTTTTTCAGCACTTTCAAAATATGAGGTTTTAACAATATCAATCCCTTGGAGAGGGGCAAATGAAAATTCCTGTGGGGATTGAACATTAAATGAAAAAGAGGTGCTTTGCTTTATAAAGATTGAGTCACCATCATTTTCATCTATTTTATATTCAATTTTCTTAAAAGCATAACCATTTGATTTTTTTTGATTTACTTGAATTTCTTTTGACTCCTTTTCCGATTCAAGTATAATGATGAAGTTGAAATCTTCGCCAGTACTGTTTTCCTTGACAATGATTTTAAGTGATGTATATGAATTACGAATGATACTGAATCCCTTATCTGTCCATATCGCATCCATTCTCCCCAAACTGTCTAATTTCAGAGTGTAATTTTCCCGAATCGGGGAGCCATCTAACGAATAGCTGTTGCCCGAGATATTCACATTGCCACTTTGATTGATTATTCTGGCAATTTTCCAGTCTGGATAGGTAAATGAGATTTCTATTTCTCCACCTTCTCCCTCCATTTCAATCAGCGATGTTGAAGGGTCAATAAGGTTAAATTCATTGTCATGATCGTCACAAGAATAAAAATAGAAAGAAATCAAAATTATCAGGAAAATATTTCCGTATCTCATTTTTTGTATATTTAAATTTATCGCAATCTTACTCATTTTTGTATTTATTTTCACAATGAATACCCACTCGTTTTACGGTACTACCCATTTTGGATGTATATTGGATGTATATATGTAGTTGGCATGACATATGTACAACAAAATTTTTTACATATCGTCAAATGGCGATATTTTCTGCAAACTTATATAAAAATTTCAATAATGAGTCCCCGCCAAAAAACTATTTTTCAAAAGTGCGAAAAATTGAGATAATTCGGTTGGGAGAAGATTCAAAATTTGTTCTTTAATGTGATTACGTTATTTTTGATATTTATCCCTATTATCCATTCCTTTCGTCTCGAATAGCTATAAGAAAAATGCAGGGACTTTTCGGAGTGGACTCATAGCTATATTTTTATTTTTGATACTTGAACAAGGGGCTGTCTCAAAAGTAAGGACAGCCTCTTTTTTTATTGGAT
>DBPW01000044.1 GCA_002305015.1 Bacteroidales bacterium UBA1410
AAACGTGGATTATGTGAATTCCGAAACGGGTGCAGAGGGAGTATTTCGGGCTGCTGACGCGGAAAAAGCCGTCATGCTGCCGGGTAACGGATCGAAATTGGATTTTGTGGCGTATTATCCGTATTCCGCAACTACCTTAACCGATTTCAATGTTGCCGTGGACATAACCGATCAGACGGATCCTTCACGAATAGACGTGTTATACGCAAAGGCCGAAGGACAGAATAAAACCACGCCCGAAATCCCGCTGATATTTTATCATAAATTGGCACAGTTGGTTCTTTCGTTTTCGTCTGCCGATGTGGTGTTGGAGGGTATGAAAGTTTCGTTGAACGATGTTACTACCAACGGTTGGCTTGATCTTACGGACGGCGTGGTGAAGCAGGGTGCCGATATTGGCGAGATTACGCCGGTTGTGACAACGGACGCCACAGGCGATACGGCCACGGCATCGGCTTTTCTGCTTCCCGGACAGCAGATGACGGATCTCACGATCGCTGTAACCCTGGTCGACGGCAAAAAATACGAATGGAGGCCTTCCGAGGAAAATGTGTTGGTAGGAGGATGCAGACATACCTATACGCTTACCTTAACACTGGGAGGTGTTGCTGCCGGCGGCAGTGGAACGATTCGTCCGATTAAACCCGGAAAAGGGGGTGATGCGGGTAAACTTGACCCGTTGTCGTTTACTGCCGACAAAACAACGATCGATTTGCCTGCTTCGGATGCTACGGCTACAATGACGCTGACTGCCGATGCCGGCGAGGCGTGGACGGCCGTCAGCGACCAACCTTGGTTAAGCATATCTCCCGAAAGCGGATCGGGCTCGGCCGTGATTACGCTTACCGCTCCAGAAAATACCAATGCTCGACGTACGGCTACGGTTACGCTGACACCCACGACTTCTTCGTTATCGCCGGTTGAGGTTACGGTTATTCAGGCGGCCGGGACAACGGAACCTGTGACGGGGATGACCTTATTTCCGGGCTCGGATTTTGAAGACTGGGGCACTTTTATCGCCGAATTGACCACCGGTTTACCCACGTATGCGACCCAAAGTACTGCTGAAGCATATACAGGAACACGTTCGCTGTATCTGAACGGGACGCCGGCTAATAACGACACTATTTTCACGGCAAAGGTTCACGAAAATTTTGTTGCGCCAAGTAAAATCGTATTTTTTATCAAAGGAACGGCAGAAAAATCATTGTCGATCATTTTACATACGACAGACGGCCGTCTCGATGTATATAATCTGAAAGCGTGTACGAATGATGCAACATTGACAGCAGGTGGAAGAGAGGTGTATGACGGGATCATCGATACAAGTGGTAAATGGGTAAAAGTGACGCTGAACATATCGAACATGAACGATATAGCCACTTCTACAGGAGATGGATTAATTAGCTTTAAAGTAGGAGGAGCTGCCGCTTATAATCTTTGGATTGACGACATTACCGTGGAATAAGTAATTAAATTTATGAGCGAGAACAAAGCGGTATGCGTTTCAACGAATTTCATCGAGTGGGCTAAGTTCAACTTAGAAGTGCGAATTTCCCGATAAGTTTTACAAACATTTTGTGTAATTTCGCACTTGCCGGTTGACTCTACAGTGTCCGTTTGTTCGGGTAAAAATTATTTTTTCTATACGAAATTACCTACCTTTGTAAAAGACGCACCTCAAAACGATAACAAGAATGAGCAAATTGCCCAATGCCCCCTTAAAAATGATGTATTGGACTATATCAATCGAAATTTTAAAGCTACGTTGTCCCAATCTTTCTTTGAGGCTGACAAACCACCAATAGATTTCAATATGGGTTTTGCCTATAACATAGAGTTAGGGCAATTGCGCGTTAATTTACAAAAAGGAATAGTCAATAAAAGCGAGGGGATTTTACTCCAAACCAGAATAAATGGAAAACCTTTGCTAGCGAAAGAGGAAAAGTTGGGCAAGTGGCTGAATGATGCTCATGAACTAACGAGCGACCTGTTTAAGCAATTAACCGCAGGCAATTTATATGAAACATTTAAATAAAAATATATGGAAACGACATGTTACGAAAATAAAATAGCCAGCAGGGTATTTATACCGGAAGAAGGTGGTTATGCTGCTTCCAGCATTTTTTACGACAATCCGAAGGGCTTACAAAATAAATTTATGGAGAGGATGTCTTTTTTTGAAAGAAATGAATCCATAGGCACAATTGCTTTAATAAATAAATCTGCCATAATATCGAAAATTGATGAGAATGAGGATTATGAATTTGAATTGATAGATTATCTCGATGATTATGATTACAATATGGTTATTGAACCGGAAGTAGTAAAAACATTTCAAGTGAAGCTAAAAATAACCGGCGTAACCGAATTTGATCCGGAAATATTTCTCGAAGATTTAGATTGAAAAGTAATTCATGGAAACAGTATATCCGACCCAATCGTGTGATCTAGCGCATAAAAAAATTAAAAATGTTTATGGAATACATTATTCTACTCTTGAGAACATAGTAAAAAAGCAAAATAAAAGAATTCGTTTATTACCGCCTTACCGAGAACACCTTTCACAGGCTTTTGCACGTTATTTTATGCGCGTGGGTTTACCACAGGATATCATGCTCGAAGGGTATTAAAAGGTTATAATACAGCAAGCCATGCAGAACAGAAGCAAAATATTTAATCGAATAAAAAAATGCCTTTTCAAATTAATATCACTCATGAAGGCATTTAATCTTCAACCCTGCGTTTCAGCGTTTTGAAAGGATTTTGTCGCGGAGGTTGAGAAAAACGGAAACAGCCAATGCGGCAACAAACACGATGAGCGTCACGCGATCGACGAGCGTGGAATCGATATTGAGCCCGGTAATGCGGTCGAAAAGATACTTGAGGTAGGAATTGGGCAGGTTGGTTTTTCCCAGTTTCCTTAACACGCTGAAATGCCAGTCGGTAAACGGACAATAGCCGGGAACACCGACAATCCTCCCCAGAAAAAGCCATGAAGAACCGGTGAGAAGCAGGGTGACGAGATTCCATACGCGGGTTTTTTTCCATGCCCAGCCGAGGGCGTTGAAAAGGGTGAGCGAGGTATGAAAGATCACAAAGAAAATATCCAACAACACATATACGGTATGCATAGAACAAAATGCATCTGGATTGGGCAAAATCAGTCATGACTTACAAATATAAGGCATTTGGGGGAAAATTGCACCGCTTGAGGCAAATTTATGCTGCATGGTTTTGCAGTTGAACATCAAAATTGTAAGTTTGCACCGAAACAAATAACAGTAACGATGCAGCATCCTTTACATCAATTTGTGTATTGCCCGAAATGTGGCGCAAAATCATTTGTGGTTAACAACGAGAAGTCGAAAAAATGCCTGCAGTGCGGCTTTGTGTATTATTTTAATCCGATTGCCGCTGTGGTGGCGGTGATCGAAAACGACAAGGGCGAGATGCTGGTGGCGCGACGGGGAAAAGAGCCGGCCAAGGGTACACTGGATCTGCCGGGCGGGTTCACCGATATGTTCGAGACTGCCGAAGAGGCGGTGTGCCGTGAGGTGGCTGAGGAAACGTGCTTGAAGGTGAGCGAGCTGCATTACCTTTTTTCGATTCCGAATATTTATGTATATTCGGGTTTTGAAGAGCATACGCTGGATTTGTTTTTTAGATGTAAGGTAAACGATTTCAGCGAATTGAAAGCTCAGGACGATGTGGAAGAGTTGTTCTTTATCGACAAGAAAAAGGTGAATCCGACCGAGTTCGGACTGACCTCTATTCGTAAAGGAATAGAAAAGTTGCAAAAATTAGCTAACTAAATATGAAAAAAATCATGCTGGTGATTACGCTGGTTGCCATGGTGCAGGCCGGCGTGGCGCAACAAACGGCGTATCGTCGTCCGCCCGAAAATCGGTTTAACGAAGGGAAGACGTTATTTCTGGAGGGGAATTATGCGGCAGCGCACGAGGTGTTGACCGAATTTCTTGCCCGAAGCACCGATGCGGCTCTGCAGGAGGATGCCGAATATATGTTGGCGGCATGCAGTTTTTATCGGGGTGAAGAAGGCAGCGGCGAGAAGCTGATGGCATTTGTGAAGGAGCATCCCGAAAGTGTGCACCGCAACGAGGGGGCGTTTCTGATTGCTTCGTATTATTTTGACCGTAAGGAGTGGCCAACGGCGAAGGAGTGGTTTGACCGTTGCCAAATCGATTACCTGACGCCGGCCGAGCAGGAAGATTATGGTTTCCGACGGGCATACACGTTGTTGCAAACGGGGGTGACGGGAGAAGCGGAACGGTGGTTTGGGTTGCTGTACCAAAACAGCAAGAAATATGGCGACGCGGCGGATTATTACCTGGGGTATATGGCGTACAGTCGGGGGGAGTATGCGGCGGCGCTGGAGCGGTTTAACCGACTGAAGAATCATCCGATGTTTGGCGAGGAGGCGTCGTTTTATGCGGCACAGGCGGTCTTTTTCGACGGGAAGTTGGAGGAGGCCGTGCGACTGGCGGAGGCGTTTGTGAACGCGTATCCGCAAAGTGATCATGCGGGTGAGATGTACCGAATATTGGGAAATGCGAATTACCGACTGGGATATACGAACCGGGCTCTTACGTATTATGAGAAGTACCTGAGTACGACCGACAAGCCGCTGCGGGGGGATGCGTATTTTATGGGGTTGGCGTATATCGATGCGGGAAAGTATGCCGATGCGATACGGATGATGCAGCTGGCAGTGGGACCTTCGGACGCGCTGACGCAGAATGCGCAGCTGCAGTTGGGGCAGCTTTACCTGAGGCAGGGCGACAAGCAGCAGGCGCAATTTGCTTTTGAGGCGGCGTCGCGTGAAAATTTTGATCCGAAGGCGACAGAGACGGCGCTGTATAACTATGCGCTGCTGGTGCACGAAACGAACATGTCGGTGTTCGGCGAATCGATCGGGCTTTTCGAGAAGTTTCTGCAGCGATATCCCGACTCGCCGTATGCCGACAAGGTGAACGATATTTTGGCCGAAACGTTTCTCTCGGCTAAGGATTATCAGGCGGCGCTGGAGGCGATTAACCGGATTGCGAATCCCGGAAGGCGTATTTTGGAGGCTAAGCAGATGATTCTTTTCCAGCTGGGGGCTCAGCAGTTTATCAACGGCAACCTTAACGAGGCGATTCGTCTGTTTACGTCGTGTATCGGCATGGGTAATTACGATGTTGAGGCGTGCAACAGTGCGTATTTCTGGCGGGGGGAATCGTATTACCGGCTGGGGAATTATATGAACGCGGAGGCGGATTTCAAGGTGTTTGTGAACCGTGCACGGCCGACGGACAGCAATTATGCCTTGGGTTGGTACAGCCTGGGGTATGCACAGTTTAACCAAAACCGGTATGCCGATGCGTTGCGGTCGTTCCAGCAGTATCTGTCGGCGGAAACGAACAAGAATCGTCCCGAGTATGCCGATGCACTGAACCGGCTGGGTGATATTTATTATTATAACCGCAATTTTGCCGAGGCCGAGCGCCGGTATGCACAGGCAGCGGAGGTGAATCCGCAGGCGGCGGATTATGCGGCTTTTCAGCGGGCGTTTGTGATGGGGTTGCAACGCAATTACGAGGGCAAGATCAGGGAGCTGGACGAGCTGATGCGCCGCTATCCCAACTCGATATACTACGACGATGCGTTGTATGAAAAGAGTCGTGCACTGACAATGCTCGGTCGTGAGACGGAGGCGATAAAGGTGCTGCAGGAGCTGATTGCGAAGTTTCCCGATAGTCCGCTTGCGAGTCAGGCGGGTATTCAGCTGGGGCAGTTGTATTACAATGCGGGCAATTATCCGCAGAGTGTGGCGGCGTATAAGCGGGTGATCGAGAAGTTTCCGGGGTCGGAGGATGCGCGCAATGCGCTGATTTCGCTGGAGACGGTGTATCGCGACATGAACGATATCGAGTCGTATATCAACTATGCCAACTCGTTGCCGGGTGGCTTGCGGATTGCGCCGTCGCGACAGGATTCGCTGACGTTCCTGGCTGCGGAAAGGGTGTACATGAAGGGCTCGAAGAGCGAGGCTCAACAGGCGCTGGTGCGGTACTTGCAAAGTTATCCCGACGGGGCGTTCAGCAGCGATGCGAACTATTACCTGGGGGTGATGGCCGACGAGAAAGGAAACAAGGACGAGGCGCTGGGGTATTTCCGCAAGGTGATTGACGCGGGAAATGCCAAATTCATGGAGAATGCGTTACTGTATGCGGCGCAGGCAGAGTATACCAAGGGGAACTACCGGCAGGCGCTGGCCGATTATGCGAAGCTGGCCAACACGAGCCGCAATGCGGCCAACCGTCAGGAGGGACTGATGGGGCTGGTGCGGACGCACATGAAGCTGGAGAACTACAACGAGGCGGTACGTGCGGCCACCGACTTGCTGGGGAGTGCCGCTCTTTCGCCGGAGATGGCGACGGAGGCGCGCTACCTGCGGGGTAAGGCGTATCAGCAGCTGAAGGAGCCGGACAAGGCGATGGCCGACTTTCAGGCGATTGCCAAGGATACACGGAGCGTGTATGGGGCTGAGGCACAGTTTATCCTGGCGGATACGTATTTCCGATGGAAATCGTACGACAAGGCAGAGGCGCAGGTGAAGGAGTTCATGCAGAAGGGGACGCCCCATCAGTATTGGATGGCGCGGGCAATTATCGTGCTGGCGGATACGTATGCGGCGCGGGGCGATGCTTTTCAGGCGAAGCAGTATTTGCAGAGCTTGAAGACGAACTACAAAGGCAACGAGGCCGATATCCGGCAGATGATTGACGAACGGTTGCGTAAACTGAATTGAAAATGAAAAAGAGCAAGCAGACGATGAAAGGATATGTATTTTCCCTGGCGGCGGGGTTGATGGTTGCCGCAGGTGTTTCGGCGCAGCAACAGGATTCGTTGCTGAGAAGGCAGATGGAGCTGGAACGGCAGTTTAATCCGACGCTGAAAGATGCGGTAAAAATCAGTTCGCTGCCGGCGCTTCCCGAGCCGGCGGTGAGAAAGCCGAATGTGGAGTATGCTTCGTGGGCGGGGCGGACGAATCCGCCGGTAGAGATTGCCATTCCGCGCCCGGCAAGTATCATGACGGAGATTCCGTACAGCACGGAAAGGGGGTATTTCTTTTTGAATGCGGGCAATTTTGCCAACGTGGACGGTGCGCTGGGTTACCGGGTGGTGGAAACAGACAACGACAGGCTGAACGTGAGGTTGTTGCACAACTCGACCAACGGCGACGTGAAGTATGTGCAGCAATCGGACCCGGCAACGGTGACGGCTTATTTCATGGACAACAAGGGTGAGGCTGAGTACAGCCATCGTTTCGAGGCGTCGCGTCTCGACGTGGAGGCGTCGTATCTGCTTTCGCAATTTAACTACTACGGCAATACTTTCGGGAAAACCCGGATCTTCGACGACGAGAAACAGCGACTGAAGCTGTTTCATGCGAAGGCGGGGTTGGAATCGGCGGAATCGGAAGAAAACCGCTACAAAGGGGTTGTCGATTTTAAGCATTTTTCTTCGAAATTCGGTTCGCTGCTTACCGAGAAAGGAATGGCGGGCAATCAGCTTGAAGCGTTGGCCGGAATGATGAAGCCGTTGAACGGAGCGGACGGCCGATGGGGTGCAGATGCTAAGGTGAAGGGTGTGTTTTATAGTGAACCGTCGGGTGTGAAAAATTACCTGCTGCTGGATGCGGCTCCGTTTGTTTTGTTTGACGGGATGGGTTGGAATGCCCGACTGGGGGCGGATGTGCTGCTGCAATTTGGCGAAAACGATATGGTGCGTGTGGCGCCCAACATGGGGGTTACCCTGATGATTAGCGAAAAGTCGTCGCTCTATGCGAACGTGAAAGGGGAGATTGATGACAATACGTACCTAAACGTGATGCAGGAGTCGCGTTACTACAAGCCGGGAATGGCGATGAAGCCGTCGTTCACGCTTGTGGACGTGGAAGCGGGGGTGAAGATGGGCGAATTGGAGGGTTTCAGGCTGGATGTTTTCGGCGGTTACCGAAAAACGGATGATGCGCATTTTCCGGTAATGGATCAGGTGCTCAATACCGATGCCAATGCTGTGCCAGAAGTGACGGAGTGGGTTGCAAACGAGCGATTGGTGCCGGCATACGGCAATCTTTCTCACGCACACATCGGGGGATTGATCCGGTGGAATATCTGGTCGCCGCTGGATGTTTCGTTTCGGCTGAAGAAGAATTTCTATACGGTGAAAGACGCCCACATGGGCGATCGGGAGATCGATGAGCCGAAGGCGTGGAACTTGCCGGATGTGGAGGCGGATGTACGAGTGACGATGCAGACCTCGGATGAGGTGAAATTTACGGTGGATTATTACCTGGCCTCGGGACGGTGGTCGTTTTTCAACGGCGAGAACGTGAAGATGAAGAACATTAACGATTTGAATGCGGGTGTGGTGTACAACATTACCGATGCTATCTCGCTCAATGTTCGCGCTCACAACATTTTATCGAAGAAGTACGATATTTGGTACGGACATCCTGCCCAAACCTTCAACATACTGGGGGGATTTACTTTCCAATTTTAATTGTTGATTGCTGAGGTGAACCTGCACGATTTGCCCAAACGAATTGGAGACTGGATCCAAATAAAAAATAAGCCGCCGAGAATTGAATAGTTAAAATTATTCCTCCCTATATAGGATACGAAATAAGAGGATACGAAAACACAAAGAGGGTGAAATCACCGTATGATACACCCTCCTTATAGAAATCCAAATTTTCGTTATACGACGCGATTCACAGAATGGTTAGCGGTAAAGTGAATATGTTCAATTTGAACATGTGCCTTCAGAGATTACCTTGAAAAGTGCCTAGGATTCGATGGTTGGTGCGCCGACGAGTTCGGGATCGACCAGGATACGGCCGCAGTATTCACACACGATAATCTTTTTTCCCATCTTGATATCTAGCTGACGCTGGGGCGGAATTTTGTTGAAACAGCCACCGCAGGCGCCGCGTTGAATCGTAACGATGGCTAGTCCGTTGCGCGCATTTTTGCGGATACGACGGAAGGCAGCCAGCAGACGCGGATCGACTTTGCTTTCGGTCTTTTTGACTTTTTCGCGAAGTTTTTCTTCCTGGGCTTTGGTTTCAGAAATAATATCGTTAAGCTCTTTGCGTTTTTGTTCCAAATCGAGCATTTTTTCGTTTAAGAGCTCTTTCGCCGCGCTGATTTGTTCTTCGATGTTTTTGGCTTCTTGCTGATAATCGCGAATATGCTTTTCGGCCAGCTCAATTTCCAGTGTTTCGAACTCGATTTCTTTGGACAGATGGTCGTACTCTTTGCTGTTGCGTACGTTGTCGAGCTGTTTATTATACTTTTCTAACTTTGCTTTGGCGGTTTCGATCTTTGTTTTTTCTTCTTTAATGGCTTGGTTGATCTCATTAAGATCGGATTCGAATTTGGCAATTCGCGTATTCAGCCCGGCGATTTCGTCGTCGAGGTCGGCTACTTCTAAGGGCAGCTCCCCACGAAGGGTCTTAATGCGGTCGATTTCGGAGAGATACGATTGAAGCTTATACAGTGTCTTCAACTTATCTTCTACCGTTACCTCTTCTGTTGAACTTTTTTTCTTGGTTGCCATAGGTGTTCTTTGTTTTTTATTTGAATATGAACTAATAATGTTTGCTTCGAATAATACTTTATGTTCTTTTTTGCTACTCAGACTCATTTTTTGGATGAGTATCGCTAACCCATACTTGTAAACTAACAATATTTGCGTCTGATAATACTTGTAATATTTGTAATATTTGTAATACTTGTACTACTTGTAATATTTGTAATATTTGTAATATTTGTAATGCTCACAATATTTGCAATACTTGGATCTGATAATCTTGTGTGGCCGACAAAAAAATGCAGTAATTAAACGATTACCTCATCGTTTCATTACCACATTGGATTTGTAACGGCGGGAACAAGTCAGACCGTCAACGAGTTACAAATATTTTACGGGATTCGAATCGAATGCCGATTTATGTAGTGCAAAGGTAGGATATTTTTTTGAAACAGCATCGAAAAAGAGGTCTTTTGTGCAGATTTCCGACTCGTAATGTCCTACAACAGCTAGTAATATGCGGTCTTCAGCATCGTAAAAATCGTTATACTTTGCTTCTCCGGTAACAAAGGCGTCGGCTCCGTAGGCTACAGCATGAGGAATGAGGAACGCCCCGCTGCCGCCACAAAGTGCTACATCGCGAATTTCGCGGTTTTGGATTTTGGTGTGACGGATGGTGGGGAGATTGAAAATATCTTTCAGCAGATAGAGAAACTCCTGCTCGGGCATCGGCTCGGGGAGTACGCCTGCAACGCCGCTGCCGGCTTGAGCCCATGTGTTTTCCAACGGATAGAAATCGTAGGCGGGCTCTTCGTAGGGATGCACGGCAATTAAGGCACGAAGCACGTCGTCTTGTCGATAGCGGGGAAGCACGGTTTCGATGCGTACCTCTTTTTCGAAATGCAGCTCCCCCACCCTGCCTACAAACGGGTTGGCTCCTTCGCGTGCTCTGAACGTACCTTCGCCGGTGAGGTTGTAGCTGCACGAATCGTAGTTGCCGATGGTGCCGGCACCGGCGTTGAAAAGTGCACTACGGAGCGACTCAGCGTGAGATTCGGGTACGAAGGTGACGAGCTTGAGCAAGGCGCTCTTCTTGGGACTCAGGATGCGCACTTGTTGCAGCCCCAGCATATCGGCCAGTTTGTAATTTACACCGCCTTGTGCGTTATCGAGATTGGTGTGTGCTGCGTAAAGGACAACATCGTTTTTGATGGCTTTGATGAGGCATCGCTCGATGTAGGTTTGACCGGTGAGCGACTTTACCGGACGAAAAAGCAGGGGATGGTGCGAAATGACGAGGTTGCATCCCAGCGAAAGGGCTTCATCGATTACGTTTTCCGTTACATCGATACACAGAAGCGCGCCTGTTGCTTCGCGATTGACATCGCCCGCTTGCAGGCCGGTGTTATCGAAATCTTCCTGTAAGGCCGGTGGCGCGAGTTGTTCGATTACCTGAAGAATGTCTTTTATGCGCATAACCTTCGATTTTTGGAGTTGTATTGCAAATGTACATGATAATTTTCAATTTGTGCTGAAAGAAAGAAAATTTCAATTTCCGTGAAAAGATTAAAAGATCATGGCATACGACAGTTTAATCAAAAACACGTTTTGGGGTTTTGCTTTATACAGATCGCGAACATAATCGCCGAAAAGAAATTCTCCACCATTTTCTTTCACGGTTTTTCCCTGCGACCACACCAGATAGAGCACAGATCCGGGTTTATATTCCCACCGGTATACCAAATTGGAACGAAACTGCAGAAAATGAAAGTCGGGATTAGGGTAATCGTAGGAATCGAACAACCGGAAACGGTTTGCAAATTTATCGGCATAGGGATCCGCAACTTCTTTGAAATCGTAGTAATCGCCTGCAAACAGATAGGGAAGAGCATACAATTGCAGCGACATGTCGGGCGTAATGCCCAGATTGATGCGAACCGACATAGATGCTATGTGTTGATCGATAG
Source organism: Bacteroidales bacterium UBA1410 (assembly GCA_002305015.1). Taxonomy (GTDB): domain Bacteria; phylum Bacteroidota; class Bacteroidia; order Bacteroidales; family Dysgonomonadaceae; genus Anaerorudis. The sequence continues at coordinate 11,571 of DBPW01000044.1, forward strand.
ACGACAAGATATAAACAGGCTCACTGCCGGATACCGTTTGTACATATTGCTGATGATTGGTCGATCGGTAATATTGAGGGTATAAGGAGAGGGTGAGTTGCGGACCGGGTTTGTAGGTGAGTTCTAATCCGTAGGAAAGGGAATGTGAGGAGTTTTCGAATCCCCACTGTCTGCTCATGTCGTACTCCGCCTGAAATTTGCGCCGGTTGTCGGACGAAATATGGAACCAGCTATTCACGGAACCGGGTGTTTTGATGGAGGGACCGCCTCTGAGTAAGGTGGTTGATATGCCGTTGAGGTTGATATTTGATCCTAAAGAAATATGGGAATAATTTTTAAACTGAACGAAAGCATAGGATTCCAAACCCCGATCGGTAATTTTACCTGAAAAATCGTTAACAACGAATAAGGAGCCGTTGATCTCGTATTCGTTGACAATTCCTTTGGGTGTCCATTCTTTGTATGCTGCCCATAAACCGTTCAAAACATAATCGGTAGTGGGTTTGAATCCGATATCGTTGAATTCGAGTCCGGGAGAGCTCCAGCTGCTGAATCCCATAAAATTGAAATGCCCTGCTATTTTCCCGCCATTTACCGATGCGCCCCATCCACTCAGAGCGGTAAGAGTGGTGTCGAGGTGAACATGGTTGGCATCGGGGCGCTGGAAGTAGCGGGCGGACGACTGCTGCAATGCTGCAATGGCTTGGCGTGATCCGCTAATATGGCTGAAAAAAGAGCGTGCAGTAACAAAATAGGCTTTGTCGTTCCAGTATTTCGTGAAATTTAATCCACCGGTATAGGCAGCATCGGCAATTGTGGTGAATTGGGGTTCATCGATTTTTCGGTTCGTGGCCGTAAGCATGCCCCCGACAATCATATTTCCGCTGTCGAGATCTTGCTCCAATCTTCCCACAAAATAATTCGACAACGGCTCCACGGCATACGATGAGCGCTCACCGTTGAAATCGATTTTACTATACATTTTTTGTGTAACAGCATTTAATATGCCCAGCGAAGTTCCTTTGCGGGTCTTCCCGGAAATTTTTGCGGCTCCCAAAATATTCGTCCGCATAGGATGCTTTACTTTTTCGCCCTCGCGGGCTTCATATGTAATGTGGGGTTCACGACCTATACGTCTGGAATAAAAAAGTTTATTTTGTTCGTTGTTGGTAATGTCGAAAGGATAATGAAAAATGTTGCTTCCTTCTACAAAAAAAGGTCTTTTCTCTACAAAATAGGTTTCGAAATTCGTCAGATTTACTTCAGAAGGGTCGGCTTCTACCTGGCCGAAGTCCGGATTAAGCGTAAAATTTAAGGTGATATCGTTGGATAAACTGACTTTTCCATCCACACCCACCGAGGCCGTAGTTTCTTTGCCCGTAGCAAACGGATTTCCTTCTTCTTTTTCGCTCAGCGTGAGTTGCGAAAGTGCAAAAGGAACGATTTCAACATCTTTTCGGGGTGAGATATGGGAAATCCCTTCGAGTGTTGCGAATTTACCCACAAACTGAGAAGAAGCTTTGTCGATGGGCTGCCAAAAAGAAAGTTCCTGATGCCGATAGATGTTTCGTACCACCTGCAATCCCCAATGATAAGACGCTTTTTTCCCAAAACGGAGTTGCGAGTACGGGATGCGCATCTCGGCATGCCAACCGTCATTGGTTATAGAAGTTTTGACTTCCCAAATTGGATCCCAACTTTCGTCTTCGCCTGTACTCTCGGAGCGAAGATAATCGCTTTTACTTCCCGATGCAGACACACAAAATTCGAATGCAGTCATTTTATCTTCATAGCTGTCGATACAAATTGCGACCCAATCGCCATCGGCATTATCGCGACGGGAAATACGCTTGACGATTTTGTCGGGCTCCGCATCTAAGGCTTTTATGGCAACGTACAAATTATTGTCATCATAGGTTACGGCAAATTGCGTTTGTTGAGAAGGTGCGGCACCCGATTGAGGTTCATATTGAACGAAATCGCCAGCCCACTCGACCTGCAACCAGCAATCATCGTTTAAATAACCATCGATATGGGGAGGAGAATCAACCCGAGTTGCCGTATATGTTTTGGTTTGAGCATAGCCTAACGCCGACAGAAAAACAAAAAGTAATGCCATTATATTTTTCATAGAAACCGCATTTACTGTAAGACGCAAATAAAAGAGTTTCGGTTACAAATAAACATAAAAAAAATGAAATGAAAAAGCGCTACGAATCACTCGCAGCGCTTACTACCTTTGCGGCTTAGCTTCTTTTCCTGTCCGGAAGTTTCATCAACTTTTTGTATCTTCGTCAGCCTCAGCTTGAGATCTTTTCTCTTCCTTTTCCACTTTTTCTTCTTCCGACGAAACGGGTTCGCTTTGAGGAGCTTCTTCGACCGAAGTTTCAGCGTCAGTCTTCACTTCAGGAGCTTCGTTTTTAGCTTCCTTTACGGCCTCAGTCTTCACTCCTTCATTTTCGCTTTTGGCTTCCTTAGTGTTCTTAGCTGCTGTTTTGCCTTTTGCTTTTTCAGTTTTTTCGACCTTAGCCTCTTCTTTTACATCAGAAGCAGCAGAACGAGTTTCGGCGCCGGCAACTTTATCAGAAGATTTTCTACGCGAACGACGTGTTCTTGCTTTCTTTGGCCCGACTTCTTTGAGCATGTTCTCGTCGAAATCGACCAACTCGATAAAGCACATGGGGGCATTGTCACCCAACCGATATCCGGTTTTGATGATTCGAGTATAACCTCCCGGACGATCACCCACCTTTTGCGATACCGTTTGAAAAAGTTCGGTTACGGCATATTTATTTTTTAAAACACTGAAAACTACTCGACGTGAATGGGTTGTATCTTCCTTCGATTTGGTGATGAGAGGTTCTACAAATTGACGCAATGCCTTAGCTTTAGGGACAGTGGTAAAAATACGTTTATGCATAATGAGCGATGATGCCATGTTGGAAAGCATGGCACCGCGATGTGCCTTCTTACGTCCTAAATGATTGTTTTTATAATTATGTCTCATTACTATTAATCTTTATCTAATTTATATTTCGAAATATCCATACCGAAAGTCAGATTCATTCCAGCGAGTAATTCTTCCAACTCGATGAGCGATTTTTTACCGAAATTTCGGAATTTGAGAAGATCGTTTCGGGTATAGGAAACCAATTGTCCAAGTGTTTCTACATCGGCTGCCTTAAGGCAGTTGAGTGCACGTACCGAAAGATTAAGATCGGATAACTTGCGTTTGAGAAGCTGTCGCATATGAAGCACTTCCTCATCGAATTCTTCGATATTATCGGTATCGGTAGCTTCGATCATGATTTTGTTATCATCGGAAAACAATACAAAATGCTGAATAAGTATTTTTGCCGCTTCTTTTAATGCCTCTTTTGGCCGAATAGAACCATCGGTAGAAACCTCAATAACCAATTTCTCATAATCCGTTTTCTGCTCGATACGGTAATTTTCGATCTCGTATTTTACATTTCGGATCGGGGTGAAAATAGAGTCAATGGCAATTGTATGCACATCATCAGGAGGTAGCAGGGTGCGATTTTCATCGGCAGGCACATAGCCACGACCTTTGTTGATGGAGAGTTCTAAACGAATCTCTGCCTTTTTTTCCATATGGCATATTTCCAAGTCCGGATTCAATACCTCGAAACCTGTCAATATCTTACCAATATCCCCGGCTTTGAACACTTCTGTTCCCGAAATGTGAAGGCTGACTTTCTCGGATTCGAATTCTTCGACCAACCGTTTAAACCGCACTTTCTTCAAATTGAGAATGATTCCTGTTACATCTTCGATAACGCCCGGAATAGTAGCAAACTCATGCTCAACTCCTTCAATTTTTACCGATGTAATTGCGAATCCTTCGAGCGAAGAAAGCAAAATTCGACGTAATGCATTACCGATGGTAATGCCGTAGCCCGGTTCAAGCGGTCGGAATTCGAACTTTCCGTGGAAAGCATCCTCCTGCAACATGATTACTTTATCGGGTTTCTGAAATGCTAATATTGCCATGTAATTTTTATTATTTAGAATATAATTCTACGATCAATTGTTCTTTGATGTTTTCGGGAATATCGGCTCTGTCGGGCAGATGCAATAATTTGCCGCTAAAGGATGCTTTATCCCATTCCAACCATGGATATTTGCTATGGTTGAACCCTTCGAGTGCATTTGAAATCACTTCCAATGATTTTGATTTTTCTCTCACGCCGACAATTTCGCCCGGTTTAACGGAATATGAAGGAATATTTACGATCTTTCCGTTGACAGTAATGTGACGATGATTTACCAGCTGACGGGCTGCTGCTCGGCTAGGTGCAATTCCTAAACGATAAACAATATTATCGAGACGCGATTCGAGTAATTGAAGCAATACTTCACCCGTAATACCGCGACTGCGTTCGGCTCTTTCGAAAGTAAGACGGAATTGTTTCTCCAAAAGGCCATACGTATATTTTGCACGCTGCTTTTCGCGTAGCTGGATGCCATATTCCGACGTCTTCCTACGGCGGGAATTACCATGTTGTCCCGGTGGATAATTCTTTTTGGAAAGAACTTTATCGGGACCGAAAATAGGTTCGCCAAATTTGCGGGCGATTTTTGATCTTGGACCTGTATATCTTGCCATTTCTTTTTAACGAATTAAACTTTATATTTGAAATCTGAACTGTGTGTTATACTCTTCTTGCTTTAGGAGGACGACAACCATTGTGCGGTATGGGAGTAACATCAACAATTTCGGTTACCTCAATTCCCGAACCGTGAATGGTTCTGATAGCTGCTTCACGACCATTTCCCGGGCCTTTCACAAAAACCTTTACCTTGCGAAGCCCCAAATCATATGCAACTTTTGCACAATCTTGCGCTACCATTTGCGCAGCATACGGAGTATTCTTTTTGGAACTTCTGAATCCCATTTTACCTGCAGACGACCAACTAATCACATCGCCGTTTTCGTTGGTCAACGATACAATAATGTTATTAAAAGAAGAAGAAATATGTGCTTGACCTTCAGCACTTACCTTGACATTTTTCTTTTTTGTTGCAGTTGATTTTTTTGCCATATTTTTTATGCGTTATTTAGTAGCTTTCTTCTTGTTAGCAACTGTTTTCTTTTTCCCTTTCCGAGTACGGGCATTATTTTTGGTTTTTTGACCACGTACCGGTAATCCCAACCGATGACGAATACCGCGATAACAACCAATATCCATTAGTCGCTTGATATTCGTCTGCACTTCGGAACGAAGATCTCCCTCTACTTTGTACTCGGCAGATATAATTTCGCGAATCCGGGCAACTTGATCATCTGTCCAGTCTTTTACTTTAATATCTCGATCGACCCCTGCTTTTGACAAAATACGATTAGCTGAGCTTCGTCCGATACCATAGATATAAGTGAGTGCTATCTCGCCTCGCTTATTTTGTGGTAAATCGACTCCTACAATTCTTATAGCCATATATTTTTCTTATTATTTGATTATAATAATACCAATAGTTTTAACCCTGACGTTGTTTAAATCGGGGATTCTTTTTACAGATTACATATAAACGGCCTTTTCTTCTAACGATTTGGCAATCGGCCGAACGTTTCTTTATCGATGTCTTTACTTTCATATTTTTGTGCTTCTTTATTTATATCTAAATGAAATTCTACCCTTCGTGAGGTCATAAGGCGACATTTCTACACGCACTCTGTCTCCCGGTAAAATACGAATATAATTCATGCGCATTTTGCCGGAAATATGTGCAGTGATTTCGTGCCCATTTTCCAATTCAACGCGAAACATTGCGTTGGATAATGCTTCTACTATTACTCCGTCTTGTTCTATTGGTGGTTGTTTAGCCATTAAAGATCGTTTTGGTTTTAAATATGAGTTGTTTCTTCAATAAATTCAAAAGTGGATAAAATATCGGCTTTTCCGTTATGGATAGCTATGGTGTGTTCGAAATGAGCAGAAGGTTTGCGGTCTTTGGTTCGAACCGTCCAACCGTCATTTTCGAATACTACATTTTTGCTTCCCATATTAATCATGGGTTCAATAGCAATACACATGCCACATTTAAGCAACGGGCCTGTGCCCCGTCTGCCATAGTTGGGCACTTCGGGTGGTTCGTGCATCTCACGACCAATGCCATGCCCCACCAATTCGCGCACTACCGAATAACCGTGCGACTCGCAGTAGCTTTGTATAGCATATGCGATATCCCCAATTCGGTTATCTTCACGTGCTTGCTCAATTCCTTTATAAAGTGATTCTTTGGTTACCTTGAGTAACGCTTTAATTTTTTCGTCAACTTCACCTACACAAAAAGTATAGGCCGAATCTCCACAGTAACCGTTTTTTGTTGCACCACAATCGACCGATATGATGTCTCCTTCTTTTAAAGGTTTGTTATTGGGTATGCCGTGCACCACATTTTCATTTACCGAAGTACAAATGGAATTCGGGAAACCTCCATATCCCAAAAAAGTTGGGATGGCACCATGATCTCTTATGAACTCCTCGGCGATTTTATCGAGCTGCAATGTGGTAACTCCCGGTTTGATGTGTTTGGAAAGTTCTCCAAGGGTCATCCCCACCAAGCGGTTACTTTCGCGCATAAGCTCAATCTCTTCCTCGGTTTTCAATATGATCATTCTGTTATTCTTCATTTATCCAAAAAATCCTTCCTTAATTTAATACGCCGCAATAGAACCTGATCTACCTTTAATTTTTTGTCCCGATTTCAAAAACCCGTCGTAGTGATGCATCAATAAATGACTTTCAATCTGCTGCAAGGTATCCAACACAACGCCGACAAGAATCAGCAATGAGGTACCTCCAAAGAAATGGGCAAATTGGCCATTTACACCCAACATATTCGCAAAAGCCGGCAGTATGGCAACGATAGCCAAAAATATAGATCCCGGCAACGTAATGCGCGACATAATGGTATCGATATATTCAGCCGTCTTTTTACCGGGCTTCACCCCGGGAATAAATCCATTATTCCGTTTCATATCTTCGGCCATCTGTGTCGGATTGACTGTAATTGCCGTATAAAAATAGGTAAAGGCAATGATGAGCAACGCAAAAATGAAATTATACCAAAAACTATTGGAATTCATCAGTGCAGACCAAAAACCTCCACCCTCTTTTGCAGAAAATTGAACGATAGTAATGGGAATAAACATGATTGCCTGTGCAAAAATAATGGGCATCACATTTGCTGCATTCACCTTCAACGGAATATACTGGCGCACACCGCCATATTGTCTGTTACCTACAATGCGCTTAGCATACTGTACGGGAACTTTGCGGGTACCCTGCACCAACATAATGGCCAAAGCGGTTACCAACAACAGGAACAGAATTTCGATAAGAAAAACCAACAATCCGCCCGGAGCATTGATCAATCGATCCCATTCTGCAACCAATGCATGAGGCAAACGGGCGATAATACCGATTAGAATGATAAACGATACCCCGTTTCCCACACCTTTATCGGTGATGCGTTCGCCCAGCCAAAGCACAAACATACTGCCAGCCGCCAGAATAATGGTAGAGGGCAATACCCAATCGAAAAATCCGCCGGGTATAGCTCCACGCAATGCTCCGTATATATAGGCAGGCCCCTGGAGCAATAAAATAAAAACCGTTAAATAACGGGTATATTGATTCATTTTAGTATACCCGCTTTCGCCTTCGTGTTGCAATTTCTGAAAATAAGGAACAGCGATTCCCAACAATTGCATTACGATGGAAGCCGAAATATAGGGCATGATTCCCAAGGCAAAAATTGAAGCATTGGCAAAAGCACCTCCGGAGAACATATCCAATAATCCCAAAAGGCCTGAACTCGCACTTGTTCGCAACGCTTGCAGTTGAGCCGGATTAATTCCCGGCAATACCACAAAAGAACCAAATCGGTAAACCGCCACAAACAACACAGTGATCAAGAGCCTTTTTCGAAGATCTTCTATTTTCCAGATATTTTTAAGTGTCTCTATAAATTTCATTTCATTGAAGTTTTACAACGGTTCCCCCTGCCGATTTAATTGCTTCCTCGGCTGATTTGGAAAAAGCATGCGCTTCAACTTCGAGCTTTGCAGTTAAAGAACCTTTGCCAAGGATTTTTACTAACTGTTTTGGAGAGGCAATACCGGTCTTTATCAATACGTCAAGATCAATTTTCGATACGTTCTGTGTATCGGCAATTTCCTGAAGTTTTCCGATATTGACGGTTTTATATTCTACTCTCTTCAAAGGCTTGAATCCAAACTTGGGCACACGACGTTGCAAAGGCATCTGTCCTCCTTCGAATCCGATTTTGCGAGAGTAACCCGATCTCGATTTTGCTCCCTTATGACCTCTGGTGGAAGTACCTCCTTTGCCTGATCCTTCTCCTCGACCAATTCGTTTACGTGTTTTTGTTGCACCTTCTGCCGGTTTTAAATTCGATAAATCCATTTCTTATCTTAATTATATCGTTATAAACTAATTATTCAACAATGGTCACCAAATGATGTACCTGTTTAATCAACCCTCTTACGGATTCATTGTCTTCAAGTTCCACAACCTGATTCATCTTTCGCAATCCCAGTGTATCTAATGTTCTTCTCTGCACCTTTGGACAGCCGATTCTGCTTTTTACCTGTTTAACTTTGATAGTTGCCATTTCCGATTCCTCCGATTTTTATCCGTTGAACACTTTTTCCAAATTAATGCCTCTATTTTGGGCAACCGTTACGGGATCTCTCAATTCGGTTAATGCAGCGATAGTAGCTTTTACCAGGTTGTGAGGATTGGACGAACCTTTCGACTTTGCCAACACATCGGTAATGCCTACACTCTCGAGAACGGCACGCATTGCACCTCCGGCTTTCACCCCGGTTCCCGGAACCGCCGGTTTGATGAATATTTTTGCACCGCCGTAATGAGCCGATTGTTCATGTGGAATAGTTCCTTTATAAACCGGAACACGTATCAAGTTCTTTTTGGCTGCTTCCACTCCTTTGGCAATGGCGGAAGTAACTTCACCGGCTTTTCCTAAACCCCAGCCTACGATGCCATCTTCATTGCCAACAACAACCACGGCAGCAAAGGTAAACGTACGACCCCCTTTGGTAACTTTTGTCGTACGATTGATAGCTACCAATCTGTCTTTTAATTCAATATCGCTTGTTGCTTTTACTCTGTTAATTACTTTTGCCATGATGGTTAAAATTTAAGTCCTCCTTTACGTGCAGCATCTGCCAATTCTTTTACTCGCCCATGATATAAATACCCGTTTCTGTCGAATACGACTTTTTCGATACCGGCCTCCCTAGCATTTTTGGCGATAAGTTCACCCACTTTTGCTGCAATTTCTTTTTTAGGAAGTTTTTCTTCGATTTTTAATGAAGAGGCTGATGCCAATGTCTTGCCACATCGGTCGTCTATTACCTGGGCATATATTTGTTTGTTGCTTCTGAATACAGAAAGGCGAGGACGTTCGGCCGTTCCATAAATCTTTTTGCGGATATGAGCTTTTATTTTTAATCTTCTTTTTTCTTTCTCTAACATAGTAATTTCAGTTTACGTGCGTTATTTACCTGCTGTTTTTCCGGATTTGCGACGAATTTGTTCTCCCACAAAACGAATACCTTTTCCTTTATAGGGTTCGGGTTTACGGAAGGAACGAATTTTGGCACATACCTGTCCGAGGAGTTGTTTATCGTAAGATTCCAAAATAATGAGTGGATTTTTGTTCCTTTCCATTTTGGTTTCAACCTTTATTTCATTCGGCAACAGCATCGCGATATTATGCGTGTAACCCAGCGACAACTCAAGCAGCTGCCCGGTATTAGTAACGCGGTAACCGACGCCGACCAATTCCAATTCTTTACGAAAACCATGCGATACTCCTTCCACCATGTTATTGATGAGGGCTCGATAAAGTCCGTGCAAAGCGCGTTGTTCCTTATCGTCTGTACTTCTATGTACGGTGACCACATCCTTACCTACTTCCACCTTGATACAGGGATTGATCCATTGAGTCAATTCGCCTTTCGGGCCTTTAACCACCACGGTATTGTTTGCCTCTACGGCAACCGTTACGCCATTAGGCACTGTTATGGGTAATTTTCCTATTCTTGACATCGTTTTCCTCTCCTCAAATCAATATACATAACACAATACTTCACCTCCAACTTTCTGTTGGCGGGCTTGTTTATCCGTCATTACTCCATTGGAAGTAGATAATATGGCTATGCCTAACCCATTCAATACACGTGGCATATTGCGATAACCTACATACTTACGTAAACCGGGAGTAGATACGCGAATCAGCTTCTTGATTGCGTTTACTTTATTTACCGGATCGTATTTCAGGGCAATCATGATTGTACCCTGAGGGCCGTCATCTACAAACTTATAATTAAGGATGTAGCCTTGTTCAAAAAGGATCTTTGTAATGTCTTTTTTTAAATTTGATGCCGGAATCACTACCACCCTATGATTAGCTTGGATGGCATTTCTCAACCGCGTCAAATAATCTGCTATTGGATCTGTCATATAATAAATAATTTAAATTGATCCCGCCTCTCGGGACAATATTTAATTAAAATGCGATTACTTTTTTTACCAACTCGTTTTCTTCACACCCGGAATTAAGCCTGCTGAAGCCATTTCTCTAAATTGAATACGAGAGAGACCAAACTGACGCATGTATCCTCTGGGTCGCCCGGATATTTTGCATCGATTGTGCAAACGTACGGGAGACGCATTTTTAGGAATGGTTTGGAGTGCTTCATAATCGCCTTCTGCCAAATACTTTGCTCTTTTTTCGGCATACTTGGCAACCATTTTGGCTCTTTTAACCTCACGGGCTTTCATTGATTCTTTTGCCATCTCTTACTGTTTTTTTACGTTTTTAAATGGTAATCCAAATTCTTTCAACAACGCATAACCTTCTTCGTCGGTAGTAGCTGTGGTAACAAACGTAATGTTCATACCCAGCAAACGCGAAATAGAATCGATGTTGATCTCGGGAAAGATAATCTGTTCTTCAATACCCAAGGTATAATTACCTTTTCCGTCGAGTTTGCTGTCAATTCCTTTAAAGTCGCGGATACGGGGCAATGCCACACGGATCAATCGTTCCAGAAATTCATACATCCGGTCTTTTCGCAACGTCACACGCGCACCGATAGGCATTTTTTTGCGCACTTTGAAATTCGAAATATCCTTGCGAGAATAGGTTGGTACCGCTTTTTGTCCGGTGATAAGTGTCAATTCGTTGATTGCTGTATCGATAATTTTTTTATCGGAAACTGCTATTCCCAATCCTTGATTAATTACGATTTTCTCCAATCTGGGAACCTGCATTACCGACTTATACCCGAACTCTTTCATCAAAGCAGGAACAATACGTTCTTTATATTCTTCTTTTAAATTCACCGTATAATTCATTTGATTTCCTCCCCTGACCTTTTAGCATAACGTACCAATTTACCTTCACTGTTCAATCTTCTCCCAATACGTGTAGGCTTACCGGATTTCGGATCTATCGGATTCAAATTTGAAATATGTACCGGAGCTTCGATTTTTTCGATTCCACCCTGTGGATTTTTTGCATTGGGTTTTGTATGTTTCGATACAATATTTACGCCTTCCACAATAGCCCGTTGTTTCGCAACATCTACTTTGAGAACACGGCCGGTCTTTCCTTTATCTTCACCGGCATTCACGTAAACAATATCGCCTTTTTTAATATGTAACTTACTCATCATTTTCCGTTTTAATGAATTAAAGTACTTCCGGTGCTAAAGAAACAATCTTCATGTTGGTGGCACGAAGTTCGCGAGCAACCGGGCCGAAAATTCGGCTTCCCCTCAGCTCGCCGGCATTATTCAATAACACACAGGCATTGTCGTCAAATCGTATGTAAGAACCATCCTGACGACGAATCTCTTTTTTTGTACGCACGATAACCGCTTTCGATACAGCCCCTTTTTTGATATCACTCGAAGGGATCACATTTTTAATGGCGACAACAATGATATCTCCCACAGAGGCATAACGTTTTTTGCTTGCGCCCAATATACGGATACACAATGCTTCTTTTGCGCCACTGTTATCGGCTACTGTCAATCTCGATTCCTGTTGTATCATAATTATTTAGCCCTTTCTATTATTTCCACCACTCTCCATCGTTTAGTTTTGCTCAACGGACGGGTTTCCATTATTCTTACTGTATCACCTATATTACAGTCGTTTTTTTCGTCGTGAACATGAAATTTTTTCGTCTTGCTAACGAACTTTCCATAGATAGGATGTTTTTCTTTCCATTTCACGACAACAGTGACGGTTTTATCCATTTTATTACTGAAAACGACGCCAACTCTTTCTTTTCTTAAATTTCTCGTTTCCATTTATTCTTTTTCTTTTTTCAATTCTCTTGCACGCAATTCCGTATTAATACGAGCAATTTCTCTGCGTTTGTGCTTTATCGAACTTGGATTATCCAACGGAGTAATCGCGTGATTGATGCGCAATCGCGTCAATGCGATTCGTTCTGCATCCAACTTCTCTTTCAAATCCTTTTCGGATAACTCTTTCAATTCCTCTCTTCTTGTTTTCATATATCATTACAAGTTTTGGGGATTTACATAATCTCTTCTCACCACAAATTTAGTGGTAACGGGCAGCTTTTGAGCAGCCAAACGCAATGCTTCTTTCGCAACTTCGTAAGGAACGCCCTCCACTTCGAACAGAATTCTTCCGGGAGTAACCGGAGCAACAAATCCTTCCGGATTTCCTTTTCCCTTACCCATACGTACTTCAGCAGGTTTTTTGGTAATCGGCTTATCGGGGAATATTCGCACCCACACCTGACCTTCACGCTGCATATAACGTGTTACGGCAACACGTGCAGCCTCTATTTGACGGCTGGTGATCCATTTCGATTGCAATGATTTTATTCCGAAAGAACCGAAAGCCAACTGATTGCCACGAGAGGCATTACCCTTCATGCGGCCTTTCTGCTGTCTTCTGAACTTTGTTTTTTTCGGCTGTAACATTTTAGTTTAATTTCAAGCGTTTTTCTTATTTTTCCTATTTTTTCTTCCACCTCGTCCTCCTTCCGGACGATTTCCACGCGAGCCACCATTGTGGAAACGACTTTCTTTTTGAGAAGTAAATGAAGGAGCAAGGTCTTTCTTACCGTATACTTCGCCGCGGCAGATCCAAACTTTAACGCCGATTAAACCGACTTTTGTTAAAGCTTCAGCCTGGAAGTAATCGATATCGGAACGGAAGGTATGTAACGGAATCCTTCCTTCCTTATATATTTCCGAACGAGCCATTTCGGCACCGTTTAGACGACCGGATACTTGAATCTTTATGCCATCTGCCCCCATTCGCATGGTAGAAGCTATCGCCATTTTTACAGCACGGCGATAAGCAATTTTACCCTCGATCTGGCGAGCCACATTGTTTGCCACGATAACTGCATCCAATTCGGGCTTTTTGATTTCAAAAATATTGATCTGAACGTCTTTATCGGTAATTTTCTTTAATTCTTCTTTCAGTTTATCTACTTCCTGTCCGCCTTTACCGATAATGATTCCCGGTCGGGCAGTACAGATAGTAATGGTTATCAGTTTCAGTGTTCTTTCGATGATGATACGCGACACACTTGCTTTTGCCAAACGAGCATTTAAATACTTACGTATTTTGCTATCTTCAAGCAAATTATCTCCATAAGCATCTCCACCGTACCAATTAGAATCCCATCCTCTGATGATTCCCAAACGATTTGCTATCGGATTTACTTTTTGTCCCATCTGCCTTTAATTATTAGTTTTTTGTTCTAGTTCTTTGTTATAAGCATCCACAATCAACGTTACATGGTTTGAACGTTTCCGGATTCTGTAGGCACGACCTTGTGGAGCCGGACGAAGTCTTTTTAACGTAGAACCTTCGTTTACAAAAACCGTTTTAATGTATAACTCGCCTGTTTCGGCTTTTCTCTCGTTTTTTTGTTCCCAGTTCGAAATGGCAGACAGCAACAATTTCTCCATTTTTCGCGATGCTTCTTTATTGGAAAATTTTAGCACGCCTAATGCCTTGAAGACCTCCATTCCGCGAATCATATCGGCTACGTAACGCATTTTTCGAGGTGAGCTCGGAACATTTTTCAATGTAGCCGAAGCAACATCTTTGCGGCTTTCTTTTCTTTTTTCGGCTGATATTCTTTTTCTAACACTCATGTCTCTTTTCTGTTTTAGTTGGTTCTAAGCCCTGATTCTATTTCTTCCTACTGCCGGCATGTCCACGAAATGTGCGTGTTGGTGCAAACTCTCCAAGTTTATGACCAACCATATTTTCCGTAATATAAACAGGGATAAACTTGTTCCCATTATGAACGGCGATGGTATGTCCAACAAAATCGGGAGAAATCATAGAAGCGCGCGCCCATGTTTTTATTACGGATTTTTTCCCGCTCTCATTCATGGCGAGCACTTTTTGTTCCAATTTTAAATCGATATACGGGCCTTTTTTTAATGATCTACTCATAGTTGTCAATTAATTGATCGGATTACTTCTTCTTTCGTCTTTCGATAATATATTTCGAAGAATGTTTTTTTGGAGATCGTGTCTTCAATCCCTTGGAATATAAACCCTTCGGAGATCTCGGATGGCCTCCCGAAGCGCGTCCTTCACCACCACCCATCGGGTGATCAACCGGGTTTTTAGCAACCCCGCGAGTATGCGGACGACGACCCAGCCATCTTGATCTACCGGCTTTACCCGATTTTTCCAGAGCATGATCCGGATTACTAACGCTGCCAATAGTAGCTTTACAGGTAGACAGAATTTTACGAATTTCGCCGGAAGGCATTTTAATAATAGCATAGTTGTCTTCGCGCGAAACCAACTGTGCGAATGTCCCTGCCGAACGTACCAATTTAGCGCCTTGTCCCGGACGTAACTCAATATTGTGAATCACCGTTCCTAACGGAATAGTTGACAAGGGCAATGTATTTCCCACTTCGGGCGCTGCCTGTGCTCCCGACATCACTGTTGTTCCTACTTGCAGTCCTTCAGGAGCCAGAATATACGATTTTTCGCCATCGACATAATACAACAATGCGATACGTGCCGAACGATTTGGATCGTATTCTATACTCTTCACCACTGCAGGAATCCCATCTTTCGTTCTCTTGAAGTCGATAAACCGGTAACGTTTTTTGTGTCCGCCGCCAATATAACCTACGGTCATTTTTCCTTGATTGTTGCGGCCACCGGTACTTTTTTTACCTACTACAAGGGATTTTTCCGGTACAGTTGCAGTGATATTATCAAATGTACCGATAATTTTGTTTCTTTGCCCCGGTGTTGTGGGCTTAAATTTACGTAGTCCCATTTCTCTATTTAGATATTGCTGAATAAATCAATCTTTTCGCCTTTTCTCAGCGTAACAATGGCTTTTTTAAACGATGGGGTACGACCTTCAACCACTCCCGATTTGGTATAACGGCTTCTGGCTTTACCGTCGTATCTCATTGTATTTACACTTTCCACGTGTACATCATAAAGCTCCTCAATCGCGTTTTTGATTTCGACTTTGTTGGCATTTGGAACAACAATGAAACCATAACGGTTTTCGAATTTTTCCGTTATCGCGCTCTGCTTTTCCGTAAAAATTGGTCTGATAATTATACCCATTGTCTTATTCCTTATGCTTTTAATAATAAATTATTGATTACGGCAACAGCAGATTCAGTAAGTACCAAACTCACGCAATCCATTATTTTGTAAGTATTTATGTCTGAAGCCGATATAATATTAACGTTGCTTAAATTTCGAGCCGACAAATATACGTTTTTATTTTGACTTGGCAAAACGAAAAGCAGCTTTTTATCAGCAAGTTGCAGATTTTTAGTCAACTCTACAAACTGTTTTGTTTTGGGTTCGTCGAAATTAAAATCTTCAACCACTACAATGGCTTTATACAGTGCTTTTAAAGAAAGAGCCGATTTACGAGCCAATGTTTTTTCTTTCTTATTCAGCTTAAACCCGTAATTTCTGGGACGGGGACCAAAAACACGTCCTCCCCCCACCAGTACAGGTGAATTGATATCGCCTCTTCGGGCACCTCCGCTACCTTTCTGACGAATAAGTTTGCGTGTACTTCCCGAAACTTCGCTTCTCTCTTTCGCTTTGTGAGTACCTCGACGCTGATTGGCCAGGTATTGTTTCACGGCTAGCCACATAACATGCTCGTTAGGTTTAATCCCGAAAATGGAATCATCAAGCGTCACTTTCTTATCCGTTACTTCTCCTTTTATATTATATACATTCAATTCCATCTTATTTCTCTATTAATACGATTGAACCTTTATATCCCGGTACCGAACCCTTTACCACTAAAAGATTATGTTCGGGGATTATTTTTACAACCTGAAGATTTTGAACAGTTACCCGTTCATTTCCCATTTGGCCGGCCATACGGGTTCCTTTAAATACTTTAGAAGGAAAAGACGATGCACCAATGGATCCCGGCGCACGCAACCTGTTGTGTTGACCGTGAGTAGATTCACCTACTCCGCCAAACCCGTGACGTTTGACAACGCCCTGAAACCCTTTACCTTTTGACGTACCAACTACGTCCACAAAAACGGTGTCTTTAAAAAGATCAACAGTGATTTCGGAGCCCAACGTATAGGCATTCCCAAATCCTTTGAACTCGGCCAAGTATCGCTTCGGAGTTACTCCAGCTTTATTGAAATGACCTTTTTCAGCTTTAGTTGTATGCTTGTCTTTTTTATCTACAAAGCCCAACTGCAACGAGTCATATCCGTCTTTTTCGACGGTTTTTATTTGAGTAACTACGCAAGGACCAGCTTCGATAACAGTGCATGGAATACTTTTTCCCTCGGCACTGAAAACGGATGTCATTCCGATTTTTTTTCCTATTAATCCCGGCATTTCTCTGTTGTTTTATTGCCCCTCCTTCTTTTCCAAACGGATACGCTAAGAGGCTTAGTTAATAATGTTTATCTAATTTCAGTGTACTTAAAAAATTGGCAACTTCCCTTCTCATGTAAAACTGATTCATGAGATTCATCCACTTTTTCTTGTTTCTGCAACAAGTCTGCTTTCGAATCGGAGGAAATCACACTTTAATTTCAACCTCCACCCCGCTTGGCAACTCGAGTTTCATCAGCGCATCGATGGTTTTTGCCGTCGAATTATAAATATCGATAAGGCGCTTGAATGAAGACAATTCGAATTGTTCGCGCGATTTCTTGTTCACAAATGTTGAACGGTTTACCGTAAATATTCGTTTATGGGTAGGCAGCGGAATAGGACCGCTTACGACAGCCCCGGTAGCCTTTACCGTTTTCACGATTTTTTCTGCCGATTTATCGACAAGGGAATAATCGTATGATTTCAGTTTTATTCTGATTTTTTGGCTCATAAATTTATAGTGTTATTTAATCAATTCAACACGACCTTTAACTTCTGTCAATACCTGCCTTGCAATAGAAGGAGATACTTCCTCGTAATGCGAAAAACTCATGGTAGACGTTGCACGTCCGGAAGTGATGGTACGCAACGACGTCACATAACCAAACATTTCGGCGAGCGGAGCTTTTGCTTTCACAATGCGTGCACCCGAGCGGTTCGACTCCATACCTTCAATCTGACCACGTCGTTTGTTGAGGTCAGAAATTACATCTCCCATACTTTCTTCCGGTGTAACCACTTCAACTTTCATAATCGGCTCGAGCAATACCGGTCCGGCTTTTTCGGCAGCATTTCTAAATGCCTGGATGGCACAAATTTCAAACGACAACTGATCCGAGTCGACCGGATGATACGATCCGTCGATAAGGGTTACTTTGAGGTTGTTCAAGGGGTAACCGGCAAGAACACCGTTCTTCATTGCTTGCATAAAACCTTTTTGAACAGCAGGAATAAATTCTTTGGGAATATTTCCACCTTTCACTTCATCGATAAATTGAAGTTCGCCCTCAAAATCTTTATCGGCAGGTTCTATACGTACAATGATATCGGCAAATTTACCGCGACCACCGGTTTGTTTCTTATATACTTCGCGCAATTCAACAGGTCTTGTAATCGCCTCTTTGTAGGCCACCTGAGGACGACCCTGATTACATTCTACTTTAAATTCGCGTTTCAAACGGTCGATGATGATTTCCAAGTGAAGCTCACCCATACCCGAAATAATGGTTTGGCCGGTTTCTTCATCGGTTTTAACCGTAAAGGTGGGATCTTCCTCCGCCAATTTCGACAAACCATTCGACAACTTGTCCAAATCTTTCTGGCTTTTAGGTTCGACTGCAATGCTGATCACCGGGTCGGGGAAATCCATCGATTCCAATAAAATAGGATGTGCTTCATCGCAAAGAGTGTCTCCTGTGCGAATATCTTTAAATCCGACAGCTGCACCAATATCTCCACATCCGATAAAATCTCTCGGATTTTGTTTATTGGAATGCATTTGAAACAAACGCGAAACACGTTCCTTTTTACCCGATCGTGAATTATACACATAAGAACCGGCTTGCAGTTCTCCCGAATACACCCTGAAAAAGCTCAAACGGCCAACATAGGGATCGGTTGCAATTTTAAAAACCAATGCACAAAGAGGTTCATCGGGATCGGGATGACGAACAAGTTTTTTCTCTGGATCTCTGGGATCCACACCCACAATTGCATCCGTATCCAGCGGGCTGGGCAAATAGGCACAAACCGCATCGAGTAAGGGTTGAACACCTTTGTTTTTGAAAGACGACCCACAAATCATCGGATTGATTTGCATAGCCAGCGTTCCTTTTCTCAATGCCCGATGGATTTCGTCTTCGGTGATCGTTGACGGATCATCGAAAAACTTTTCCATTAGAACATCATCAAATTCGGCGATGGTTTCCAACATTTTTTCACGCCATTCGGCAGCCTCCGATTTCAATTCGTCCGGAATCTCGGTTACATCATAATCGGCTCCCAACGTTTCGTCATGCCAATAAAGGGCTTTCATGCGAATTAAATCGACAACCCCTTTAAAACTATCTTCAGCACCAATCGGTATCTGGATAAGACAGGGGCGTGCACCCAGCATTTCCTTTATCTGACGGGCTACTTCGAAAAAATTGGCCCCCGAACGGTCCATTTTATTTACATAGCAAATACGGGGAACTTTATATTTATCGGCTTGATGCCATACGGTTTCCGACTGTGGCTCAACACCTCCTACAGCGCAAAAAGTAGCGATTGCTCCATCCAGTACCCGCAACGAACGTTCCACTTCAACCGTGAAATCCACGTGTCCCGGAGTATCAATCAAGTTTATTTTGTACGTCTGATCGTTATATTTCCAGCTTGTTGTTGTTGCAGCAGACGAGATAGTAATACCGCGTTCCTGTTCTTGCTCCATCCAGTCCATGGTTGCTGCCCCATCGTGCACCTCCCCAATCTTATGGGTAAGGCCGGTATAATACAGAATCCGCTCAGACGTAGTGGTTTTTCCCGCATCGATATGCGCCATGATACCGATGTTGCGTGTATATTTTAATGCTTCTTTTGAACTCTTAGCCATTTTACGTTATATCTTCCTCCATTTAAAATCTAAAATGAGCAAAAGCACGGTTAGCTTCTGCCATTCTATGCATATCTTCTTTTCGTTTGAATGCTCCACCTTGACTATTATAGGCATCAACAATCTCGGCAGCCAATTTTTCTGCCATATTTTTCCCTCCTCTTTTTCGAGCAAAAGAAATGAGGTTTTTCATCGAAATGGATTCTTTTCTTCCGGGATAAATTTCGGTAGGAACTTGAAAAGTAGCTCCGCCTACACGGCGTGACTTAACCTCTACTTGTGGTGTAACATTATCTAAAGCAGCTTTCCAAATCTCGAGAGCCGACTTTTCTTCATTAGGCAATTTAGCCTTCACAATTTCTAGCGCAGAATAGAAAATATCGTAGGAAATACTTTTCTTTCCGTCGCGCATAAGATGGTTAACAAATCTTGTTACCCTTACATCACCAAAAACCGGATCAGGTAATACCTGTCTCTTTTTAGGTTTAGTTTTTCTCATTGTTTTAAAAATTTACTGTTGTTTGGTTGCCTTTTTACTCGTCTTCAACGATTCCTCCGAATCATTTACTCAACCCTATAAAATGCGAATACCAAAAATTTCAACACCAATTAAACATTAACTTTAATTTTTTACTTTGTCGGTTTTTATCGGCCGATTATTTCTTTTTCGGTGCCGATTTAGCTCCTGCAGCATTTGCTTTGGGACGTTTTGCTCCATACTTGGAACGTCTTTGCGTACGGCCACTCACACCGGCCGTATCCAACGTACCCCGTACAATGTGATACCGAACTCCCGGTAAATCCTTCACACGACCACCACGTACCAAAACAATGGAGTGTTCCTGCAAATTGTGACCTTCGCCCGGAATATACGCATTCACTTCTTTCGAGTTGGTTAAACGTACACGAGCAACCTTCCTCATCGCCGAATTCGGCTTCTTGGGGGTTGTTGTATAAACACGTATACACACACCCCTACGCTGAGGACAACCGTCCAATGCCGGCGATTTGCTTTTTTCCGTTAACTCTGTACGCCCTTTTCTTACTAGTTGTTGAATTGTAGGCATTTTTATACTTTCTTTTTAAACTAATTTATCTTAATTTTTATCCTGTTATTCGCTCATAACCAACAATCTAAGCAACGCATAATCAAATGATTATATTGTATACCTCAGAATTTGGGAGATAAAAACGGCACAAAAATACAAATTATCAAGAAGACATACAAGTAAATCGCGCTGTTTTTAAAAATATTTTTCTTTCCGATTCCCAAATACCGAAAATAATGAACAAGTCGGAGAGAAACAATTTATCGGTTGGGCAAGAAACATAAAAGGAACATAAAAGGAACATAAATTGTACTTATCGCGACAAGGGAACACCCATAAAAAACAAAAAAAAGATATTTTTGTAGCAACATGTAACTTTTCGGCTTCTCAACCGTCATTATATAATGAATAACGAAAAATTCCATCATATTATTTTGTCTCTGAAGGACAATCTCTATCGACTAGCACTGAGCATCGTGCACGATAAAGCGGAAGCGGAAGACATTGTGCAAGACGTTTTTTTGAAACTTTGGAGCAAAAAAGATGAATGGAACAACATCGATAATGCAGAGGCATATTGCTATCGTTCAACTAAAAATTTAGCACTCGACCGCCTTTCGTCACGGGCAATTCGAAGGACAGAAAGTATCGATTCTCAACAAGAGAGCTACGCTTTTATCGATAGCGAAACGCCCCATCTGCAATTTATTCGCAAAGAAGAGCGCTCAATTATATATAGGTGTATCGATGAACTCTCCCAAAATCAACAATTGGTTTTTCAACTTAGGGAGATCGACGGACTCAGTTATGGCGATATAGCCAACGTAATGGGTATTAGTGAAGATTTAGTGAAAATAACCCTTTTCAGGGCACGAAAAAAAATGAAAGAATTACTGGAGAAGTACAATGATGAAAGAATATGAATATATTCGCTTTTTGTTGAACAAGTATTGGAATTGCGAAACATCCGTTGAAGAAGAAAAGCAATTGCAAAACTTTTTTTCGGGTAAAGATATTCCGGAAGATTTGCAAAAATACGCCCCACTTTTCAGAGATTACAAAGAGAGTGAGCTCTCCATCCGCTTGGGCAACGATTTCGTTAAACGACTGGAAGCCGCTATTCATCAAAAAGAAAAGGAGAAACAATACATTACCATCCGCATATTTGCTCCTGTCTTAAAAATTGCAGCCTCCATTCTTATTATGGTCACATTGGGAATCGGCATTTATTTTCTTGCCAACGAAAACAAGAAGCCCTATTTTGCCGAAACTTACAACGATCCTAAAGCCGCAATCAAAGATGCTACGTATGCGTTGGAAAAACTCTCCGAAGCACTCCAAAAAGGAGAAGAAGCATCCAAAGAAACGTTCAACGAATTAAAAAATTTGAATATCGACTGGACGGCGTTGGATTCGATGGATGTGGAAACAGAGTCTGAAGCGATGATTGAACCCAACGAAAAAGAAAATTTATGAGATCCGTTTTGCAAACAACAATTTCTCGTTAAACGGTAAAGGACAAAAACGAATGAAAAATATAGTATTCTTATTTCTCTTTATATTCACAACAGCATCATTTGCAGGGGGAGATTTCATCACGGAATTTCTAAATACGTGTGTCGAAGCAAAAATGCCCGTAAACAATGTAAACATCGGGAGACCTATGCTCGAGAAGATGGCTTCGAACACCAATGACGAGGAAGTGAAAAAAACCTTTCAAAATTTGAACAGCATCCGGATTATCACAACCGAAAACAAAAAAGATGCACGCCATTATTTTAAAAAAGCCAACGAACTGATTGCCGACAAGTTTTCCGACTATGAGGAAGTGGTTTCGGTAAACGACAAGAATACGAAAATAAACGTGGTAATGAAGAACAAAGACAATAAGAACCAGGATATTATTTTTATCGGATTAGATGATGAAGGCAAATTGACCATTATCAACATAGCGGGAAAAATAGATTTTCATGCCATTTCAAAATTGTCGGACTCATTGAATAAAGAGATGGATGCGGAGGAAGATCCTTCAAAAGAAGATAAACCCACCGTAAGCAAACAGCAAGAATAAAAAAAAGAACAAGAATAAACATATTAAGAAAGAACAGCAGCAAATAACTTTTTTCTTTTTTATATTTAAACGATGGATAGACGGCCGAACGTGAGTTTAGCCGTCTATGGTTTTTTATATCGTCTATGGGTTTTTATATCGTCTATGGGTTTTTTATAAAGACCCTTGCAACTCGAACAAATAAATACCCGATTCACGCCAACCGTTCAGCTGCCAGGCAAACTTCTTCATACCATTTTTCGCCGAACTTGCGGATTAAGGGTTCTTTTAAGAATTGGTATAATTTTATGCCGGCCTTTTTGCCCGATTTAAGCGCCGGGCTGCATACCGACCAACGGTCGTAGTTCAGAGCCGTTAAGCCGTTGTATTGGTGCAAACGAATGGGATAAAGGTGGCACGAGATCGGTTTTTGAACCGATATTCTTCCCTCCCTAAAAGCATGATCAATAGCACATCGGCAAATACCATCGGCATCGAAATAAGTAAATACGCACTCGCGACCTTTTATAATGGAAGTTACCAGCTCGCCGTCATCGTCGATGTAGGCTATCCCCTGTTTTTCGATCAGTTTGCGGGCTTCAGGCGAAAGATCAGTCCAAATCTCAGGCAACACCTCTTGTATCGCCTCATATTCCTCCTGCGTTATCGGTGCACCTGCATCGCCTTCCACACAACACATCCCCTTACACTTACAAAGGTCACATACAAAACAAGTCTCAAAAATATCTTCCGAAATCAACGTATCCCCAATTTGTATCATCAATAAACATCCTCCATCCGCTTTTTGTATAATTGAAATAAAAGTAAAGTAGCCATCAAACTAACGGCAGCCCAACAGCCAAATGCGAGAGTCAATGGCCGATTTTCCATCCGCAGCACGAAATCGGTTTCGCCAAAATAGAAAACGGTCAGCAAAGACAGGGCGTTGTTGAAAAAATGAGCCGCAATGGGTATCCACAAATTGCGGCCGTATAAAAACAGATATCCCAGCAAAACACCCAGCACCAATCGCGGAAAAAAACCATAGAATTGCAGATGCATAATACTGAAAAGAAAAGCAGTAATCCATACAGCTGCATGTTTGTTTTTCACCATTTCGGCAAGAGACTGCTGCAGCACGCCTCGGAAAAAAAACTCTTCCGAAATTGCTGCAAAAACGCCGATTAGCAAAAGATTCACCATCAAAACCCACACGCTTTTCTCTTCCAGCAATAGGTTGGTAGTAGCCGCTGCCGCATCTTCCATCTCCCGCATCCAATGCTCAATGGATTTGAACGATTCGGGCAGGCGCATCTGTTCGTTCCACTGCATCAAAAACGAAACCATTGGCATTGCTACCATAAAAATCAAAACGGCTAAGCCTATTGCCGAAAAAAGGTGGGATGACCTTTGCAAGCGCAAAAAACGCGAAGGACCGGATTCGCTCATCCCGGCAACACAATATGCCGGAAAGAAAAACATAAGCAGACTTTGCAAAAAGGTATTCAGACGGATAAACCACGCATTGGAAGGATCGTCGAAACCAAAAACGAGAGAAAAAAACTGTCTTATGCCACCGGCTACAAACATTCCGACTAGGGAAAAGAAAAACAAATAAAAAATCCGCGCTTTCCCTGATTCAGTTGCTATAATTGGTTTCATTCCGTTATATTTTCAACGCAAAGATATAAAAAGTTAGCATGCCTACCTCCACGAACGCAGCATAAAGGTAAAACAGTCTGCTTCATGTCCGCTTCCTATTTGCTTCTCCTTCGCTCTTCCTTCGCTCTTCCTTCGCTTCTAAGCAGGGACAACACCACCGGATTCGGTGATATCGGTGTAGAGCAAACCTGCGTATTTGCTGCATGTAGAGCGGGATACAGGAGAGGAGACCGAACACACTTTATGCAAAGGAGATGAAAGGCTGATGCAAGCATGGAGCGAGGATGGTACGGCCTTGGTGCGAGGAAGGTGCGAAAAAAAGATAAACGGGTTTTACAAACAATTAGGGTAAATTCGCACTTGCCGGTTGACTCTACACCAACAATAATTTTGTAAATTAGAAGAATAAACGTAATTTTGCACCTTCAAAATCCGAATAAAAATTGCAAAAAGGATTGATCTTCAAAACTATCTATACTCTTAGATAGTTTCATAAAAAACAACTAAAAAAGCTGTAATGAACATATCGCTAAACAAAACGGATAATGTAAATGGTGTGATCACCATTGAGATTGAAAAAGCAGATTATCAAGGAAAAGTAGAAGAAGCCTTAAATCGGCTTCGCCATCAGGTAAATATCCCCGGCTTCAGACAGGGAAAAGTTCCCAAAGGAATCATCGAAAAAATGTACGGCAAAACCGTTCTTGCCGACGAATTGTCGAAAATACTCAATGACGAACTATTTAAATACATCCGCGAAAACAATCTGCCTGTGCTGGGAGAGCCCTTGGCAGTGGAGAATGAGGAAAACAAAATCGATTTCGAAAAAGACGAAAATTTCACGTTCTCGTTCGATATCGCCCTTTCGCCCGAGTTTGAACTGTCGCTCACTCACGAAGACAAGCTCACCTATTATCATATAACGCTTGACGAGGAAACGCTCCAAGATCAAATAAATGCCTACCTGAACAACTACGGCACATATGAAGCGGTGGACGAACCGGCATTGGAAGACGATTTGCTGAAAGGCACCCTCACCGAATTGGAAAACGGCGAACCCAAAGAAAACGGAATGGTGGTCGAAAATGCCGTCATCATGCCTCTATACGTGAAAGATGAAGAGACCCGGAAGCAATTGATCGGAGCAAAGGTGGGCGACAAAATCGTGCTTAATCCCAAAAAAGCCTACGACAACAACGAAGCCGAAATTGCATCGTTACTGCAAACCACCAAGGACAAGATACAAGATATCGATTCGGATTTCAGCTACGAAATAAAAGAGATTACGCGCTATAAAAAACCCGAAATGAATCAGGAATTCTTCGACAAATTACTGGGCGAAGGCGCAGTTTCTTCGGAGGAGGAATTCAAATCGAAAGTCCGCGATCTGCTAAACACGCAATTTACATCTTCGAGCGACTACCTGTTCATACGCGACCTTCGCAACCTGATTCTCGACAAGATGAAGGACGTGCAGCTTCCCGAAGAATTTCTCAAGCGCTGGCTGTTGGAGTCAAACAAAGAAAGCACACCGGAAAGCATCGAAAAAGAGTTTCCGCGAATTCTCGACGATCTGAAATTTTCGTTAGCAAAAGACAAGATCATTAAAGAGCAAAACATTGAAGTTAGCCGCGAAGATGTGGAAGCTTTGGGTAACGAAACGGCCAAAACCCAATTTATCCAATACGGCATCCTGAATATCCGGGAAGAATTTTTGGAAGATTATGTAAAAAACATGTTATCCAATGAAAAAACGGTCAACGACCTCTACCAGCAGACCCTCAACAAAAAAATCATCGAAGGGATGAAACAGACTGTCGATGTGGAAGAAAAAGAAATCACATCGAAGGAATTGTCCGATATGCTCGAAAAAGAAAAGGAAAAAGAAAAAGAAAAAGAAACTGAGATTAAGGCAGAGACGGAAACGGAAACAAGCGAACAAGAAACAGAGAGCCTGAAATCGAAAGAAGCAAAAGCTGCAAAAGAAGGGAAAGAAGACAAAGAAGGGAAAGCGGGAAAAGAGGAAGTAAGTACCGGCGAAAACCAAGAATAAAATACGTTATTGCGTTAAATCCTGAAGGTTTTTTACCTGCCTACTATAGCGTTTCACAAAGTTTAACTATATATTTCGGATATTCGTTATAACTTTGTTTATAGTTCGATAAGGAGGTAAAAAGCCTTTCGCTTTATAAATTATTTGGCATCTAAATTGCAATAACAATAGATTATAATAACAAAAGAAATATAAAAAGAATGTCGGCAGATTATTTCCGGCGAACAAAACAAAAGATATGAGAAACGAAAACGATTTTAGAAAATATGCCGTTAAACATTTAGGAATGAGCGGCTCACGATTAGATAGTTACATGAACATAACCAGCGATTATGGTTATATTTCGCCAACCATTATAGAAGAACGTCAACTGAATGTTGCACAGATGGACGTTTTCTCGCGTTTGATGATGGATCGAATAATTTTCCTGGGAACACAAATTGACGAATATGCTGCCAATGTTGTTCAGGCTCAGTTGCTTTATTTGGATTCTTCAGATCCCGGGAAAGACATCTCGCTCTACATCAACTCCCCCGGTGGATCGGTATATGCGGGCTACGGTATTTACGACACGATGCAGTTTATTTCGAGCGACATATCCACCATTTGCACAGGCATCGCAGCATCCATGGCCGCGGTATTGCTGGTAGCCGGAACGCCGAAAAAACGTTTTGCACTTCCCCATTCACGCGTCATGATACACCAACCGTTGGGAGGTGCACAAGGCCCTGCTTCAGATATCGAAATCACTGCTCGTGAAATAGCCAGAGTAAAGCAGGAACTCTTCACCATTATTTCTAATCATTCCGGACAGCCGTATGAGGTGATAGCTCGCGATTCGGACCGCGATTTTTGGATGACGGCAACCGAAGCTAAGGAATATGGCATGATCGACGATGTATTGGAAAATAAAGTGAAAAGAAACCCGGAAAATAAAGAAAAAGAATAAAATTTTTTGAGTAATAAAACCAATTTCGAAAACAACACATTTAGAAATGGCAAAAAAATCCAATAGCAGTAATCATTGCAGTTTCTGCGGGAGAAGCGAGAATGAAGTATCGCTTCTCATTTCAGGAATTTCGGGATATATCTGTGACATGTGTGCCGAACAGGCACACGAAATAGTGAGCGAATCATTCAAAGGGGTGAAGAAGCAACCCGGAAATTTTGTGATTTCCAATCTTCCTAGCCCAAAACAAATAAAGGAATTTCTCGACCAATACGTCATCGGGCAAGATACGGCAAAACGGTTCTTATCGGTATCGGTATACAACCACTATAAACGCATCATGCAAAAAAACGTCAAGGAAGATGTGGAAATCGAGAAATCGAACATCATCCTGGTGGGACCCACCGGAACAGGTAAAACATTGCTTGCGCAAACCATCGCAAAAATGCTCCAGGTTCCCTTTACCATTGTTGATGCTACCGTTTTCACGGAAGCCGGTTACGTAGGCGAAGATGTGGAAAGCATTCTTACCCGTCTGCTGCAAGTGGCCGATTACGACGTTGCTGCAGCCGAAAGAGGGATTGTTTTTATTGACGAAATCGACAAAATTGCCCGCAAAAACGATAACCCCTCCATAACCCGCGATGTGAGTGGCGAAGGAGTTCAACAAGGATTGTTGAAGCTACTGGAAGGATCCGTAGTCAATGTTCCGCCTCAAGGGGGAAGAAAACATCCCGAACAGCGCATGATTGCCGTAAACACCAAAAACATTCTGTTTATTTGCGGTGGTGCTTTCGACGGTATCGAAAAAAAGATTGCTCAGCGGCTCAACACTCATGTGGTGGGTTACACGGCAAGCAACAACTCGATGCAGATCGACCGGACTAATCTGTTAAAATACATCACCCCGATGGATCTCAAAGCATACGGACTTATACCCGAACTCATCGGGCGTCTCCCTATACTCACTTACCTCGATCCCTTGGATAGAAATGCCTTGATACGCATCCTGACCGAACCCAAAAATTCGATTGTCAAACAATACGAAAAGCTGTTCGAGATGGATGGCATCACGCTCACTTTCGAAAAGAACGTTTTCGAGTATGTGGTTGACAAAGCCATCGAATATAAAATAGGAGCACGTGGTTTGCGATCCATCATGGAAGTCATTATGATGGATGCCATGTTTATGCTTCCTTCCGAAAGCAACAAAAAGAAATTGCATATTACAACGGACTATGCAAAGGCACATCTCGAAAAATCAGAATTCGGGAAACTGAAAGTTGCCTGATTACATTGATCGATGAGCTCAATGCAAACGAGTAGGAAAAGAGGAGATTACCTTCTCCTCTTTCTCTGAAAAACAGAAAAATCCGTGAAATTTTTTTCAGGGATTTTTTTAATGAAGCAATTTAAAAGAAAAAATCAATTTTAACATCATATTTTTTCTGAATTCAAATATTATCATTTATTTTAGTCATAGGATAAGAATTAATTGTTGAACGAAAAATACTTTTTATATTTTTGCATTCCTATTTCAGAAAAAATGAATACATTACAAAGCTTCGGGACAAAGAGCACAGAATCCATGGAAAAAGAGGATATTCTTTACGAAGGTCTTAAAAAATATTTCGGATTCGATACCTTCAAAGGTAATCAGGAAGCCATCATGAAAAGTATCCTATCGGGAAGAGACACTTTTGTACTGATGCCCACCGGAGGAGGAAAATCGCTCTGTTATCAATTGCCGGCTTTGTTATCTGAAGGTACGGCCATTGTGATCTCCCCTCTCATTGCTTTAATGAAAAACCAAGTTGATCTTCTTCGCAATTATCACGAAGAAGACGGAATTGCCCACTTCTTGAACTCATCGCTTAGCCGGACAGAAATCGAAGAGGTGAAAAACGACATTGTAAACAGCAAAACAAAACTGCTTTACGTGGCACCCGAATCGCTTACCAAACAAGAAAATATCGACTTTCTGCGAAGTGTAAAAATATCGTTTTATGCTGTTGACGAAGCCCATTGTATTTCGGAATGGGGCCATGACTTCCGACCCGAGTACCGACGAATACGTCCCATAATCAACGAAATAGGCGTACGACCGGTAATTGCTCTCACGGCAACAGCCACTCCGAAAGTTCAACACGACATTCAGAAAACGCTGGGTATGATGGATGCCGCTGTTTTTAAGTCGTCTTTTAATCGACCCAATTTATATTACGAAATTCGTCCCAAAACCGAAAAAGTGGACAGTGAAATTATCAAATACATCCTGTCTCAAGAAAACAAATCGGGAATCGTCTATTGCCTGAGTCGCAAAAAAGTGGACGATTTCGCCGAAATCCTCCAAGCCAACGGTATAAAAGCCCTACCCTATCATGCCGGCATGGATGCCGCCGCACGAAGCGCCAATCAGGATGCTTTTCTAATGGAAGAAGCTCAAGTGATTGTGGCAACCATTGCATTCGGAATGGGAATCGACAAACCCGATGTACGCTTTGTTATCCACTACGATATTCCAAAAAGTTTGGAAGGATACTATCAGGAAACCGGGCGGGCCGGACGTGACGGTGGCGAGGGCAATTGCATTGCATTCTATTCGAGGAAAGATCTTCAAAAATTAGAACGTTTCATGCAAGGAAAACCGGTAGCCGAACAAGAAATAGGTAAACAACTTTTGTTGGAAACAGCAGCTTATGCAGAAACATCCATATGCCGAAGAAAGATGCTGTTGCATTACTTCGGCGAAGAATATAACGAACCGAATTGCGGAAATTGTGACAATTGTTTAAATCCTAAAATTAAAGTGGAAGCAAAAGAATTATTGATTACGGTTTTAGAAGCTATCGAAGCGCTAAAAGAAAAGCAGAAGACCGAATACGTAATTAACTTTCTTCTCGGTAAAGAAACTTCCGAGATAGAAACCTATGGCCATAACGAACTCGAAGAATTCGGATCGGGGGCCGATGAAGAAGAAAGCACATGGCAAAGCGTTATTCGTCAAGCGCTTCTTGATAATTATTTGAAAAAGGATATTGAAAACTACGGCATACTCAAAATAACAAAAAAAGGGAAAGACTTCCTGAAAAACCCCGTCTCTTTTAAAATTACAAAAGAAGATGAAGAGGAAGAAAGCGAAGAAGAACTGTATCCCGACAGTCCCGATATGATGGGTTCGGGCGGTGGCAGTTTTGGTGCGGTAGACCCGGTATTGTTTGCCATGATGAAAGACTTGAGAAAAAAAATGGCGAAAAAGCTGAATGTACCTCCCTACGTCATCTTTCAACCGGCTACGCTTGAAGCAATGGCTACTACCTACCCTATTACGCTCGAAGAACTTCAAAATATGCCCGGAGTAGGACCGGGAAAAGCCAAACGATACGGTAAAGAGTTTATCGAACTCATCAAAAAACACGTAGAAGAAAACGAGATTGAACGCCCCGAAGATTTGCGCGTAAAAACGGTTGCCAATAAGTCGAAACTCAAAGTATCCATTGTTCAGGCAATCGATCGAAAAGTGGCGTTGGATGATCTGGCAGAATCCAAAGGAATGGATTTTGAAGAAATGCTCACCGAAGTAGAAGCCATTGTTTACGCAGGTACAAAAATCAATATCGATTATTTTTTAAACGAAATTATGGATCGAGATTCCATTGACGAAATATACAGCTATTTTAAGCAAACCGAAACCGACGATTTAAAAATGGCTGTTGAAAATTTGCCGGATTATACCGAAAACGAAATCCGATTGGTTCGGATCAAGTTCTTCTCGGATATGGCAAACTGATTCCTTACAAGAAATGAAATTGTTGAAACAAATCAATAGCCCCGATGATTTAAAAAAACTCGACATCGAACAACTCCAACAGGTCTGTTGCGAATTAAGGGAATATATCATCGATCAGCTATCGCACAACCCCGGACATTTTGCTTCGAGTCTGGGAACGGTAGAACTGACCGTGGCACTGCACTATATTTATAATACCCCCTACGACCGGTTGGTTTGGGATGTTGGTCATCAGGCCTATAGCCACAAAATACTGACGGGAAGACGCGACATGTTTCCCACCAACCGCAAGCTGGGAGGGATCTCCGGATTTCCTAATCCCAACGAAAGCGAATACGATACGTTTGTGTCGGGACACGCTTCCACTTCTATCTCGGCGGCGTTGGGCATGGCTGTTGCAGCTCATCTCAATCACGAAGACGACCGTCATGTGGTTGCCATTATTGGCGACGGAGCTATGACCGGCGGATTGGCCTACGAAGGCCTAAACAATGTATGTTCGCAACCGAACAACCTGCTCATCATCCTCAACGATAACGACATGTCCATCGACCACAACGTGGGTGGCTTACGCGATTATCTGATTAAATTGACCACCTCATCCAAGTACAATAAAATAAGATATGGGGTTTATCAGGCATTTAAACACAAAAACCTCATTGACGAGGACAAAAAAAACTTCATTATTCGTTTCAACAATAGCATTAAATCGTTATTGACAAGACAACAGAACATGTTTGAGGGGTTCAATATCCGCTATTTCGGTCCTATTGACGGGCACGATTTGCCGGAGCTCATCCGAGTACTCCGCAATATAAAAGACATGAAAGGTCCCAAACTGCTACACATCAAAACCATTAAAGGAAAGGGATATGCACCGGCAGAGAAATCGGCAACCATTTGGCATGCTCCGGGACTTTTCGATAAGGAAACCGGCGAACGTATCACAAAAAGAAGTAAAGACGAGCCTCAGCTTTATCAGGATGTTTTCGGACATACCCTTGTTGAACTGGCCGAAAAAAACGAAAAAATAGTTGGCGTTACGCCGGCAATGCCCACCGGATGTTCCATGAATTATTTGATGGAAAAATTTCCGGAACGCACCTTCGATGTCGGTATTGCCGAAGAACATGCCGTAACATTCTCAGCCGGGCTGGCAAAAGAAGGGTTTATTCCGTTTTGCAATATCTACTCCTCTTTCATGCAACGGGCATACGACCAGGTAATTCACGATGTTGCGCTGCAAAAATTGAAGGTTATTCTCTGCCTAGACAGAGCCGGCCTGGTGGGCGAAGACGGCCCTACTCATCACGGCGTATTCGACCTTGCTTACATGCGTCCGATCCCCAATCTTACCATTGCGGCTCCATTAAACGAACACGATCTGCGAAACCTTATGTACACCGCTGTATATGGCAACGAAGGACCCTTCGTGATTCGATATCCGAAAGGGCAGGGCGAATTGAAAAACTGGCAGAATACGATGCAGATTATTCCTATCGGCAAAGGAAGAAAACTAAGAGATGGCGAAGGAATTGCCGTGTTGTCTATTGGGAAAATCGGAAATGATGCTGCAAAAGCTATCGAAAAAGCCGCCGAAATAGGGATTTTTGCGGCTCATTACGATCTGCTCTTCCTGAAACCCATTGACGAGGAACTGCTGACTGAAATCGCAAAAAACTACGCATACCTCATTACCGTTGAAAACGGGGTAATTGCCGGAGGTATGGGAGATGCCGTCACCGATTTTTTAATTGCTCATCATTACAATGGCATTCGCGTTCGTAAACTCGGTATTAAAGACGAATTTGTGACACAAGGAACCATAGACGAACTGAAACACTTGTGTGGAATTGACGAAGACGGTATTTTTGAAGCTATTGTGAAAGCTAACGAAACCATCAAAAATTCGGAAAAAGTACAACACGATAAAGAAACTTTTGGCTCGTTGAATGCGATGCAAAATAAATCGCTATGAAAAGAAAAAGAGCAAAACAAACATTATTTTAATACGAAAAATCAATGAAAATTATCATAGCCGGTGCAGGTGAAGTAGGAACTCATCTTGCACGATTATTGGGGGAGGAAAATCACGATATCATCGTAATGGATGAAAATAAAGATCGCATTCAAACTTTCAAAGATAATGCAGAATTGACCCCCCTTGTGGGAAAATGTACATCGTTAAACGATTTGAACACAGCCGGCGTAAAAGATGCCGATTTGTTTATTGGCGTTACTCCCGAAGAATCGAGCAATATTTTAAGCTGCATGCTGGCCTCTAACCTGGGAGCAAAAAAAACTCTTGCGCGCATCGATAACTACGAATACCTTTTACCCAAAAATGCCGTTTTTTTTGAAGAAAGAGGGATCAATTCCATGATTTATCCCGAAATGATGGCTGCTCGCGAAATTGTACAGGCACTAAAAACTCCCTGGACACGCTTCTGGTGGGAACTTTCAAACGGGTCGGTCATTCTTGCAGGAGCCAAAATCAGAGAAAATGCACCCATCGCCAACAAATACCTGTATGAATTGACTCAAGAAAACAAAAAATTTCATATTGTAGCCATTAAACGGAACAATCAGACCATCATACCAAAAGGGAATGATCAGATACTGCCTAACGATATTCTCTATTTTACCACCTTGCGAAAATACCTCGATGAAATGCCTGAACTCTTAGGAAAAAGATTGTTTGAAGTTAAAAATTTAATCATTATGGGTGGTAGCCGAATCACTCTGCGAACCGTGCAGTATCTTCCTTCGCATATGAATATTAAAATTATTGAACGGGACAGGGAACGAGCCGAAATGCTTCTTGAAAAAGTGCCGTCAAACGTGAGTATTTATTTGGGTGACGCACGCGACGCCGAATTACTGCAAAATGAAGGAATTATGGAAAGCGATGCTTTTCTGGCGCTTACCGGAAACTCCGAAGCCAACATTTTGGCTTGCCTTATGGCCAAACAATACGGAGTAAAAAAAACCGTTGCCGAAGTTGAGAATCTGGATTATATCAACATGGCCGAACGATTCGATATCGGAACCGTCATCAACAAAAAAGTAATCGCTGCCAGCAAAATATACGAACTGCTGCTAAAAGCCGATGTCTCCAATATTAAGTGCCTCACTTTTGCAAACGCAAATGTTGGCCAAATTATCGCCAAACCCAATTCGAAAGTTACCAAAAAATTGATTAAGAACCTCAATCTACCCCCCGATATTACTTTCGGAGCACTCATACGGAACGGCGAGCCCATTTTGGTAGATGGGGAAACCCTTATTGAACCGTATGATCAGGTAGTGGTATTTTTTCTCAGTAAATCATTGAAGAGTATCGAAAATCTATTCAATTGATTTTCATTTTCAACGATAACCTCAATTTCGTTTTTTGATGTTAATAAAAGAGATAATGATAAAGAAAAGCCCCGAGAAATAGACTTTTCGGGGCATTTCTATTATTCGCCACATAAAATGGCTTATTAAAAATGGCTAGTTTTTGAAAAATATCACATCGTCGATTGCATCAATAATAATGGGTTTTGTTTTATCCACCGTTCCGGCAATGAGATCTTTCGACAATTGATTGAGTATTTTACGTTGAATAACCCGCTTCACGGGACGCGCACCAAACTGCGGATCGTACCCTTCTTTTGCCAAGCTTTCCACTGCTTCTTCGGTATATTCCAATTGGATATTGCTGTTTTCGGCAAGCATTTTCTTCACATTTTCGAGCTGCAAACGAACGATTTGTTTGATTTCGTTTTGTGTTAACGGCGAAAACATGATGATTTCATCCACACGATTCAGGAACTCGGGACGAATTCTGGTTTTCAACAACTCCATCACCTCATTTTTGGTTTCCTCAATTATTTGCTCACGATTGGAATCGTTGAGTCGTTCAAAATTCGACCGAATCAAGTCCGATCCCATATTGGAGGTCATGATAATAATCGTGTTCTTAAAATTCACCACCCTGCCCTTATTATCGGTCAACCGTCCGTCATCGAGCACTTGAAGCAGTACATTAAACACATCGGGATGCGCTTTCTCGATTTCATCGAAAAGTACTACCGAATAGGGCTTACGCCGAATAGCTTCGGTCAACTGTCCGCCTTCTTCGTAACCCACATATCCCGGAGGCGCACCAATCAGTCGGGTAACACTGAATTTTTCCTGATATTCGCTCATATCGATACGCGTCATCATGCTCTCATCGTCAAACAGACACTCGGCAAGAGCTTTTGCCAATTCGGTTTTGCCGACACCGGTTGTTCCGAGAAAGATGAACGAACCGATTGGACGTTTGGGATCGCTCAATCCGGCGCGATTGCGACGAATGGCGTCGGCAACAGCTCTGATTGCCTCATCTTGTCCAATAACTCTCTTATGGAGCTCATCCTCGAGCGAGAGCAACTTCTCGCGTTCGCTTTGCAGCATTTTCGATACGGGAATTCCCGTCCACTTCGATACAATTTCGGCAATATCCTCGGCATCTACTTCCTCTTTAATCAAAGGCCGATCGCCTTGCACCTCGCGAAGTTTCTTTTGCAATTCGTCGATTTCTCTTTCTTTCTCCTTAATCTTTCCGTAGCGCAATTCGGCAACCTTACCATAATCGCCCTCTCGTTCTGCAATTTCGGCCTGAATTTTAGCCTCTTCTATTTCGGCCTTATTTTGCTGAATTTTATCAATGATTTCCTTTTCGGCCAGCCATCTGGCTTTATACTCGGCTTCTTGCTGTTTCAACTCTTCAATCTGCCGCGTCAGCAATTCTTCTTTTGCTTTATCGTTCTCGCGCCTGATTGCTTCGCGTTCAATTTCCAGTTGCTTTCTTTTCCGCTGTATTTCATCGAGCTCTTCCGGAACGGAATCCATTTCCATACGCAATTTGGCCGCAGCTTCATCCATCAGGTCGATTGCTTTATCGGGCAAAAAACGATCGGTAATATACCGGTGCGACAATTGCACTGCAGCAATAATAGCTTCGTCTTTAATGCGTACTTTATGATGATTCTCATACTTTTCTTTTAAACCTCTCAGAATGGAAATGGCATCGGCCTCGCTGGGTTCATCTACCATCACAATTTGGAAACGACGTTCCAGCGCTTTATCTTTTTCAAAATACTTTTGATACTCATCAAGTGTGGTAGCACCAATCGCGCGCAACTCGCCACGAGCTAGTGCCGGCTTTAAGATATTGGCAGCATCCATTGCCCCTGAGGTTTTTCCTGCACCCACCAGCGTATGAATTTCATCGATAAACAAAATAATTTCGCCTTCCGATTTCACCACTTCGTTAATTACGGCCTTCAACCGTTCTTCGAATTCGCCTTGATACTTTGCCCCGGCAATCAACGCTCCCATATCCAACGAGAAAATTTGTTTGCTTTTCAGGTTTTCCGGAACATCGCCACGAACAATACGATGTGCCAATCCCTCCACAATGGCCGTTTTACCGGTTCCCGGTTCGCCGATCAGGATAGGATTGTTTTTGGTACGGCGACTCAATATCTGCAACACCCGACGAATCTCTTCATCGCGCCCAATCACAGGATCGAGCTGGCCTTTTCGGGCTCTTTCGGTAAGATTAATCGAATATTTGCTCAATGCCTGATAGGTTTCTTCTGCTGTCTGGCTGGTAACTTTATCGCCTTTTCTGAGCTCCTTTATTGCCAATTCGAGTTGATTTTCAGAAACACCCTGAGCCTTCAAAATCTGCGAAGCGGGACTTTTCTCACTTACCAACGCCAGCAAAAGATGTTCAAGAGAAACAAACTGATCGCCCATTTTGGCGGCATAATCCGATGCTTTCTGAAATACCGCATTACAGTCGCGACTCAACATCGGCTCACCACCTGAAACACGTGGATAAGATTCAATTTCTCTATCGACTGCGGCTTCTAACGATCGCATATTTACCCCCAACTTCTGAAACAGAAAATTGGTCACATTCTCTCCTACCAGCATCACACCTTTCAGCACATGTGCCGGTTCAATCATTTGTTGACTGTTTGCCTGTACCAGATCAATCGCTTTTTGTACAGCCTCTTGTGCTTTAATGGTAAAATTGTTAAAATTCATAACTAGATTTTTTATTATATAACTTCCTTCTTTCTCCTTCAACGAAGTCAAAATTCTTGCCACGAAACTTTTATGACGTTTTGACAGTTTTTTATTTCCTCAGGATAAGCATAACAAAAAACGAATTCAGCGTATTACCAGGTTACTGAATTACCGAATAACCGAATTACCATTTTACCGTATTACTGAATATAATTCGGCTTTTCCAAACCATACCCCTTTATCCTGTCTTCTATTTTCAACAAAAAAGCAAAAAGAAGAGCTAAGAAACCAAATCCGGCAAAAATGAGCATCGGAAGAGTATAATCGTAGGTATTGACCGTTAATCCGTCGCGAACAGTCTGCCCGGTGATACAATATTTATCCAATACCCATCCGATCAGGAGAGGAACACCCATTAATCCCCAGTTTTGTACCCAAAAAATCAATGCCATAGCCGTACCCAACTGCCTTTCGGGAACAATTTTCGTAACCGAAGGCCACATGGCAGAAGGAACCAGCGAAAAAGCAATGCCAAGCACAATCACCAGCAAAATGGCAATTACCCAATTATTCAAAAACGGAACGGCAAAGAGCAAATGAACAACAATCAGCAGCATTGACCCCCAAATCATGATGGAAGCCCCTTTGCCCAGTCGGTCATATATATTGCCAAACAAAGGCGTTAGCAATATGGTACCGAAAGGCAAGAGAGAGGGGATGAGACCTGCCAAATCCATATCTACTCCAAACTTGTTTACCATCAGATCGGTGGCATATTTCAAAAAAGGGAAAACAGCCGAATAAAACAACACGCAAAGAATGGCGATGAACCACCAACCCTTGTTGGTTACAATCTTTCGTATATCCGATATTTTGAATTCTTCT
The DNA here is from genome assembly GCA_002305015.1 of Bacteroidales bacterium UBA1410. Classification (GTDB taxonomy): domain Bacteria; phylum Bacteroidota; class Bacteroidia; order Bacteroidales; family Dysgonomonadaceae; genus Anaerorudis. The sequence continues at coordinate 49,671 of DBPW01000044.1, forward strand.
TCTTCCAAATTATCCGTTTTAGCATCGGCAATCGATTGATCGAGCTTCTTGTCAAGAAAAATGTAAACCACAAATGCCAGCAACCCTATGCAAAGCGCAATCAACCCTACAAGCACCGATCGCGAAACATCGGCCACCCCCGTTATTTTAGCTATCGGAACAGAGAAAGCCAGCGCAAAGGCCGTACCCACACGAGCCAACGCAACCTGCAAGCCCATAGCCAATGCCAATTCTTTGCCTTGAAACCATTTATAGATCACTTTGGTGACGGTAATACCGGCAACTTCAACACCAACAGCAAAGGTGGCATATCCGATACTTGCAAAAAAAACTTGTGATTTTATTCCCCACATACTGCTGCCTTGAAGCGTGGTTGACGATATTGCCCAATATTGGATTGCCGTACCGATTACCATAATCAACGCTGCTCCAAAACCGGTTATACGCACCCCTACCTTGTCGAGAATAATCCCCCCGAAAATCAACATCAAAAGAAAAACATTGAACCACCCGTAAGCACTCGTAAATGTACCGTAGTCGCTACTCGTCCACCCGATCTGTCCTTCAAGAAGTCCTTTCAACGGGGACATTACATCCGCAAAAAAATAACCGCACATCATCGTAAAAGATGCGAGAGCAAGGGCAGTCCACCGCGCTTTCTTCGAATCACGAAGCGTTTCTCTGATTTTTTCTGTCATTTGAATTTTCTTTAATGTGTTAATTTATATTCTGTGCTATTTATTCTGGTCCTTGTTTTGTTTACTTCATGCTGAAACTGCAAAGGTATAAATTATCGAACATTATAGTTTTAAAACCTCGTATATTTTAGTTATATATTGACAGCCAAAGGAAGTTGGCAATGTATTCGGTAAAATTTCGACCGATACCTCAAAAGTACATCATGAGCCGAACAAAACACGCTTTTCCATTAGGAATTTTATTGTAAATTTGCGAATAATTATAAGGATGATGAGCAAAACAAATACATTGGGGAAATCGGCAAGGTTTTTCATCTGTTTACTCTTCCTTTCTTTCTTTCTGATGTCCTGCGTGAAAGAAGAAGTGGAACTGCCCAACCAAAAGACGTTATTGATGTATCTGCCTTGGCCGGAAGATAGGACATTAACAAAGGCTTTCAAGACAAACCTATCGGATTTGGAAAAAGCAATCAGTAGAAACGGACTGAAGGACGAAAAAGTAGTTGTATTTATGTCGACCGGATCAACGCAAGCTACGATGTATGAAATAACCTGCAAAAATGGCATATGCAAACATGACACCCTGAAAAATTACAGTAATCCGTCTTTTACTACTACTGAAGGTATTGCCTCTATTCTGAGTGACATGAAAAGAGTTGCACCGGCACTCACCTATGCTATGATTATCGGGGGGCATGGCATGGGCTGGCTTCCTGTTTATCCGACTTACTCAACCCCTCTGAGAGCAATAACCACATCTGTATCATCCTTTAAAAATTACTGGGAATACGAAGGAGCATTCCACACCCGTTACTTTGGCGGAACAATCCCCGAATACCAAACCGATATCACAACGCTGGCGGATGCTATCGCGAGAACGGGAATAAAAATGGAATATATTCTTTTCGACAATTGTTACATGTCCTCGATAGAGGTCGCCTATGAATTACGTAATGTAACCAATTATCTGATCGCTTCACCTACCGAAATAATGGCGTATGGGATGCCCTATGCCGTTGTGGGAGAATTTTTGCTGGGAAAAACCAATTACCAAGCCATCTGCGACGGATTTTACTCATTCTACTCTGCTTATGAAGCGCCCTACGGAACATTGGCGGTAACCGATTGTTCCGAACTGACTTCTACTGCATCCCTCATGAATGACATAAACCGTGATTATACCTTTGATGCTACCCAACTCGACTCCTTACAACGGATGGACGGCTATGATCCGGCGATATTCTACGATATGGGTGATTATGTAGCCCATTTGTGCAAAGATGAGCAGTTGTTGATGCGATTCGAAGACCAGCTAAATCGTACGGTTCCTTACAAAACACGTACAGACAAATTTTACACGAAAAGTAAAGGCGTTTTGCCAATCCATGTCTATTCCGGAATCACAACTTCCGATCCAAGTGATAACCCACGGGTAAGCATCGATAAAACAAAAACCGGCTGGTACCGGGCAACTCACAACTAAGAAGCGAGAATCATCGGTTCATCTTGGTTTATCGTTACGCAAGAATTATCTTTGCACCATCTTTTAATATCTATCGATAATAAGAAATACCTGCAAAAGATGGATTATAAAATAGAAATATGTGCCAATTCCGTTGCCAGTTGTTTGGAAGCCCAAAAAGGCGGAGCGTATCGGGTTGAACTTTGCGCATCCATTCCCGAAGGCGGCACAACTCCTTCGTACGCTACCATTGCATTGGCGCGTGAATTACTGAACATTAAACTTCATGTAATCATTCGACCACGGGGTGGCGATTTTCTTTATTCCCTTTTGGAGCACAACATCATGCTCAACGATATCGAAACAGCCAAAAAACTGAACGCCGATGGCGTGGTGATAGGTTGTCTCACTCCGCATGGCGACGTGGACATGCGACGAAACCGCGAACTGATTGATGCAGCCGAAGGCATGAGCGTCACTTTTCACAGGGCTTTCGATATGAGCCGAGATCCTTTTGAAAGTCTAGAAAATATTATATCTTTGGGATGTGACAGATTGCTTACTTCGGGACAGCAACCGAAAGCCGAACAGGGTATTCCTCTGTTAAAGCAATTGGTACAACAGGCAGGCGAGCGAATCATCATTATGCCGGGAAGCGGCATCAACGAATATAATATTGCAAAAATTGCCCGTGAAACGGGAGCAAAAGAATTTCATTTATCGGTACGCGAAAAAGTTGAAAGCAACATGATCTATCGCAAGCCGTTGCTCTCTATGGGAGGAACAACAAGCACGATAGACGAATATACACAAGAAATCACCAGCGCATTGCGTGTAGAAAAGGCCTTAAAAAATTTACTGCAGGAAGGATAAACAATAGAAACCAACATCGAAACGATATTCGCTAAAATAACTAAATAATTAAATGACATGGAAAAGATCAGGTATTTTATTATGTGCGTGGCAGCGACAGGACTTTTATGTTCCTGTTCCGGAAAAAAAGAAATGAAAGAGGCCAATTATCAGGTAGTGCCTCTGCCCTCTGAAATAACCACAGAAGATGGGGCGCCTTTTACGTTATCGAAAGCCACAAAAATCGTTTTCCCGCAGGAAAATGAAAAAATGGAGCGTAATGCGCAATTTCTGGCAGAATATTTGGAAACCGCCACAGGCTTTAAGCCCGAAACAACCTCTACCGCTCCCCAAAAAAATGCCATTATTCTGGCACTGGGACCGGAAAACGAAAATCCGGAAGCTTACCGAATAGAAGTTACGGAAAACACCATTACCATAACCGGTTCGAGCGAAGCGGGTGTTTTCTATGGAATCCAAACGTTGCGAAAAGCAACACCTGTAGGCGAAAATATTTCGGTGATGTATCCGCAAGTCATCATCAATGACCAACCGAGATTCGGCTACAGAGGAATGATGCTCGATGTAGCTCGCCATTTCGAACCGGCCGATTTTATAAAAAAATACATCGACATGCTGGCTCTTCACAACATCAACCGATTCCATTGGCATCTCACCGATGATCAGGGATGGAGAATAGAAATTAAAAAATTCCCCAAACTCACCGAAATCGGTGCCTTCAGAAAAGAAACCGTTATCGGGAAAAATACGGGTAAATACGACGGCAAACCACACGGCGGATTTTATACACAGGACGAAATCAGAGATATCGTAAAATATGCCGAAGAACGTTACATCACCATCATTCCCGAAATAGATCTGCCGGGACATATGCTTTCTGCCTTAGCCGCTTATCCCGAACTGGGATGCACGGGAGGTCCATACGAAGTAGCCAAAGAATGGGGTGTCTTTGAAGATGTGCTCTGCCCCGGCAAAGAGGCTACCTTTGAATTTTTGGAAGGTGTTCTCAGTGAAGTAATGGAACTTTTCCCTTCGAAATACATCCATATCGGCGGTGACGAATGCCCCAAAGTCCGCTGGGAAAAATGTCCGGATTGTCAACGACGCATCAAGGAACTCGGGCTGAAAGACGACAGCAAACACACTGCCGAACATTACCTACAAAGCTATGTTACTGCCCGCATCGAGAAATTTCTCAACGATCACGGAAGAAACATCATTGGTTGGGATGAAATTCTGGAAGGCGAACTTGCCCCCAATGCCACGGTGATGTCATGGCGCGGCATGGAGGGAGGTATTATGGCTGCTCAAATGAATCATGATGTGATCATGACTCCGACATCGTATTGCTATTTCGATTATTATCAAACCCAAGATATCGAAAACGAACCGTTGTCCATCGGGGGATACGTTCCTATTGAAAAAGTGTACAGTTTTGAACCCGTTCCCGAAGTACTGACCCCCGAACAAAAGAAACACATTTTAGGACCGCAAGCCAATCTTTGGACGGAATATATCAAAACGCCTGAACATGTAGAGTACATGGTTATGCCGCGTATTGCCGCACTCTGTGAAGTACAATGGATGCAACCCGAGAAGAAAAACTACGAAGAATTTCTGAAAAGATTGCCACGTCTGCTGGCTTTATACGATAAGCTGGGATACAATTATGCAACGCATGTATTCGACATTCAAGCCAAATTAACACCCAACTTCGAAACCAATTCGCTCGAAGTGGAATTATCTACCATCGACAATGCTCCCATCTATTATACGCTGGATGGCGGAGAACCAACCGCATCATCTACGCTATACGAAGGTAGTTTCACCATAAAAGAAGATGCTGAAATTAAAGCTGTAGCCCTTCGTGAAAATGGGAAAAACAGTAAAATATATCACGAAAAAGTGAAGGTAAGCAAATCCACTTTCAAGCCCATTACATTGCTTACCAACCCGGCACCTAATTATGCATTCAGTGGTGCAAGCATGTTGGTGGACGGATTGTTCGGAAGCAGTTCAAACTATAAAACCGGCAGATGGATAGGATTTCAGAAGGAAGATCTGATCGCCGTCATCGATATGCTCGAACCCACAACAATATCCAAAGCAGAAATCAGAAATGCCGTTGAAACCGGTGACTGGGTTTTCGACGCATCGGAAATAGCCGTTGCTTCATCGGATAACGATTCCGTTTTCACTCCGGTAAAGAGTGAAAAATTCATCGATGCAAAAATGGAAAACTGGTCGGATGTAGTAACACACACGCTGACTTTCGATCCGGTAACTGCCCGTTATTTCAAGGTTACGGTTAAGCCTTCCCTTATTCCGGCATGGCATCCGGGAAAAGGAAATAGAGCTTTTATTTTTGTCGATGAAATTGTGTTGGATTAATTGCAACAAACAACAATAAAAAACGCATCGGGAGAAATTACGATGCGTTTTTTATTATCACCCAAGCAAGATAAACACCGCTGCACCGGCAATATACCCAAGCAAAGCCAACGGCGTAAATCTCTTGAAATAATATCCGAAACTTATTTTTTCGAGTCCCATTACCGTAACGCCGGTTGCCGAACCAATAATAAAAATGCTACCTCCGGTTACGGCACAATAAGCAAGGAACGTCCAAAAACCGCCATCAGCCACAAAAGCCTGCAGATAAGGAGTTATCACCGCCGAAGCCTCCACAACAGGATACATCCCTATTGTCGCAGCCACAAGTGCCACATTATCCACAACCGAAGAAACCGCTCCTATAAGAAAACTGATGAGATAGGGTTGGTTGAAGGTCGACGATAAAGCATCGGCAAACATACTCAACTGTCCACCGGTTTGTAAGGCAGCAACAGACATCAGGATGCCGAGAAAAAAGAAAATGGTAGGAAGATCAACAGTCTGAAAAAGTTTTGAAATCCTCAACTTGTCCGAATCTTCAATGTAATTTATGTCTCCATACATCGAATCCGTATAAATCCATAGAAATACCAGACCCAACAACACACACATAAAAGCGGGAAGATGGGTCAACATCTGAAAAACGGGAACCAATGCCAACGACAAAAATCCGATAAGAAAAATAATCACCCTCGATTTCATCGGAATCAATCGCACATACTCGTCTTCTTTTGTCAATGTACTGGGTACTCTCAGTGTTCTACCTTTTTTGAATAACCAAAAATGGGCAATTGTCAAAGGAACAAGCAAATTTACAAAAGCAGGTAAAAACACATGGCTTATCTGATGCCATGCACTAATGTTCCCACCGGTCCACAACAACAGTGTAGTAACATCGCCAATAGGTGACCACGAACCGCCGGCATTTGCCGCAATCACAATAATGGAGGCATATTTCATTCGATCGGTGCGATCGGGGACCAGCTTTCGCAACACGGCAATCAATACGATAGCTGCAGCCAAATTATCCAGTAATGCAGAAAAGAAAAAAGAAGACAAACCAATATACCAAAGCAAACGGCGTTTATCCGACGTTTTCAGATAAGTAGCAACCGCCGCAAATCCTCCATGTTTATCTACTATACTGACAATCAACATGGAGCACATGACAAAAAACAACGTCTCGGCTACATCGCCCAAATGAGGGACAAAAGCGCTCTCCGTTAAATACGTATTGACCTGTTCCTTAACAGGAAGATTGGAAATACCCGTTTGCCGGACAAATTGGTAAAAAAGGGGATTATGCCTTTCTACCAAAATGCGTTGTCCATCAAACATAAGCATCAGCCAAAGAACAACACACATGAAAAGAGCCGTAGCAGATTTATTTATCTTGATAAAGTCTTCTAAAGCAATAGCTACGATGCCCAGCAAAAAAACAACAGGCATAACATAATACATAACTCTGCTAAATTATCAATTAGTGTATGAGTGAATAGAGCAATTGTATTTCTTGAGGCCACAACGTTTCATTGGGCGTCTCGAGAATAAGCGGCATATCGTCGAAGCGCGGATCATTCATGATAAACCGAAAAAGGTCGATTCCCATGATGCCTTCTCCAATATTGTCGTGACGATCGACCCGTGAAGCTACCTCTTTCTTGGAATCATTGATATGCATTCCCCGTAGATAGTTAAAACCAACAATCGCATCGAATTTTTGAAAGGTAGCCTCGAAATCTTCACTTGTGCGTATCTCGTAACCGGCTGCCAACGTGTGAGCTGTATCGATACATACCCCTACCCTGCTTTTATCCTCTACTTTATCGATAATATAGGCCAAGTGTTCAAACCGATAACCCAAATTGGTCCCTTGTCCTGCCGTATTTTCGATCACTGCAGTAACGCCGGAGGTTTTTTCCAATGCGAGATTGACGGATTCGGCAATTCTATCCATGCATGCCTCTTCCGATATCAGATTGAGATGGCTGCCGGGATGAAAATTAAAGCGGTTCAATCCAAGTTGCTCACAGCGCTTCATTTCATCGAAAAAAGCCATACGCGATTTTTTCAACCCCTCTTCTTCGGGATGACCAAGATTAATCAGGTAACTGTCGTGAGGGAGAATATGATCGGGAGAATAACCAAATTCATAGCAGCGCGCTTTGAAAAGCTCGATATTTTGTTCGGAATAAGGAGCCGCAAACCATTGCCGCTGATTTTTTGTAAAAAAAGCAAATGCTTTCGCTCCAATTTGATGAGCATTCACCGGAGCATTTTCCACTCCTCCTGCCGCACTTACATGTGCACCAACGTATTTCATATTTCTAAAATTTGCTATTGTTTAAACAAAGATAGGTTTATCTCTTTCAACAAAAAATTATTTTTTAAAAACTCATCGCTATTCCACCCCCATAAACATGGTCGCCTGTTATAGGATAAATCAGGAAAGAAACACCCTTTTCAACTTTTCTGTTTTTCAATTTATCGAACAACAGATAACATAAATCGGCAGACGCCATACCGATGCCCGCTCCTGCAACCACATCGCTCAACCAATGTTTATTATTTAGTATCCTAAACACACCTGTACCTGTGGCTGCAACATAACCCCCTATCGCAATCCAAGGCGAAACCTCGCTATATTCCATTCTTAAAAATTCCGCTGATGCAAACGCCATAGCGGTATGTTGTGACGGAAAGGAATCATACGAACTATTATCGGGACGTCTGACATGGGTCATTTTTTTCAGTGAAAGTACAATTGAAGTTGAAATTGCCAGCGAAGTCATACCCACTATCGCTTCTTCTTTCAAACTATGACTTCCTCTCACCCCACATGCACCTAAAAGAAACACTGAAGCTGTAGGAAGAAACTGACTGTAATTATCCAAACCGCTTTTAAAATGAGGCCAATTTTCCTCTACCTCGTTTCTTATTGATGAATCGATGGATTTCAAATTATTATTTCCAAGCGAAACAATTCCATAACCGACAAATATGGCAGGAATAATAAAATTTTCGATTTTGATTGATTTCCTATTGCTGAGAGCATTCTTCCCCGAATTCGAAAGTATCAAATCAATTCCGTTGTCCGTCGAATTCTCCCTTCCTGCTTCTCCCATTGAAACATATTGAGCATGGGTAATAAAAGGCAACAAAAAGAGTAAAAATAAAATGCTTCGTTTCATTTCCCATACCCCCCTCATTCGCTAAACGAGAAATCATTGATTCTTTTGTGGTAATCTCGGAAAAGTGATGAGAAACGACAAACCTCCTTCGGGACGGTTTTTAGCCACAATGCTACCGTGATGCAACAGCACGGCATTTTTCACAATAGACAACCCCAATCCCGATCCCCCTGTATTGCGGGTCCGTCCATCGTCGATACGGTAAAACCGTTCGAAAATACGTCCAAGATGGTGTTCATCCACCCCGACACCTGTATCGTAAAATTCGAAGTACAACGTATCCTCTGTTTTAGCATAACAACGCACGCCAATCTCGATATTCTCTCCACCATAAGCTAACGAGTTTTCGGCTAAATTGCGAAAAATGGAATAGAGTAATGTCCGGTTTCCTTCCACGGTTACATCCTCATCCACCTCAATAACGAAACGATCGTTTTTCTCTTTAAACTGTTCTTCCAAATCCGATTTTAGCTCCTCCAACAGTTGTTTAATGTTTACCGTTTCCCATTCAAAACGGTCGGGCGCTTCTTCTATTTTCGTCAACAAGGTAATATCCTGAATCAGTTCCGACAAACGAATGGTTTGTGCATGAGCACGTTCCAAAAAATTTCGCCTTCGTTCCACATCGTTATCATCGAGGGTAAGCAGGGTTTCGATATATCCTCTAATGGCGGTAACGGGTGTGCGCAGCTCATGGGCAATGTTATTGGTCATTTCCTGCTTCAACAAACGGGTTTTCTCCTGTTTGGTCACGTCAGCAATATAGATTTCAAAACTTTCGTCATCGAATACAATTACCCGCACATCAAACTGTTTACCACTTTTCTCGATTCGTTTGGTATAAATATTCTCTTTGCGCGGTTTGATTTCCAAAAAACGAACCACATCACTAAAATGTGGATCTGAGAAGACTTTTTCCGCATCAAATACCGTTTTATCGGCAATCACATTGAGATATTGCAAAAAATGCGGATTAGCATATATTTTTTTTCGGTCACTCGAAAAAATTGCGATCCCTTCTTTGGAATACTGAAAATGTTGAAGTAACTTTTCGCGTTCCAACGCCAATTGCTTCCTGTTTTGCTGTAAGAGGTTATAATTTTCAATGATATCGGCACTAATCTCTCCTATCTCGTCATCGACATAATTCACCGGCCGACTAATCGGTTGTCCGCTCTTAAGCTGCAATGAAAATTCCCTTAACTCCTTAATCGATTTTGAGAACCGATTGGCGAAATAGTTCATCATAAACACACACACCACAAAAAAGAACAGAATATAATACACAAAACTGTCTTTGGCATGGAGAACAGGTTTCACTTTTATGTCATAAGGCAACGCAACGCGAATAAAATACCCCTCATCGTATTTTTTGGCATAATACATATACTTCACGTTGTTTGTTGCCGAAACACGCACATGAGTGCCACTTTGTTGCACAATAGCCTTTTGAATTTCAGGTCTCTGCAAATGATTTTCCATCGTGTCGGCAGATAAGGTATTGTCATACATCACGTTTCCCTGCCAATCGATAACGGTTAAGCGAACTCCATCATCCGGCAGGTATGAAAGCAACTCGGATAGAGCGGTCAGACTGTCTTTTTCATATAGCCGATTTTCGGAAATATAACGATGAACCGTTTCGGCATAAACATCCATGATATTTTCCAGATTCGCCATTCTCTCGTGTTTAACCCGATTTTGCTCAAAAGCAATAATCCCTACCGTAAAAACACCGATGATGACTGAAAAATAGATAAAAATTTTTTTGCGGTATGAAAGCGTGAATTTCATTTTTCGATTTTTAAATCCGTATTCAAATAATAACCAAATCCCGAACGGTTCAGAATAAGCGAAGCATAGTCGCCCAATTTTTTACGTAAACGGGTAATGTGTACATCCACCGTTCTATCCAATACAAATTCGTTATCGCTCCAGACCTTATTCAGAATTTCGCTACGAGTAAGAATAGTTGGCGCCGATTGCACCAACAACGCCAATATCTCGAACTCTTTTTTCGTAAGCGGCACTTCTTTGTCTTTTACCGTCACCCGGTTGGAAGACATATCGATAACCAAATCTCCATATACCCATTTTGTGGATGAGGACTGAGCCATTGCCGTTCGCTTTAAAACGGCTTTTACCCTCGCCAATACCTCTTTTACCGAGAAAGGTTTGGTAATATAATCGTCACCCCCCAACGAAAAGCCTTTAAGCATGTCGTTTTCGGCATTTTTTGCCGTCAAAAAAATGATGGGAACAGTATTACCCTCCTTACGAACCTTTTCTGCCATTTTAAAACCCGACATCCCCTCCATCATCACATCCAATATAACAAGGCTATGGCTGTCGGATAATTTCTTGAGTGCCTCCTCAGCCGAATACGCCACCTCTACCTCAAATCCTTCGTTCTCGAGATTAAATTGCAGAATATTGCAAATGTCTTTTTCGTCATCTACCACTAAAATTCTTTCCCGCATCGCCTCCATAATCCGATAAATTGAAGCATTAGCCATTTTTTTTAAGATTGTGTGGGCGGTTTCTTTTCTTCTATTTTGTGATGTCTCACATCTTTACCCTCCACCAGATAAATTGCGGCTTCGGCCATATTTACCGCCATATCGGCCACTCGTTCTATGTTATACGAAATGGCAGTAATGCTCATGATATTCACCAGCGCCTGATGGCTTAGCACCTTATCCTTAAATCCTTCAGCAAGACGTTTTTCCATTTTTTTATCCCACTTATCCACTTTGTCGTCCATCTGAATGGTTTCGTATGCCAATTCGTGACTCAGTCCGGTAAAAGAAAAAATAGCATTTTTCAACATGTTACCTGCATATATCAGCATTTTATCCAGATGTCCCCTATATTCCTCAAATCCTTCAATGGAAAGATCGGTTTTTTTCAGAAATCCGGCCACATTCAGAATCTGGTCGCCTACCCTTTCCATCGAAATGGTGATATCGTGATAGGCCATGATTTTTCTGAGATCGGTGGCACGTGGCGTAAAAAGAATAATGGCATTTATTACTTTTTCTCTGATGGTAAGATCCAGCGAATCAATTATTTTTTCGTTTCTTGATATTTCCATCAACACCTCTTCGTCGAGATTATTTTCCAACAATTTTTGCGTAAGCGCAATCTGATTAAGCACAATCTCCGAAAGAATCCGGAAATCGCTCTGTAATTCTTCCAAATATTTTTCTTTAATCAACGAATTGGATAAGCCAAGGTTATTATTAAAAGTATCCATTGACATATTTAGATTTTATTGTATTCACTCACAGAACGTAAAATTAATAGAATAATTCAGAAAAGCGGTATATTCGCCGCATTTTTATCCGAAAATGCCGGTGAGATATTCTTCGGTTTTCTTGTTTTTAGGTTTGGTAAACATCTCCCTGGTAGGAGCATACTCGACCAAATCGCCAAGATACATAAACATGGAATTGTCCGATATTCGGGCTGCCTGCGACATGTTGTGCGTTACAATGAGGATGGTAAAATTCTTTTTAAGATCCAACAGCAATTCTTCAATTTTGTTGGTAGAAACCGGGTCGAGCGCCGAGGTCGGTTCATCCATGAGCAACACTTCGGGCTTCAATGCCAATGCGCGAGCAATACACAACCGCTGTTGCTGCCCTCCGGAAAGGAACGATCCACGCCGGTTCATGACATCTTTTACTTCATCCCACAGAGCAACCGCCGTAAGACTTTTCCGCACAATTTCATCTTTTTCAGCCTTCTTCAGTTTAATGCCATTCAGCCGATAACCCGCCAGCACATTATCGTAAATACTCATGGTAGGAAACGGATTGGGAGTTTGAAATACCATACCCGCCAGCCGACGCACCTCCATCGGGTTCATTTTCATGATATTTTCCCCTTTCAGGTAAATATCGCCGCTTGTCACAACATTGGGATAAAGGTCGTGCATACGGTTGATTGCCCTAAGGAGGGTACTTTTCCCGCAACCCGACGGCCCCATAATGGCAGTAATGGTATTGGGATAAATATCGGCAGAAACATGGTTAACCGCCTTTTTCCCGGGTGCATACGATACCGAGACATCCCTCAACATCAATATGGGCTCGGTGGCCGAATTTTCTTTCTGATTGTCCAATTTATTTTCCGTTATATTTTCCATTTACGTGCAACAATTTTAGCAATCCAATTTAGCAAGAATATCACGATCAACAACAACAACGATGCCGACCAAATGATATCAACCAAATTGGGATCGTTATAAAAATCCCAAATCAACAAAGGAATGGCACTGGTGGGTTCCAAAATATTCCAATTGACTACCGCAGCTCCCAACGCCGTAAGCATAAGCGGCGCTGTTTCGCCCATGACACGCGACACAGCCAACAAAATCCCCGTAAAAATTCCTCCAAATCCCGATGGTACAATTACTTTGAAAATCACATCGGTATAGGACGCACCTAACGCCAATCCGGCTTCTTTCAACGAACGAGGAAGCATTTTCAAGGTCTCTTCTGTCGATCGCACCACCATAGGCAACATCATGATGGTGAGAGCCACACTCCCCGCCAATGCCGAATAACTCCCCAGCGGCTTCACCACCCATATATACGCAATGATGCCGATCACAATCGAAGGCATCCCCTGCAGCAAATCGGTGAGGTAACTCACCGTACGGGCAAACTTATTATCGGGATGCTCCGAAAGATAAATGCCGATAAATAATCCCAACGGAACGGTGAACAAAACAGCCATCCCCACTATGAGGATGGTTCCGGTAATACCGTTGAGAATTCCGCCGGGAATGGGTTCGCCGCTCATTTTTGCAATCAAGGCATCCATGGAAGAAGGCGCAACCTGAGTAAATAAACGCCAATTGAAATTGGCATATCCTTTCGATATCACATTCCAAATAATGACAAACAACGGAATCATGGAAAGGAAAGAAAAAAAACAAACCAGGCCAAAAACGATTTTATCTTTGACTGACCGCTTCTTTATGTTTGAAAACTTCACCCGATCACTCATCTTGCAGCTAATCTTTTCATGATGAATTTGGCTATCAGGTTAATGACAGCCGTTATAAGAAACAACAACAAACCGATGCCGATAAGAGCACTCAGCTTCAACCCATCGGCCTCGCCAAACTGATTGGCAATGACGCTCGCCATCGTATTTCCTGTATCACGCAGCGAAGTGGGTACATTGGTAGTGTTCCCAATAAGCATAGTCACGGCCATTGTTTCGCCTAATGCTCTTCCCAAGGCAAGGATGTATGCAGCAACAATGCCCGAACTTGCCATTGGCAGGCTCACATGCCAAATCGTCTCTACACGTGTAGCACCTAAACTATATGCCCCTTCCTTTAATGTGTTGGGAATCATCGACAAAAATTCAGCACTCAGTGACGAAGCATACGGAATAATCATAATGGCCAATACGATCGAGGCAAGAAAAATTCCAAAGCCCGGTGCATTGATACCCAATTGAATGACAATCGGACGTAAGGTATAAAAGCCCCATAATCCATATACAATTGAAGGAATGCCGGCAAGCAAATCGACCACTGAACTAACGAAAGATGATATCTTGCGACCGTTGAAATACTCGCCGTTGAATAACGCTACCGGCAACGAAAACGGAATGCAAAGCAAAAGTGCAAAAAAAGCCGTGAATAGGGTTCCGACTATAAAAGACCACGCGCCATATTCTTCCGTATCAGGGCGGGGATCCCATTCGGCATTAAAAATAAAACCAAAAAAACCATACTCTTGAAAAACATCCAACGATTGCTTTACCAATACATAAACAACACCTGCCGTTAACACCAAAATAGTCAACGCAGCAGCAAAAAGCAACCCTTTAAAAATCTTATCTTTCATTGACTATCGATTTTTCAAAGCGAGACATTTTCATGCTATCCTTTGCAACTTCTGTTTGTGACAAAACATTTACAACAGCCATTTCCGGATCGGGGACAGTCGATATCCTCTCCCCTCCAAAATGAATACGGTTGATGATACGTTGAGTTTTTTGCACGGCCTGCAACGGCAACGGTGCATAATTCACCTGTTCAGCCAATTTCTGTCCATCGGGACTGATGATATAATTCAACAAATCGACCAACACTTCAGCCTCTTGTTTCGAATGCCCGGGGTATGCTTGATCTTGGTAAACCAATATCCACGTCATCAGGCTGATGGGATAAGCATCGGGATGCGGCATATCGGTAAGCGTAAGTTTCATATCGTCGGGCAAATCGGTTTCTGCTGCAGCCGCTATGGTTTCTAAGGTAGCTTTCACGTAATTGCCGGCTCTGTTTTTGAGATAGGCCGACGGCATCTGTAAAGATAAAGCATATTCCGATCCGATATATCCGATAGCACCTTCCGTCAACTGTACAATACTTGCCACTCCGGGATTTCCTTTCGCCGCAAGTCCTGCCTTCCACTTCAATGCCTTTCCTTTGCCCATTACTCTTTTCCATTCCGGGCTCACTTTGTTCAGATAATCCGAAAAAACGAACGTTGTCCCACTTCCATCCGAACGATACACCGGCGTTATTTCCAAATCGGGAAGAAGAATGTCCGGATTTTCGGCCACCAGCCGCGGATCGTTCCATCGGGTAATTTTTCCCATAAAAATATCGGCAACCAATTCACCTGTCAACCGCAAGCTGTCTATGCCGTTAAGCGTAAAAGACAACACTACACCGCCCATGCAAGTGGGAATATGCAAGACTTCGGCACTCATTGAGGCTGTTTCTTTTTCACTTAAGAACGCATCGCTGGCACCAAAATCCACCGATTTATCGCGCAAACTGCGGATTCCTCCTCCGCTGCCAATAGCCCCGTAATTGATGGTCACACCCGGATGTTTGCGCATATAATCTCTAAAAACTATGCTGTAAAAGGGATAAGGAAAAGTAGCTCCTGCCCCCGAAAGCGTAACCGCAACCGACCTTTTGCTCTTGTCCCTGCTTCCGCTGCAAGAAAATAATGTCAAACCAATCAGGAAAAACAACAGCAATTTTTTCTTCATCGACTTAAAAATCTGTTTTATTTCGGTTACAAAAATATAACACTTATGTTACAAAGTTGTTACAAAAATATGACATAATTATTAAGTTTAAAACACAAAGATCATCTAACAAACCAAAAGGCGGCTTTTTTTACCTACCTGCCAGGTCATCGTAAAGAATTTGCAAATAGGCTTCCCCCTTTTTTCGGTTTTCAAATTTATTTCCTTCATTCACCACCACAGCATGTGAATCACAATCGTACACATAATGATTTTCTGAAGTTAAAAACCCAAAGCCATTGGGAAAAGTATAAAAAGCAAAATGAGGAGAATCGGGATTCAATATATTTTTACTGAACGTAAATTCCTCATGAGGAAGTTGGAATTGGTGCAGCAAAGTAGCCGCAATATCGATTTGTGAAGCATACACATCGATTTTTTCAGGTGCCTTTACAGCCCCTCCCAAGATGAGGAAAGGTATCCGGTAACGTTCTACGGAACGAATATCGATGGACGACGGATAATGCATGGCATGGTCGGGCACCAACACAACGATTGAATTTGCCCAATATTTCGTCTTCTTAAATCCTTCAATAAATTCACCCAAACAACTGTCGGTATATTGTACCGAATTCAAATACAGATCATCACTTTTATGAAAAGGCACATCAAAAGGCTCATGACTGCTCAGCGTCTGCATGATTTTTATAAAAGGCTCTTGCTGTTTGTTTTGTAAATCCGACAACAATCGTTGAAACACAATATGATCATGCACTCCCCATTTGGTGGTTCTGTCTTTAGCCGGAAAATCCTGTTCAGTAACCAGATCGCTAATTCCCTGTGAAACCAAATACGAACGCATATTGGTGAAATCGGCATCCCCGCCATAATAATAGGTAGACGAATAGCCGTTTTGCTTCAATGTTTTGGTTATGGAAGGCAAGGTTTGGCTTTTTCTCGGATATTTCATGATAGAAGTGGTAGGTTGGGCAGGATAACCACTTAAAATAGACACCAGTCCACGGTCGGTTCTAAAACTGTTTGCATAAAAATGGGTAAACAAAATTCCCTCTTCACAATACCGATTCAATCGGGTGGCTATTCCCGGGATTCCTCCAAGAGGTTCAACCACTTTCGACCCGAAACTTTCCAGAAAAAACATAACAATATTGGGACGCGGCGTATCGAATAAAACAGGAATCGGTTTGTCGGTAGGTTGTTCTACCAATTTTTTAAACTCTTCACGGGCTTCTTCATCGCTCATGAAGCGATATTGTTTGTCGAAATTCTGTTCCTTAAAAAGAGATTCCATGAAACTGAACATGGGATTAACAGCCGCATGATTCAAATCGATTCGCGAGCTGAAATAAACCTTGCCGGTATTCATGGTAGAAACTTCGAATCCTCCACGAATGGGGATAAAAAGTGCAGCCGTCAGCAAAAGCAAAGGAAAAGCAGTCAAAAGTCGATTCTCTGCCCTCTTGTCACACGGCTTTTTGCGCAACACGAAACGGGTGAACACATAGTAAAGCAAAACGGTTAAGCCTGCAATAACTATCCCTCCGATAATGACCGTAAAAACATTTACACTTGCCATTGCATCCTTCGGCCATTTCATGTAAAAAAGAGCCGTAGAATCGAGCCGAAATCCCCAATAGCCGTACAAAGCAATATCCGCAACAAAAATGATGGATATAAGCAACGCCATAAGAGCAAAGTAACCCTTGAAAATCTTTTCGATGATCGTAAAAGGCGCCCATACCGACGCAATCAGAAAGATTCCCGGCAAGATGGTCAAATATCCCGCCATTGAAGCATCCAACTTTAATCCGTTGGCCAGTACCCGAAAAAAATCGATAAACGACACATCGTGATACAAATTATGATAATACAGCATGAAAAGCGGTTTCTGCAAAAGAAAAATCAAAATGAATAAAAGGTAGATTTTAATTAATTGAATGATCCTGTTCATTGTTGTTCTCCTAGGAAATAATTATTATTCGGGAAAAATCGTCGGCACACTCCGTTCTTTATAGAAAACGTTCATTTTGCTCTACATAAACGATTGCCATGCTTTTCCCTTTTTTGTAAATTTTGCAAAGATAACTTTTATAGCAACAAAAAACTTCATTTATCCGAAAAGTTTGCATAACTTTGCACCCTCAATCCAAAAAATGTCCAACATATTTAATTTAAAGAATTACTAAATGGCAACAAAACTGCGCTTACAAAGACACGGACGCACACATCACGCGTTCTATCATATTGTCGTTGCAGATAGCAGGGCTCCACGGGATGGAAAGTATATTGAAAGGATAGGTTCATATGATCCGAACACTCATCCTGCTACAATCACTTTGAATTTCGACAGAGCTTTGTATTGGCTGCAAACAGGTGCCCAACCCACAGATACCGTACGCAATATCTTATCGAGAGAAGGCGTATTGATGAAGAAACACCTTCTGGGTGGTGTAGCAAAGGGTGCTTTTTCGGAAGAAGAAGCAGAAAAAAGATTCCTTGAATGGAAAGAGAGCAAGGAAAAGACGATCACATCGTTGAAAAACAAGGATGAGGAAAAACAACGTGCCGAAGAAAAAGCCCGTTTCGAAGCAGAGAAAAAGATAAACGAAGAAAAAGCCAAGGCTTTAGCCAAGAAAAAAGCCGAATTGGAGGCAGCTAATGCTCCTGCTCCGGATCCTTCCGCAAAAGAACCCGCATCGGAAGAACCGACTGCTGAAGAAAAGAAAGAGGAACCGGCCGCAGAAGAAAAGAAAGAAGAACCCACAGCTGAGTAATTTTCTCCCTTTTTTCAATATCCAAAAAAAAGTATCCGCAAAACACGGATACTTTTTTATTTTATACCACCACGTGGCGACTTCCTTGTCTACTTGGCTTTCGACAGCAAATAATAGTCCAGTATGGTCATAGCAGCCATTGCTTCCACAATGGGTACGGCACGGGGAACAACACACGGATCATGCCTTCCACGAGCCTTTATATGGGTATCGTTGCCATCGATATCCACTGTTTGCTGTTCCATCAATATGGTGGATACCGGTTTGAAAGCCACCCGAAAATAAATATCCTCGCCGTTGGATATGCCGGCCTGAATACCTCCCGAATGATTTGTGCGCGTTCGTATAGTGCCGTTATCGTTAAAGAAAACATCGTTCACTTCGGAACCCCGATGATTCACATCGAACCCATCACCATACTCAAAACCTTTTGCCGCATTGATGCTCAGCATGGCTCCACCCAATGCGGCATGCAGTTTACCGAATACCGGTTCGCCCAATCCCACGGGCACTCCCTTGATCACGCAAGTAACCACCCCTCCTATCGTATCGCCTTTGGAGCGTACTTCCTCGATGAGGTCGATCATCTGCCATGCTTTTTCGGGATCGGGGCAACGTACGGGAGTAGATTCTATCAGCGAAAAATCATATTTCGTATAGTCTTTATCCAACATAATTCCACCCACTTGTGAGGTATAAGCCGTTATACCGATTTTCAGTCTCTTGAGGTATAATTTGGCAACGGCACCGGCTACCACACGCGAAACAGTTTCACGAGCCGACGAACGTCCGCCCCCCCGATAATCGCGAATGCCGTATTTTTGTTGATACGTATAATCGGCATGTGAGGGACGAAACACATCTTTCAAATTTTCATAATCCGAAGAATGAAAATTCTCGTTCTTCACCATAAAACCGATAGGCGCACCGGTTGTTTTTCCCTCGAAAATTCCGGAAAGAAAAATTACCGTATCCGATTCCTTTCGCGGGGTAGTAATCCGGGATTGACCCGGACGACGTCTGTCCAGTTCGCTCTGAATGAATTCGATATCCATTTCGATACCCGGAGGGCAACCATCGATTACACCCCCTACGGCTTCGCCGTGTGATTCACCGAAAGATGTTAACCTGAATATATTTCCGAACGTATTCATGTGTCACTCCCGGAATTTTTCTCAACAATTGCATCCCGATCCGCAACCCTCAGACCCACAGTCACAATCGTCCGATCCACAGTTGCAACCTGTAGAAAAAGCGGCAATTTCTTCAGGCGTAGCATCACGCACCCCTATTACCTCTCCTTCAAAAAACATGGTTTCACCTGCCAGCGGATGATTAAAATCCATGGTCACCACATCATCCTCAATGGCCATTACAGAACCCATCAGCCGGTTTCCGTCGGCATCCATCATCGGAATCATATTTCCCTCGAACAACACCTCTTCGTCAATTTTCCCGTCAATCGCAAAGATGGTTTTGGGTAAATCGATAATTTTTTCCTCGTCATATTCGCCATAGGCTTCTTCCGGAGTGAGCGAAAAATTAAAACGGTCGCCTTCTTCCAATCCCTCAAGATAATTTTCGAATGTTTCGAGCATCGCATGGGTGCCAAAAACAAATTCCAGTGGTTTCTTTAGGGTTGCTTGCTCCACCAATTCGCGTTCTTCGCCTTCACCTACATGCAAATCGTAGGTCAATGTAACATACTTGTTTGTTGAAATTTTCATTAAAATGGTTGTTTAATTATTTATAATTGGGAATTTATTTTCTTCTATTGTTATTACGATTAGAACAATAATAAGCCCCACAGGTTTATTCGTTAACGGCATTTTTTAAATTAATCAGTGCTTTTTCGATCACCGCACGCGGAGAACCCACATTCATGCGCATGAATCCTTCACCTTCCTTTCCAAACATCGTTCCATCGTTCAACACCAAATGAGCTTTATCCTTAAAAAGATGCACCAACTCTTTTTGCGACAATCCCAATCCCCGACAATCGAGCCATACCAGAAACGATGCTTCGGGAACCATCGGTTTAATTTGCGGAATATGCGTTGCCAAAAAATCCGACACAAAATCGATATTCCCCTGAATATATTTCAGCAGCTCGCCCAGCCATTCTTCCCCGCCTTCATAGGCAGCCTGCGTAGCCGTATAAGCAAAAAGATCGCCTTGATTCAATTCCCGTTTTTCGAGATACCCAACGTAACGTTTGCGAATGTCGGCATTCGGAATCACCGCAAAAGAACTCACCATACCGGCAATGTTAAACGTTTTGCTCGGAGCCATAAACGTGATGCTGTTTTGAGCAGCCTTTTCCGATACGGAAACAAACGGAGTATGGTGGTATCCCGGTAAAGCCAAATCGGCATGAATTTCGTCCGAAATAACCAATATACCCTTATCATAACATATTTCGGCTATTACGGCAAGCTCCTCCGGCGACCATATTCTCCCTCCCGGATTATGGGGATTGCATAAGATCAACACCCTACAATCGTTTTCCGCAACCGCCTTTTTCAGTCCGTCAACATCCATTCTGTAACGCCCCTTTTCAAGGACGAGCGGATTATTGATCACTTGTCGTTCCAGCCCTTCCGTTACAATCCGAAATGGGTGATAAACAGGAGGTTGAATGATCACGTTGTCTCCTTTTTGGGTAAATTCATCGATGGCAAAAGCAATTCCTTTCACTACACCGGGCACAAAGGTAACATATTCTTTTTTTACGGTCAAATGATGCCTTTTCTGCAGCCAATCGATAATCGAACGATAATACCCCGGAGACGGGAACGTATAGCCGAAAATGCCATGTTCGACTCGTTTTTTTAATGCCTCGATAACGCAGGGAGGCGAAAGAAAATCCATATCGGCCACCCACAGGGGGATGAAATCATTTCTACCCAAACGCTCCGCAACCGCATCAAACTTCACACAAGAGGTATTCCTCCTGTCGATTATTTCATCAAAATTGTACTTCATCCCTTTTTTCTAATAAATATTCCAATTTGTAAATTTCATCTTTTATTGTTCATAATCATAGAATAATCCTTTACAGGAGAAAATATTAGCTCCAATGCAAATTTTTTGTTTCAAAGATAGCAATTATATTTTGTTCACGGCACACGAAAAAAAAATGAAGCGAGATGGAAACCTTTTATGTTTTAAAGTCAAACGGAGTCAATTCTAATTCTTGCAATTTATAAATCAAGAAGTCTATTAAAGATTTAAAATCAGGATTATCCCCATCAGTTGGGACTAGTGAAACAATGTTTTTATTGAAATTAATTGTTCCTATATCATACGTCTTACCATTCTCTTGATCATAATTCAATTTTGAGCTCTCATCGACTAGAGTATCCGGATAATTATAATATGAGATTATGGTGAAATTCAGTTGTTTTCGTTTTTTAGCAATCACTTCATATGGATAAATATGGATCCAATATCCTTTATAATTTCCTCTAAATACTAAATCGTCACACAACTGAATTCCACATTGTTCAAGTATTTTGAAATTCTCTTTCTGTAGTTTTTTTATTTGATTTCCTCGTACAAATATTTCCATAATAATAAAACCCAACAGTTGAAGACCAAATATTATAACTATCCCCAAAGAAAAACCCTTAATCGCAGAAATTTGCATAGTATTATCCACACGCATCACAAGGAAAATTATCAATCCTAATATTGGTCCATAAAAAATAACCGGTAAAAAATAACTCCTAAATTCTTCTTTTCTAATCAATCGAACTTTCATATTTTTATCTGTTGTATTTGCTGCTCTTAGGTTTTCCTTTTAATGGTCGGTACTATGAAATCTCGGGGATTGCATGAAGCTATATTATATCGTGATTACAAGGTGGATATTCTTCAAATGTTAATTTTCTTGTGTTATATATTCTTTTCTTGATTTCGTTATTCTCCGTTGCAAATTCAATACTAATCCTTTCATTGTCAATGAATCGAGCACTCTTTCTCCAGTATATAGATGAAATTGACAAAGAATAGTCATTCAGAGGAAAAGGACTTATTTCTTCAAGTTTATATGTCCTTTTCGCCTCTCCTTCTGCATTATATATCACAAATACGTTGACACCATATCCGGTTGAATACCAATTATCGAATGTAGCAACCGAAGAACCATCGTTTGCTACTATCGCATAGACAGGACAAATATCATTCAACAATTTATTTTTCCACAACAAAATACTATCAGTTCCTTTTATTTGATACAATTCCGCCATACAAGGAATTAAAATCGTGTCTTCAGCAGAAATACTCTGCATAAATTTCAGCTTTTTTCGTAAAATTGTTTTTGTCTGAGGATGTTTATTATTCTTATAGTTTTTCCATTGATAATATTTGTCGGGAATTTTTTTGGGAGTGATGATTAATTTAAATTCCCTATTCTCTGAATAATAGATCTGAACTCTTGGATTATCCCAAATATCAGCCTTTGCAATCGTTGAACCGAAAAGCCCAAAAAGAATCAATACATAATGCAGATGTATTAAAAGCCGCTTCATTTTTTGTGTTATTATTTATCTAATAAACGATCATTGGTTTGGAAGTCTTTTTATATAGCCCTTATTTATGCCATAAATATAGGACTTTTTAAATTACACAATTATTATCGTCCGATAAAAAACTATAAATTACCTCATTTGTGAGATTTGCAATCCACCAAAATAAATGAAAGGTTGGCGAGCCTTTGGCTTAGAACTACTCATTTAGTCTTTCAAAAATCAATTGATACAAAGCGCGAAAACAATGGCCCATAAAACAGGCATACATCAGGCACGTAAGCAATGTATGATAAATTTGGGCATTTAATGAAAGAAGTTTAAGGTTCGTTATAGTAAACGCTGTGCAGCCAATGGTTTTTTTTCATGCGTTTTCCACCAAAATTCAGCGACTCAACCGCCATCCCAATCATAAACTGATGCGATAAAATTTTGGTAACAATATGGTTTACATCAGTATGATAATAATTGCCGAGGTAACCGGTACGAATGATCACATTTCCGACAGGAAAATCCACCGTAAAATAGTTGCGAACGGCCCACTGATTGTGTAATGAACCAAAAATTGCTGTCCCGTCATCGTTCCCCAGCGTAAACATTTCGTAATACGATTGTCCGTATTCGGGAGAGAAAAACACACCGACAAGAGGAGTACTTACCTGCCACCGAAAAGTAAACATTCGCCAATTAAACAGGGCCATTGTGGCAAGATTGAGGTTGGTGGATACTTTTAACGATCCGGGATTATTGGAATTGCGCTCGTTGTAAATACCACCCAACTCGGCATTCCAGCCGGCACCACCATACCATCTGAAACGATTATTTTCTACCAAAGGATAAAAACCGTTTATTCCGCAATAAAGATTTCCGTAATACGATGATCCCGTTTTGGTTGGATTATCGGTGCTCGCAATCTGAATCTGGAACTGATGCTGCAGCAGCAATTTCTCGTTGAAAAAAGAAGTCCCTTTCAGTCGTTCATGCAGTAGCGAAAAAGTCAGTCCGTCATATTCCAAGGGAGAAAGATACGTATCGGTGAGGAACCCTTTTCCGACGCCAAACAATGTTGCCCGATTCTCGGGTTTCAATTCTGACAATACCGAACAGGGCTTTTTCTGCGAAACCGAATCCGTAATTTCCTGCATTTGCGGCATTACCTGCGAAAAACCGCCGGCAGAAATTACTGTCAGCAGAAAAAGAGTAAGCGATAATTTCTTTATCATACGCCTTTTTTTGATATGGGGTAAACAAAATCGTTCCTTTTCTCCCTATTTGTCAAACAATCGCATCTGCCCAGTAATTTCGTCCAACACATCCTCTTCATCGATCTCTACATTTGTAGAATGCTGTTCCTCGTTAACGGGTTCGGGAAAGCGTTTGGGCTCCAACTCATTCACTGTCTCCACTTCGTAGTTCGACAAACGTTTCCCTTTGGCTTTATAACTTTTTACACCAATAAACTCATCGGCATCTATCTCCAGCGGATCACGAAACGCATCGTTTCCGCCAAAAACGACCTGCAGATACGGATAAACCGTGTCGGTGAGCAAATACAATTTCGATTGCGGATTATCGCCAATAAAATTCAACGGTTTCTCCGAAGGTTCAAAGTTAAACCGTTTCAAATAGGCATACTCTTGATCGGCATTAAAGAGAGCTGCTGTCCAAACTTTGTTTTTGTCGTATTTCTCTATTTTCAAATAATTGGTCGGGAAATGGTTGCTCAAATCGAAATTGCAGGTATAGTACTCGCCGTTTCGGGTTACAACCAATATTTCGTCTTCGCCCTGAAACTCGCCAAGATAAGTACCTTCACCATCGTAGTTGAGGCGCAATACATCGGGATCGAACCACACTTTTCGTCCACCCAACGTCGACACCCCTTTCTGCTTGAGCAAAATGCGATGCACTTCGGCCTTTGTGAGCAAATTCCCCATCGCCTGTCGGCCTTTAATGGCAATATCGCCAAAGTCTTTCTCAAACTGCAGCACACGCATCCGGGGTTTGGGTTTCAGGATCACTTTAATGGTTTCGGCTTCGCCGTTGGGATTTGCACTGAAATAGACAATGCGCGACCCGGGCTTTCCGCGCGTCAAGTCGTACTCTTTATCGCGGGTAACGCCCGTGACCGAGAAACGCTTGATATAATAAGGCGATGTTTTCCCGTCGCGATATACCACATTATAGATGGTACGCTTGTCGTTTCTCTTAAACACATTGGCGTAAAGAATCCCTTTCCCGACGAACATTTTTTCGCTCACCTTCACCACCTTGTATTTCCCGTCCTTAAAGAAAACGATCACATCGTCGATATCGGAACAGTTGCAAACGAACTCGTCTTTCTTCAGTCCCGTACCAATGAACCCTTCTTCGCGGTTGATATACAGTTTTTCGTTGGCTTCGGCCACTTTCACCGCCTCAATGTTTTCGAAACAGCGAATGGTGGTTTTGCGGGGAAAATTTTTGCCGTACTTCTCTTTGATCATCCGATACCAAGCAATGGTATAATCGACCAAATGATGGAGGTGATCGTCAATTTCGGCAATTTCTTCATTCAGCTTGGCAATCACTTCGTCGGCCTTGTCGGAGTTGAAGCGAAGGATGCGCGCCATTTTTATTTCCATCAGGCGGAGAATATCTTCGCGGGTGATTTTGCGAAGAAACTGCGATTTAAAAGGTTCGAGTCGTTTATCAACGTGAAGCACAGCCGCATCCAGGTCCTCGGCATTCTCGAATTCCTTATCTTTATAAATTCGCTCTTGAATGAAAATCTTTTCGAGTGAAGCAAAAAGCAATGCTTCCAGCTTTTCTTCTTTTTCGATTTCCAACTCCTGACGGAGAAGATCTTTGGTACGATCGACCGAATCGCGCAACAAATCGCTAACCGTGAGAAACTGCGGCTTATCGTCCTTGATAACGCAACAGTTGGGAGAAATGGTGATTTCGCAATCGGTGAACGCATAAAGCGCATCGATGGTTTTGTCTGACGACACACCCGGCGCAAGCTGCACCTGAATCTCCACGTTTTCGGCCGTGATATCGTCCACCTTTTTTATTTTGATTTTGCCCTTGTCGTTAGCCTTAAGAATGGAATCTACCACGGTAGATGTGGTTTTTCCGTAAGGAATATCTTTAATGACGAGCGTTTTGTTGTCGAGCTTCGAAATGGCAGCTCTCACCTTCACCGATCCGCCGCGCTCGCCGTCGTTGTAATGCTCCACATCGATGCTGCCCCCGGTTTGGAAATCGGGATACAACTTGAACTCCCTCCCTTCGAGGTACGCCACTGCCGCATCGCAGATTTCGTTGAAATTGTGTGGTAGAATTTTTGACGAAAGACCCACCGCAATCCCTTCAACTCCCTGCGCCAGCAACAACGGAAACTTCACCGGCAGCGTAACCGGTTCCTTATTGCGCCCGTCGTACGACGGTTTCCATTCGGTAGTTTTGGGATTGAAAAGCACTTCGAGCGCAAATTTCGAGAGACGCGCCTCAATATAACGTGGCGCAGCAGCACCGTCGCCCGTCAAAATATTTCCCCAATTGCCCTGACAATCGATGAGCAACCCTTTCTGCCCCAACTGCACAAGAGCATCGCCAATGGAAGCATCGCCGTGGGGATGATATTGCATTGTGGCACCAATGATATTGGCCACCTTGTTGTATCGACCGTCGTCCATGCGTTTCATGGCATGCAGGATGCGGCGCTGAACCGGCTTCAGTCCATCTACGATATGCGGTACGGCACGTTCCAGGATTACGTACGAAGCGTAATCCAGAAACCACGTCTGGTACATTTTCGAAAGATTCATGGGTGCATCGTCGCCCAATCGCGTCGGTATTTTAGCAGTTGTATCTAAATCGTCATCAAAAATTTCGTCAGAAGACATACTCATTTATATTCCTCGCTAAGCTTTTCTACGTAATATTTTACCCGCTTAAAAACGCTCAAAGGTAGTGATTTTCGGATGTATTTCCAAAATATTCAATATTCCCCCATTCAATTTTTCTTTGTTCTTTTCACTTGACCGTTTTCAATCTTCTTTCTCCCTTTCACCCTTTTCCCTTTTTCTCCTGATTTCTTGATTTTCCTGATCTTCCCGATTTCCCACTTTTCTCAACGAAAAAGGTTCAATTTTACAAATTCAGAATAACAAACCTTCTTATTAACCAATGGGTCTGCTTTAAAAAGTCCGAAATACTGAAAATTAATTTTGTAAAAACCTGATTTTCAGGTTGAATCTTTGCTCATCTTCGATAAATAAGACTTTTTCACGTCAGGGCAATCTGTTTAAAATGATCCCGATGCGATGCTTTTTCAAAAAACAAATCTCGAATGTGGTCATCCATCGTCAAATAGATAATCTGCCAACCGGCGTCCGATAAATCGAAAAGTTGATCGACGAGTTTAGGTCTTCTATCGTAGTCGCTGTGCTGAAAAGCATCGTCAAGAATAAAAAAGGCGCTGTCGTTCATTATTTTTTTAGCCAAGGATACCCTCAACGCAAAAAGCACTTGCTCTTTGGTTCCCGTGCTAAGATCCTTCATATCGAAATCGCCCATATCACTGCTGATTACAATCTGATCGCCATACGGCATCAACTTATCGTATCGGCCGGTTATATGCAATAAGGTACGCGAGAAATCGGGCGAATTGATGGTCATTTGCAGGCGTTCGTCCTCCTTACTTTGAAACTCGTCGATGGTCTGATGAACCAAAACGCCGGCCACTATCGATGCTTCCCTTTCCTTCAATTGTTCCAACGTATTTTTTTGCTTTTCATACAATTTTTCAATGATGATATTCCAATCGTCGTTGATGGAAGCAGCAACAAGTTTGGCAACATCGCCTTTGAACGCTCTATTTTCTTCTTCCAACGCTTTCAGGTTGTTTTCCAGCTCTTGGATTTCTTTTTCGATATCCGAAAGCCTGTCGGCATCGTATTCTATGCCGGGATCGTTTTCGATATAATGAGCAGGGTTCACGCCCAGTCCGGTGAGTTCGCCGGATAGGTTGTTGATTTCATTCGTAATACGTGTATTTTGCTCTATCAGCTCGTTTAGCTTGTTTTCCCAATCGTCTTCCTCTACCCTGCTGTGGAGTAAATGGAAAAAGTCGCCGAAAATTTGCTCGGATACCTCTTTCAACTCCTCTTCATTCCTTCTCAGCAGTGCCACTATTCGTTGTTTTTCCTCTTCCAAACTTTTAAGTTTCTGCAATTCCTCTTCCAGCTCCGATAGTTTTTGTGCACTATATTCTTCTCCCGGATCATCCGGATGGTAATCCGAAGGATCTACATTAAGCCCGGCCCATTGCTTTTCTAATTTTCCCAGCTCTGCTTTTAAAGCGTTTCTGCCCTGTTTTAATTCACTCAAAGTCCTTCCCCACTCTTCTTGATCCACGGGTTGGGGAAAAAGTTGAAACAGTCCGTTCTCAATCTCCGCTCTTAATCTGCCGATGGCATTTTCCAACTCGTTTTGCTCGTTCTGCACCCGTTGTCGGATGGCCAATTCCTTTTCGAGCGTTTTGGTGAGATTGTCCAGAGCGGCCGAATTGAGTTCTTCGTTGAATTTTTCCCTGAAGTCGTTCTCCAACTTTTCCAATTCATCACTGTGGATTTTATGTTTCAATTGTTTTCGCAACCTGAATGAAAAGTACACGCTGCATCCAAAGCCCACTGCCATTAAAACAGAACCCAAAACATAATTTTGAGCGGCAAAGGAAACGGTCAACCCCGCAATAAAAACAAGAAGTGCAATCAACAGCACAGTAAATCCTACCTTTTGATTATGCGCACTTTGCGCCAATATTGGATACACATTTTTCATGCTTTGCACGTGGCTGTATGCTTCCTCTTTTTTCGCTAACGCTGCTAACTCGTCTGATTTTTTATTGCGCTCAATAACTTTCTCGTTGTAATTGGTGATTTTGTTATCGAGCTTGCCAAGCTCATCGTCCGTGACGATGCTCAACTCACGATTAATTTGGTTTATCTTTTGATCTAACTTCCAGGCTAAGTGCTGCTTAGCTTTGCGTTGGCGGTCATAGGCTTGCCGTACATTTTCCAGCGGCTCTATGGCGTCGTCCAGTTCGCCGTTTCTGCTTGCGTATTCCTCGTTTTTTTCGCTCAGTTTTTTGTACTGATCGATTCGATTTTTTATCTTCTCCAGCTCTTCCGCCGGATAGGTTGCCCGTTCTTTTTTCAGTTCTTCTTTGCGCTTTTCCAAAAGATAGGCTTTATGGCGCTTAGCGCTGATCAGAATTTCTTTTTGCGCTTTGCGTTTGTCGAGTTCGATTTTTAATTTTCTTTCTTCACTTATTTTATTTTCCTCCGACAATTTTTTTATCGTTTTATCGATATGTTCGAGGGCTTCCTGAAGATTAAGGTATTCGCTGCCTTCTCCCGTTTTTCTGATGGTGATTCTTCCCTCATCAATGGTGGCACTTTTCACTGTGGCAGAGATGTTTTTATCGATATCGTCCAACATGTTTTTCGCAAATAACAGCTCTTTAAGTGTATCGGTATCGATGCCTTCGGGTTTTTCGCTGATATTAGACTCTCCGCTTTTGATAACTAACAGTTTGGCTAAAGATGGGGGCAAGCCTTGAATGTTTTTTTCGAAATATTTATCCAACTTATCCCTGCTGCCGGGAGAGTAATTTTTGGTACTGTCATCGATGCCGGAGACAATGATTTTGCCCTGCCCGTATTCTCTGTTATAACCCCATTGTGCTTTTTTACTGAACAGAGAACGAACGATAAATTCTACCAACAACGATTTGCCCCCCTCATTTTTACTGTAAACCAAATTAATATCGTCAAACTCGAGAAACGTTCGTTGGATAGGTCCCAAATTTTCTATGTTAATCTGCTCAATCCGTATAGCCATACTTGATCAATCTTTATAAATTAAAAGCAATGTTTGTTCGATGATTGCGTCGTTGTCGGCATAGGCAAAATCGGGCAAGCGGCTCATATTTTCCAACACCCGATTCATAATTGCCTCCCTTTCTTTGTCGATTACGATATTCAGCGCCTCGCTCTGCGGACCCTCGGCATCGTAAAAAGACAGCCCTTTTTGGCGAATTTGCCGGGTGACGGCATCCATCAATGCTCCTTTGTCATTAGTGAATCCCCTTAAAATCAACCGCAACTTTACCTTTGATAATTCTTCATCGGTGAATCCCCATTTTGCTATTGTGGCGTCTATTTTTTTTAACGTGTCGTCAATTTCGTTTTCGGTAGGGATAATCAATAATTTCTCAATCATATAAATGACATCCGCGTCGGGATACCCGTTTTCTATACTATCGGTATCGGTATCGTAAATCAAAAATCGTCGTTTCCCCGTCTCATTGATATTGAGCGGATAGGGGGAGCCGGGATAGGAAACGATGCCGGTGTCGATTGGTTTGTGAATATGCCCGAGGAACGCCCTCAACGGTTTCACTTCTCGAATGAGCTTATTTGACAGCGGCATATAGTAGTTCCCTTCGTATTCGTCGACCGATTTGTTTATCTCCAGATAATCGCCGTGGCCAACCAGTATCCATTTATCCGGCAAGGATTTATCGGCAAAAAATGAAGCTAGAAGCTCATCCATAGAGCCGAAACCGGATGAAGTGTAGGGCAAAAAAAGGAAGACGATATGGTCAATTTCAACCGGCGTGGGGGTGGTGAACAGGCGGATATTGCTTGCACTGAAAAATCGTTGTTCTATTCCGACATCGTGATTTCCCGGTGTGATATAAAAAACGATATCCTGATGTTGCTTACAAAAGGTATCGAAATCGTTATAATGGTATCGTTCCTTGTCGAACAAATCGCCGGCCACAATGAGCCGGTTTATGCCTTTGCTGCGGAGATCGGAAATGATGTCGCCAAGGGCATCGTATCTTTCCGGAGTCTCCTCTTTCGATTTTAAGTGTAAATCTGCTGTTATACCTATTTTCATAATGCGTTAACTCTAGTCCGGTTCTTTCTTTCTTCACTCATGCAACAAATATAACGTTTTTTGTTTGCATCGTCCTGTTTTTTGTTTACATTTTCTGTAAACGTATTTCAGGACTAGACACATCTTCGCCGCACCTTCGCCGTACCAAGGCCGTACCATCCTCGCTCCATGCTTGCATCAGGTTTGCATCATCTTTGCACAAAGTTTGCTCCGGCTCCGCCTCTGAATCCCGCTATAGATGCGGCAAAGACATAGGTTCGCTTTGCGCCGGCGTCACGGAATCCGGTGGTGTCGTTCCTGCTTAGAAGCGAAGGAAGAGCGAAGAAGAAGCGAAGGAAGAGCGACAAAAAGGCCGAAAAAAACCGTCTTGTCGAACAGAAACTTCCCAAGCTAACCATCGTTAATTTGTTATAAAAAATCGAATTGCCTTTTTGGAAATTACCATAAAGTAACCTACTTTTGAGGAAAAATCACCATTATGACGAATATAAACCCGGATTTTTAGAAAAATTGTTGAAGGGGATGAAAAATATGCACGATATTGCCGATATGTATAATCGCTATGTGGACGATTTATTTACGTATGCGTCGTATTTTGGATTCCCGAAAGAAGCGATTATGGACGCTATTCACGATGTTTTTTGCAAACTGGCAGAAGACAAGCAGCTGCTCAACCGGGTTTCGAACATAAAATCGTATCTCTTTAAATCGCTGAAGAACAGGCTATACGATATTTACCGCGTACAAAAACACGATCTCAGTCTATCGGATATTAAAAATACGGATGAACTTCCATTCAATATCAATGTATCCATCGAAGACGACTTCATCGATGCCGAAGAGCAAGCCGGCATCAAAAAACAAATCGAAACCATGCTTCAATCGCTGACCGACCGACAACGTGAGATTGTGTATCTTCGGTATATTCAGGAATACGATTATACACAAATTGCCGAAATATTGAATATCAGCATTCACGGTTGTCGGAAACTGCTGTCGAAAGCCATGGAAACACTTCGTGAGAAATACGGTTCATGGATCATTTTTCTGCTTTTACCTTAAAGTTCAATTGTTAAATTTTAAAGTTTTTACGAAAACAAGGGGATAAAAAAACGACTTCATCGTCTTTATATAAAAACATACAAGTAAACGATGTCCGATTTTTATTCCCACTATACCGATTTTTTGAAAGACGAAAAATTTCTTCGTTGGCAATTGTTGCCGGATGAAACGTTGGATGAATATTGGAAAAATTTCATCCGTGAAAATCCCGAATTGAACAAAGAAATTCAGCACGCAATTGCAGATTTAAAAACTACTGTATTGAATAAGAATATACTATCGGATTCCGATCGCCTCGAGTTGTTCAATCGAATTCAATCTACTATCCAAGAAAAAGGGAAAAGAAAAAAAACCAACATCAGGCATATCCTTCAATACAGCGTGGCAGCTTGTGCAGCCATTGCACTCCTCATCATCGGTTTGAATTATTTCAATTTCGGAGAAAAGCCCTCCAAAGCAGATAATCAGGAGTTGATTGTCGGCAATCTGCTGCAAAGTGAGGATATCCAATTGATTTCGGGAGAAAAGAAGCATGAATATCAAAACGATATTGAAGTAAAAATCGATGAAAAAGGGAAAGCTAAGGTGGTACACACCAAAAATAACCGACAAGAACAGATCGAAATAGCGGATGCAGCATTCAATAAACTGATTGTTCCTTACGGCAAACGATCCCAATTGAATCTTTCCGATGGAACCCACGTTTGGTTAAATTCGGGATCGGTATTGGAATTTCCGACGCAATTTACCGGAAAGAATCGGGAAATTCGTTTGTTGTCAGGGGAAATTTACCTTGAAGTCGCCCCCGACAAAAATAAGTCGTTTATTGTTCACACATCCGACTTCAACGTAAAAGTATATGGAACAAAATTCAACGTGTCAACTTATAATGATTCCCCTAAATCGATTGTTTTGGTGGAAGGAAGCGTAGGGCTGCAATCTACTGTAGGCGCAACCGAAATTAAACTCTTCCCCAATGAACAGGCAATCTATTCCGAAAATGGGGCGTTCATCAAGCGTGTGGTGGATGTGGATCAATTTGTCAGCTGGAAAAACGGCTACCTCTCTTTTGATAAAACGCCGATGACCGAAGTGCTGAAACAAATTGGACGTTACTACAACCTTTCCTTTAATTTCGATCAAGATGTAAACCTGCAAAAACGTACCTGCTCAGGAAAAATATACTTGTCCGATGATATTGACAATGTGATGACAACAATAGCGTTGCTTTCTTCTACTCGCTATATAAAACAAAACGGACAAATCTATATTCTCAACGAAAAATAAACCTTTTTAAAACAGCAATGCCTATGAGTACATAAAATTCGAAAACCAAAAAAAGCCGGACGATACCCCACATACCATCCGGCAGAAAATTTAATTCTTATTTATTACAACAATCATTAAATCAACACAAAGATATGAATAAAAATGCTATTAGGGGAGCAATTTCCCTTGATAATTATCATCGAATTCTAAAAATAATGAAGATTACGGCATTTTTCTTATTTCTTGGCATCTTCTTCTCGTACGCAGGAGGTAGTTATTCCCAGGGAACCAACCTTACACTCAACTTACATTCTGCCACTATTCGGGAGGTATGCGAACAAATAGAGAAACAAAGCAACTATATTTTCGTTTTTTCGGATAATGTCGAAAATGAACTGAATAAAAAAGTAAATATTTCAGCCAATTCCGAGAATATCGAAGCGATATTGGAAAATGTCTTTTCTTCAACCGGGCTGACATACAAAATTTTGGACAAACAGGTGGTGGTTTATCACAACAACGAAAAAAAGCCGGAAATTATCGTTGAACCATCCCCCACCCCTCAACCGGAACAAACGAAAACCATTAAGGGTAGAATTACCGATGAAAAAGGTGAACCGATTATCGGAGCCAATGTCATCGAAGTAGGTACTACCAATGGTACCGTAACGGATATCAACGGCAACTTCTCGCTCCAAGTTAAAAACAACGCGAAAATCCGCATTTCATACGTCGGGTATTTGGAACAAGAGATCAACACAGCAGGCAAAACCAATTTTGACATTATTCTGAGAGAAGACATCCAAGCGCTCGAAGAAGTGGTGGTAGTAGGATATGGTATCCAACGAAAAGAAAGTTTAACCGGAGCCATATCGATGGTAAAGGTTGATGAGGTTTTAGGCAGCAGACCCGTCTCTGATATTGGCCGTGGAATTCAAGGTACCGTACCTGGACTTTTTGTAGTTGTCCCAACCGGTGAAGTAGGCTCAGATCCGGTAATGAAAATTCGTGGACAAATAGGCTCTATACAAGGCTCAAGTAATCCTTTAATTTTAGTTGATAATGTTGAAATCCCCAGCATTCAGCTTATAAACCCTAACGATATTGAATCCATTACCGTCTTAAAAGATGCTGCGGCCAGTTCCATCTATGGCTCAAAAGCGGCTTTTGGTGTTATCCTTATTACCACTAAAAAGGGAGCTAAAACAGAAAAAACCGAAATAACATATTCATCCAACTTCTCTTGGCAATCGCCTTTCAAAAAAATCGATATTGCAGGAATCGATGGACTTGAATATACCTTGGAAGCTCATGAAAACATGAAAGGTAGCGGACCTGCCGGTGGTTTTTGGCGCGTAAGTAGAGAAAGCTTTGAAAAAGTAAAAGAATGGCAGGAAAAATATGGTGGAATTGTCGGAAAAACCGATCCAGTTATTTATAACAGAGATTGGATATATGATGGAGTAGATAAATACGGGTATAGAATATATGATCCGGTGAGTGTAATGGTTAAAGATAATGCACTTACTCAGACTCATAATTTTTCACTAAATGGCAAAAGAAGAGATACCGATTATAATTTAAGCTTTGGTTATCTCGACCAGGAGGGTATGACAAAGCCGGCGAAACATGATGATTTTATAAGATTCACCTCAAATTTGAGTTTATCGACAAAAGTAACCGATTTTTTAACCTTGAGAGGAGGTGCAATGTACTCTGATGCTACAAAACGATATCCGAATTCACCCTATGGATTTCAGAATGATCCTTGGTTATACCTGTATCGTTGGAGTCGATTGTTTCCTACCGGTGTTCAAGAACATGGTGAAGATGTGCGGGATCCCTATTTTGATGTAAAAAAGTCGCATGATTTGGTCAAAAAAAACAGATATACCAATTTGAATGCCGGAGCTACTATCGATTTC
Organism: Bacteroidales bacterium UBA1410; assembly: GCA_002305015.1. Lineage (GTDB taxonomy): Bacteria > Bacteroidota > Bacteroidia > Bacteroidales > Dysgonomonadaceae > Anaerorudis. The sequence goes on from DBPW01000044.1 coordinate 84,833, forward strand.
ATGCCTAATTGGGATTTAAAAATCGATTACGCTTATACAAGTCGGATAAATTCGGAAACGTCTTCATTGCCAACTTTTACGGGAGCATGGCATTGGTATGCCCCAATACCATGGGTAGACGAAACGGGTAACCAAATATATGTAGATGAGATAGGTAATATTACCCAGACGGGGGGCGTTCCTGCATATAGATTTCCTGTTACTCAATATATTACGAAAGATCAAACGTATTTTTATAAAAACAGCTATACTTCCGAAATGCACACGGTTAATGCTTATTCTACTTATGATCTGAATCTTGAGAATACTCATAAATTCAGGTTTATGTTGGGAACGAATATTATCAGTAATAAATGGAACAGCCATTGGTCTCGTAAGAACGAATTGATAGATAATGACAATCCGCAATTTAATTTTGCTGTTGGCACAGAAACTGTTGGCGGTGATGCAAACTGGGATTCACAAGTAGGCTTTTTTGGAAGAACAAATTATTCGTTCTTGGATAAATATTTGCTGGAAGCTAATTTACGTTACGATGCAACCTCTAAATTTCCAAGCGATTTACGATGGAGATGGTATCCTTCGTTTTCGGGAGGATGGGTTTTATCTAATGAAAATTTCATGGCTGGATTGGATCCTATTTTAAGTTTTGCAAAAGTGCGTGCTTCATGGGGAATTATAGGAGACCAATCGGTGCCTAATTATTTATATTTGGCTACAATGGATATAACTAAAAATTCATGGTTATCCAGTGGAGGTGAACAGTTTTTTCAGTTGGGAACACCCCGACCTATATCTGCAGGAATCTCATGGCAGGATATTGAAAGTCTTAATATAGGAGTCGATTTAAGATTCTTCAATAATAAACTAGGCTTGGTTTTGGAGTGGTTTCAACGAGATACTAAAAATATGATCATTCCCGGTGAATCTCTTCCTGCAACATATGGTGACGATGCCCCACAAGGAAATTTCGGTAACTTGAGAACACGCGGATGGGAAGTTGCGTTAGATTTCAGTCATCGTTTTGATAATGGTCTTCGAATTAGTTTAAATGCCAATGTAGCAGATGCGATTACCGATATAACAAAAGGCCCCGATTGGGCTACACCATACGAAAACAGAAGAGTGGACGATACCTATGCAACGGGTAAAAGGTATGGAGATATCTATGGTTATGTAACCGATCGTCTGTATCAAAAAGATGATTTCCTTTATGACGAAGAGGGCAATTTTTTACAAACCACAATTATTTATGAGGGTGTTGCAAAACGAACCAATATGTTGGCAGGGAAAAATCCGGTTTATCAGACTTATTTTGAAGACGGGAATCAAATCTTATTGGTAAGTCCGGGTGATGTTAAATTTGTGGATGTAGATGGCGATGGATATATTACTCCGGGAAAAAATACCTTTGGCGATCCCGGCGACAGAGTTGTCATCGGGAACTCCACACCTCGATATGAATATGGTTTTAGAGCAGGAGCTGATTATAAATCTTTCGATTTTTCTCTTTTCTTGCAAGGAATCGGTAAAAGAAAAATTTGGGGAAGAGGCCAATTGGCTATTCCGGGCTACCATGCTAAAGATGGAGGAATGCCTCAGGCAATTGCAAGTGATTTTTGGAAGAAAGATCGCACGGATGCCTTTTATCCCAGAGCGTGGAACTTGGGTGGGGCTGATGAAGGCTTCGTAATGAGAAAACAAACCCGATACATGTTGAATATGGCTTTTTTGAGAATAAAAAATATAACGCTAGGTTATACTCTTCCTCCCAAAATTGCTCAACAAATATATTTATCTCATGCACGACTTTATTTGTCTTTAGAGAATCCTTTTACCTTTGACAAGTTAAGAGGATTACCCATAGATCCTGAGACGATTTCCGGATATTCAACGTTGAAAACAGATGGGAATTATAATTTAGGTCGAACCGGAGTACAAAATCCTGTCTTTAAATCAGCTTCGTTTGGAATTCAAATTACCCTTTAATTAAAATACAAAAATTATGAAATACAATTATTTGTTAATTATATTTATTCTTACTTTTTCCTTCATAGGATGTGGCGATTTTTTGGACAGGCCTCCATTAACCGTTGCCAATGATGAAACAGTTTGGACTAGCGAAGAAAAAGTAAGATTATATGCTAATAAGTTTTATCCCGATTTTTTTGTCGGATACGGTCATCTTTGGACTACCACCAATGCTCCCTTGATGGGATATACTTTTAGTGATGATGTGGTTTGGTTGGGTAGTCAACAAGATTTTACGCGAGCAGTACCCAACAGTAAGATATGGAATATGGAAATAATACGCTCCGTCAATATTATGCTGGACAGAGTAGAAAATAAAATGAAAAATATTTTGTCGGAAGAAGCATTGGCTCATTGGAAAGGTGTGGGCCGTTTTTTCCGAGGTTTTAGATATGCCCAATTGGTTTTAGAATACGGCGATGTTCCTTATTACGACCATGTGGTTAGCGATACAGATCGGGATGATTTATATAAACCACGTACACCGAGGGACAAAGTAATGGATGCCGTTTATGAAGATTTTGAATATGCATTGAAGAATGTTCGATTGAACGATGGAGATCAATATGTTAACAGGTATGTGGTTGCAGGGTTCATTTCTCGGATCGCTTTATATGAAGGATGTTGGCAAAGGTATTACTACCAAAATAACGAAAGAGCAAAGAAATTTTTTGATTTTGCAGTTGAGGCTGGTGATATGATAATAAACAACGGGAAATACGATATTGTTACGGATTTCAGATCTCTATTCACCTCGGATGATTTGAGAGGAAACAAAGATTGCATTTTATACAGGCATTATGATCCGGCAGTGAATGTTACTCATTGTATTGCTTCTAATAATAATTTGGCTGAATCGTTGAATTTTGGACCAACAACATCGTTGATCAAATCGTTTATTTGTAACGATGGAAATGTTTGGCAGAATTCTGCCCTGCCGGAGGCAAATAAATTCAATATTTCCAATTTAATCAAAACGAGAGATTCTCGTTTTGAGGCAACATTTTACGATAAACCTCATCCAAGAAGTAGAAGTTCTTATTATTACATTAACAAATTCTTACCTCGCGAAGTTGCCGAAATAGTTGAGTCCGGGAGTACACCACCGTTTGAATTTACCAGTACAAACAACAAGACGGATTATCCGGTATTAAGGTATGCCGAGGTTCTTCTCAATTGGATTGAAGCAAAAGCCGAATTGGAAACTATGGGAGAAACGCTTGTAACACAAAACGATATCGATATTTCGATCAATAAGATTAGGAATAGGCCCTTGGCGCCTAAAGCAATAACAAAAGGAGTAAAAAAGACAGCACCCTTGCAAGTGACAGATTTGCCAAACGATCCTAATCGCGATGGAAGAGTTTCACCTCTTTTATGGGAAATAAGAAGAGAAAGGCGTATGGAATTTGCATTTGAACATTCACGCTACGAGGATTTAAGAAGATGGCACAAGTTAGATTACATGGATACGGATGCAAATATTGGTTTGCTGTCAGGGGGATGGGTTAATTTTCCGGTAGAACTTAGTTCGGAGTTAAATGACGGAAATAAAGGAAAAATATCCGTTGTAACTTTGAATAATGAAATCATTGTCTATGACGGCACAAATAAATCACAAATGAATGGCTTTTTTAAACATACATCAACAATAGGCCGTCAGCCATTCCTGAACCAAGTGAATGTAAATCCGTATTTGGCTCCTGTGGGTAAAATACAAATGGATGATTATGCGAAAAGAGGTTACGAACTTAAACAAACCGAAGGTTGGCCTCAAAATTGATTAAAAAGTAGATATTCCCAGTCAAAAACGCTATTAACTAAAAAATGAAAACAAATGGAACTTATAAATAAATCAAAATATGGATTTTTGATAGCTTCATTGATGGTATGGTTTTTTGTTGCTTGTTCGGATGATTATCCCAAAAATATTGACTCTCCATATGAAGTGGTATTAAAATCCATTAAAATTGTGAATGCCGGTCCTGACGGAAACAGGGTAGTGGAAGGGACTGTCGATGAAGATAAAAAGACAGTAACATTCCCCAGAATCGAACCTGAAACTGACCTTTCAGCGATTAGATTCGAAGCGGAACTTTCGGAAGGAGCAACCCTTGATAAAGAGTATTACGCATTTCCCTTTTCAGAAGGAGAAGCTGAAAAAACAATCGTAATTAAGGTTGTTAATGGCCCCAGATTTCGCGAGTATTTTGTAACTCTGCGATTAAAAATACCGGTTTATGGTGCTGATTTCACTAAACCCCAAATTTTTGATTATACTAATAATGAGTTGGGAATGCCGGTTTATCCCACTTTTGTATCTGCCTTGACAAGAGGTTCGGGGTTTGATGGCAGTCATGTTCTCATTGTAACACGACATGCATGGGCATCGCATTTATTAAAGGTCAACGATATAAAAAATAATGTTGATTTTAATGACGAGAGCAAACGAATTACTCTTAATTTAACCGGAGTAACAGGAGGCACATATCCTGTGAATTGTGGTGCAATTATCTCCGGACATATCTATATTGCCAATTTGTCCGGCGGTAAAGTATCGCCATTCAAAATATATCATTGGACTGATCCGACTGAACCCCCACAAATAATTGCTAATCTTAATATAGGTGAGATCGAAGGTGCAGGTAATCGTCACGGTGATAATATGTCGGTAAATCTTGATAAAAATGGAAATGGATATATGTATTTTGGAGACAATGCAGCAACCACAATTTTAAGATTAAAAGTTACCAATTATACCACTATTTCAGATCCTGTAGTACTCCCATCACGAAAAAGCGTTACTTTTTGCATGTCTTTTAATAGAGTGGATAATACCGATGATTATATTTTCACAGGTTATGAAGCCCCTATCATGGTTGCAGATGAAAATGCCAATATTAAATATGAACTCAGCACAAATGCCGTACCATTACGAGGTTCCGATGCTCGAGTTATTTCATTTAACAAAGAACGTTACTTGATAATGACTACCGCTGCCCGAAGTGGATCTGATGCTACTGTGTTTTATGTTTATAACATAACAAAAGGAGATAATACGATCGATGCATTGAATATCTTTAATGAACAGTCCGATAAAAGCCCTATTTTCCAATATTCGCTTTTAGGCCCTGTTAATGCTTCTCCTTCAACGCAAACCGGATGGCATGTAATAAAAGATGCTGAAGGAAACGATGAAACTCTTATGTTATATACCGCTACCACTGATGCAGGTTTTGTGTTGTTTGAGTTTCCCAAAAAACAATTGGACGACTAATTTAATGTAGCTAAAAAAACCGGATAAGCTGATTTTTATCAATAAAAATTCACCTCATTAGTTTTAGAAAATCAAACTTATCCGGTTTTTATATTCAAACGAATATAGAGTTCTCTTTCTTTTCACAATATAAAATCACATCATGAAAAAACTTTTTTTCTATATAACAATACTATTTTTCACTTTCTTATTTTTCTATTCTTGTAACAAAGAAACCGATGAGATAGAAATACCTGAAACCCCTCCGGATGAAGAGTCGCTTCTTTTCCCAAAAAAAGAAATGAGGGGCATATGGATTGTTACTGCGTGGGGATTGGATTGGCCTCAAGGTGAATATGCTACTGAAGCTCAAAAAAATCAATTTATTGAATATCTCGATCGATTTAAAGAATTGAATATTAATGCGGTGTTTGTGCAAATCAGACCAATGGGAGATGCGTTTTATAATTCACCCTATGAGCCCTGGAGTGCATCTATTACAGGTGAAAGAGGAAAGAATCCGGGATATGATATTCTTCAATTTATGATAGATGAAACGCATAAAAGAGAGATAGAATTTCATGCTTGGATGAATCCATACCGAATAGCCACCAGAAGCAACAATAGTGTTTCATATCCACCGCTTCATCCCTCAATAGACCCGGCATGGGTTGTAAGTCACGAGAAAATTCAAATTTATAATCCGGCTATTCCCGAAGTAAGGCAACGCCTTTGCAATATTGTGGAAGATGTGATTACCAAATACGATGTCGATGGAATACATTTTGATGATTATTTTTATCCGGATCCTTCGTCAGCCGGACAAATGGTGTCGGATAATGCCGACTATGAAAAGTATGGAAGCGGATTTTCGTCTATCGCAGATTTTCGAAGAGCAAATGTTGATAAAACCGTAGAAGGGGTTTATAATGTGATTGTGAAAACAAAACCTGAGGTTGTTTTCTCTATTTCTCCAACTGCAAACAACGAATACAACTTAAATACATTATATGCCGATGTGACTAAATGGTGTAAGAAAAGTTGGATCGATGTTGTTATGCCACAATTATATTACGAAATAGGAAATGCATATAATGATTTTCGATCACGCTTAAATTGGTGGGCTCAATATAATTATAACGCAGCATTGATGATTGGGCATGGTTATTATAGATTTGGAGATCCGAGTGCTCCCTCTGCTTTTCAATCAACTGCAGAATTAGAGAATCAATTTAATTTAACCAGAAGAAACCCGAAAGTAGTTGGTAATATTTTATATAGTGCGAAATACATTTTGCTGAATAGAATAGGAATAACCGATAAACTTTCTGATATTTTTGAATATTCTTCTGTTATACCGTTTTTGGGAAGAAGCGTTGCCCCTTCTCCTTCTAAACCGGAAAATGTGAGAATAGAAAATAGCATTTTAAAGTGGAGTGCTCCAAATCAGGCAAGATCAGTGGTCTATTATTTTAATGATTTAAAGAAGGAAGGACGAGTATATGCCATTACCAAACAAAATAGTATTTCGGTTTCTTCCTCGGGTTACTATTGTGTTACAACATTAAATTCTGATAATATGGAAAGCGAACCTTCTGAGCTTGCACAGAAGAAATAATCAAATTATTTTTGCCGACAAGCGGAATTTTTACGGGATTCAAGGCAAATTTCATCACAGTAGATAATCTTGAGCATTCCGACCTCCTTTCATGGCCAAAATCCAATAATTTAAAAAGTAATTTAAATAGAATCATAAAACATGTAGGATTGGGGAAATCTTATATTTCGACGATAAGGATATCGCGAATATTGGTGGTGTACTGACGGGAAAGGTGTTCTTGGCGCATCCGGTGGCGGGTGAAATCCTGCACTCCCAGACGAACAACGTCTTTGTGGTACTTGCGGTTTATCGCATCCATTTTCTCCATCAACAACTTGTGCTTGGGATTCGAATTGAAAAACAGTGAAGGCTGATAACGGTCGGCATCCTCAAAATCCATGAGCATAACGCCTGCCCGCTTGTAAAGAAATTGTTCCTTATAGATTTGTTTCAGACCGCCGACGGCAAATTTGGCCAACTCAAGAGTGGAGTCGGTAGCAAAAGGAAGCCTCACCAGAATGCTCGGATTATATTGCATTTCCTTTCCCTTGAAACGGTTGGTTTCGAGGAAAACCATCACTTTTCGGCAAAGCGACTGCTGAAGACGCAGTTTTTCGGCAGCCATGCTCGTGAAAGTTACGATGCGTTCCCTAATCTCTTCAACATCGCCCTTGTCGGTATCGAAGGTTCGTGTGATGGCAATGCTTTGCCTTTTTTCGGGCAATTCCATCGGGATGGAAGGAATGCCGTTCAGCTCTTTTTGGAGACTCAAGCCGGTAACGGTCATGTATTTCTGTACCCACGATGGGGACAGATTGACAAAATCCCACGCTTTGTGCACACCTACGGCACGAAGCTTGGCGGCATTTCTTCGGCCAATGCCCCAAACATCTTCTACATCGAGCCATTTCAGGGCTTTGATGCGCTTTTCTTCGGTATCGATCACATGACAACCGTCGGTTCGCTTGGGAAACTTCTTGGCGATTCGGTTGGCTATCTTAGCCAACGCCTTTGTGGGTGCAATACCAATGCTGATGGGGATGCCCGTCCATTTCTCTACATGGGCTCTCATTTTCAGACCGTACTCCCGAAAATCGATGCTCATGCCGGAAAAGTCCAGAAAACATTCGTCGATGGAATAGATTTCCTGCTGCGGACTGTAGGTGCTCAATATCGACATCACCCGCCTGCTCATATCGCCATACAAGGGAAAATTCGCCGAAAACACACCCACGCCTCGCTTTTCAAAAACGGCTTCGTATTGATAGGCAGGAGCGCCCATCGGAATACCCAGCTTCTTGGCCTCGTTGCTGCGGGCAATGACGCAACCGTCGTTGTTGCTGAGCACCACAACGGGTTTGCCCATGAGCGACGGGTTGAACACCCGTTCGCAGGAGGCGTAAAAATTATTGCAATCGATAAGGGCGTACATATCAGTGTTGGGTTTGAATCATTGCCTCGAGTCACTGCTGCAAATTCGTACTATGAATTCATCTTGTAATGAATGCGACATATCAGTGTTTGCGAATGGAATAGCGGACAATTCCCCAAACAAAAACCCCTTGTTCGTAGTTTACCTCAATTAAGGGAAAATCGTTGTTCGAAGGCACCAGAAAACATTTGCCGTTGTTTATTTTAATGCGCTTCAGGGTGAAAGCTCCGTCTACGTAGCAAAGGGCAATTTTGTTCTCCTCCCACTCGAGACTTCGGTCGATGACAAGTAGGTCTCTATCTTTAAAGTCATTATCCATCGACGATCCCTTGACGCGTGCAAGAAATGTAGATTCTTTATGCTCGATCAGTAATTCGTTAAGGTCGATGCTGTCGGTTACGAAGTCTTCGGCTGCCGAAGGAAAACCGGCCGCAATATCTCCCACAAACGGAATTTTCAATTCCGATATTTCGGGGTGGAGAATCTCTATGGTCTGGGCATTTACTTCTTCACTCATACAGCAAATATAATTGTTTTTTCGTAACAAATGTACTACTTTTTCGAGTGTACTCGAATGTTTTTCATAAAATGAGACGGGTCACCACTTCTTCTTCTCAAATCGCCAATGGAGTGAATAAAAAAAAATTTAGCGTGTATGAAGCAAAATAGCCCCCTACACGCTATCAATTATCCGATTTTAATTTACTCTGACTAAATGCGACTTCCAACTTTCCTGAATATCGTTAATATCAACGATTTTCATTTCGGCATCAGCAATGTTTGCCGACTTTTCCAGTGTTTCTTTCAGATAATCGGTTTCAATTTTCCACATAGCTCCTGTTGCCGGATCAACAATAAGCATACCTATAAGTCCCCCAAACAGTATATTGCCAAAATACCAACCATCAATCTTAAATGTTACGGGTACAACTTTATCTTCGCATCCCGGACTCGAAAACTTAACTTGATATTCGGCTCTGGTGAAAAAGCCTGAACCTGCTTTTAATTTTACTGTTGCAGGTGTATTTCCTAAAAATACTTCTTTACCGTTTTTGTCGGTAATGCTCACTTTAGCATTATTGGGCTCACTCTCGATAGAAAGAGGATATGTACTTTTGCTTACAATGGTTGCACAACTCGATAAAAGGATTGTTCCGACAATAAAAATGATCGCGGTTTTAATATAACGACTTTTCATGTTTATCTTATTTTATTTATTTGATTATAAATCTATACCCTACTCGTAAGGCTTTTCGGTTCGCCCTGTTTTTTTCATTGGTTTGCGGTTTCCAATTTTTAGTGTGGTTTATGTTCAAACACTTTTTTAAGAGTCGTCATAATACATTTCCGGCGGTCTTCTTGTTTCCATCTTTCGTTACGCCATTATTTCATCCCTTTATTTCATGATTTATATTGCCGTCCAAAGTTAATTACTCTTTTTTAAAATCATCAAAAACTATTTAATTTTTTTCAGATTTAAAAGGGTATTGATAAAACCTTATTCAATCATTTTAAGAAATTCTTCTTCGGTGATGATTTTTATACCAAGTTGATTGGCTTTTTCCAGCTTGGCAGGCCCCATATTTTCTCCTGCAAGAATATAATCGGTATTTTTTGATACCGAACTACTTACTTTACCCCCGTTTTGCGCAATAAGAGCTTTATACTCGTCTCGCGAATGAAACTTAAATATGCCGCTGATAACGAATGTTTTGTCTTTTAGTTTATCGGTTTTGGATGTAAGGCTTTCCTGATTCAGAGAAAATTGCAATCCGTGTGAGCGTAATCGTTGTACAAAATCGCGAAACTTAGGATTGGCAAAGTAATCTTTCACACTTTGGGCAATACGCTCGCCTATTCCGTCAACAGCCATAAGATCTTCCAACGATGCCTGTTCCAATGCATCAATGGAGGGAAAAGCTTGAGCAAGTTTCTGCGCAACCGTTTCGCCCACATAACGAATACCTAGAGCAAACAAAACCCGTTCGTAAGGAACCGATTTCGACTTTTCGATACTATTCAGCAAGTTGCGGGCACTGGTTTCGCCCCATCGTTCAAGGTTGACCAGATCTTCAAACTTCAACTCATACAAATCGGCAGCATCTTTTATCAACCCTTTTTCATATAACAAGTCGATGGTCTCGGGTCCCATGTCGATATTCATGGCCTTGCGCGAAACAAAATGCTCGATGCGTCCTTTAATCTGCGCCGGGCAACCTTCCATGTTCGGGCAATAGTAAATGGCCTCATCTTCGTCGCGCACCAATGGTGTGCCGCATTCAGGACAAAATTTGATAAATTGCACTTTTTCGCCATCCTCAGAACGGGCCTCTTTCTCGACTCCTGTAATTTTGGGGATAATCTCGCCACCCTTTTCCACATATACCATATCGCCGATATGCAGATCAAGTGCATTGATCATGTCTTCGTTGTACAAGGAAGCGCGCTTTACCACAGTACCCGACAACAACACAGGCTCTAAATTGGCTACAGGAGTCACAGCACCCGTTCGTCCTACCTGAAAAGTAACCGACAAGAGTTTTGTCAGGGCTCTTTCAGGATTAAATTTGTAGGCTATTGCCCAGCGGGGAAATTTTGAAGTAGCTCCCAAACGTTCCTGTTGCTTCAACGAATCGACTTTCAAAACTACCCCATCGATGGCAAAAGGAAGATTTTTGCGCTCTTTATCCCAATACTTGATGTAGTCAAAAATCTCTTCCAATGTACTGCACTTTTTCATCTCGTGGGAAACACGAAATCCCCATTTGCGGGCAGAAGTCAGGTTTTCGAAATGACTGTCGGTAGGCAATTCATCGCCCAACAGATAATAGATAAACGATTCCAACTTGCGTTGAGCAACCACTCGCGAGTCTTGCAACTTAATAGTGCCGGCAGTAGCATTGCGCGGGTTGGCAAAAAGCGGCTCTTCCTGTTCTTCCCGCTCCTTGTTCAACTCCTCAAACACCTTCCACGGCATGATGATTTCGCCCCGTGCCTCGATGGACGAAGGAGCATCGTCGCCCCTAAGGACCAGCGGGATGCTCCGTATGGTACGGACATTATCGGTCACATCATCGCCCATCCTGCCGTCACCACGCGTCACCGCCCGTACCAACTGTTTATCCTCATAAATCAACGAGATGGATACCCCGTCGAATTTGAGCTCGCACACAATCTCAACCTCTTCATTCAGCAAACGTTTTACCCGATTATAAAAATCGGTTACCTCACCCGGGGAATAAGTGTTTTGCAGCGATAACATGGGATAGCGATGTTCCACTTGTTCGAAGTTCTTGTTGATATCGCTTCCTACCCTCACGGTCGGCGAATTAGGATCGTAATATTCGGGATATTGGGCTTCCAGTTCCATCAATCGATGCATGAGGCGATCGTATTCGTAATCGGAGATGACGGGTTGTGCAAGAACATAATAATAATAATCGTGTTCACGGATTTGCCTGCGTAATTCCTCGATTTCTTCTTTGGGAGTTTTCATCGCTATATTTTAAGCTATAATTAAATAATGAGAGACGAGAGATGGTTAGGGAACGTCGTTGCCGATATCAACCGAAACGTTCAGCATTTGTTGAAAAAACAACTTGCCTTCGGAAAAATGCAGGTTGATATTTAATCGCACTTTGGTTCTCCGCGTTTCCGCAAACCGAATATACCATTCGCTTTCAGCATACGATTTTCCCCTCAAAAACGGAGTACCCCAATAGAGATCGCCTCCAAAAGTTTCAAACAACCGCATCCGCGGATCGCCCACATAGAATGTATTTTGTGTACCTATGCCATGATATTCGGCATTAAGGCGGGCTATAAACCCTACCGGTTTAAACAATCTGCCTTCAATGTGACGATCTCTCTCGTATCCCATCAATATTCCTGCCGAAACCATTCCTCCAACTGTTCCGGGATTGTCATACTGCAATCCCACAGATGCCTGCAACTGCATATTTTCACTTACGCCCCAATCAGGTGTCGAAGGACGGGTATTCGCATAATGAAACATATACGATTGAAAATCGGCAAAAAATAATTCATGGGCAGCTTTTCCCGAAAAACCGATAAAAAAATTCTCACGTGTGGTGGGTGTGGCATAGCCGGTCCAATCCATCCATGCATCAAAAAAATTATCCCTGCTGCCTATCCGAAAAAATACACCCTGAATAAGCGGGAGAAAATGATTGACAGAATCGTTGAAAAAAAAAGTATTGTAATTAGAGAGGACATCTTTTCGTGGAAAGGCGCCTGCACGGAAAAGAATTTTCGGTGTTTGATATTGGTAATAAAGCGTAACGTCGACCTTATCGATTGCTTTTTTCATTCCGGGGATTTTCAGCAAATTCACTCCTCCGTAAAGAGCGTGAACAGAATCCCATTTCACACTTCCGATGGGATTGAGCCATATGCCGTTCATTGTTTGTGAACCAACGAAAGACGATCCGGAATATTCGGTATTGTCGAAAAAATATTCGAATCCCGCTTTCCAACGATATTCTTGAGCATTAACAAGAAATAGCGAAAAAAGCATCAACGCGGCAGACAAGAACAATCGTTGCACAAGCAAAAATATTACCTTTTTATTTTGTTCGTTTTTTCCTCTACCTTAACAATGGTAGGTTTAAAGGCTTTGGCTTCTTCGAGCGTCATTATGGCATAACTCATAATAATCACGATATCACCCTTTTGTACTTTGCGAGCAGCAGCACCGTTCAAACAAATTATTCCCGATCCTCTTTCTCCGGGAATCACATAGGTTTCGAAACGTTCGCCGTTATTGTTGTTCATTACGGAAACCTTTTCGTTAACCAACATGTTGGCTGCATCAATAAGATCTTCATCGATGGTAATGCTGCCTTCATAATTAAGATCGGCATCGGTAACGGTTGCCCTGTGAATTTTCGATTTCAATACTTCAATATACATCATTGGTTTTCGATTTTTTTATATGAAATGTTATCAATCAATCGCACATCACCACAAAATACGGCAATGCACCCTACCACGTAAGCCGAATCGTTCCAATCCGAAACAGCCTGCAATGTGTTTCCATCTACTATATCAAAATACTCGACGCACAAGCCGTCGATTTGATTGATTCGATTAGTCACAAAATCAAGAGTTTCCTGTATGCTTTTTTCGTTAACGAAATCGGTACTTAGGCGCAAACTTCGATAGATTTCGGCCGCCTTTTGGCGTTGCTCTTCCGATAATCGCAAATTGCGACTGCTCATGGCCAAACCGCTCGTTTCGCGAACGATGGGAACACCCACAATTTCAACCGGTATGGCCAATTGTCGCACCATTTCACGCACAATAGCCAGTTGTTGGAAATCTTTCTCTCCAAAATAAGCTCTGGTGGGCTTTACGGCATAAAACAATTTGCTCACAATCTGTGCAACGCCATTGAAATGTCCGGGACGAAAACGGCCTTCCATGACTTTATCCAGCATCCCGAAATCGAAAACGCGCGTATCCGGCTCGGGATACATTTCTTCTACCGAAGGAACAAAAGCAACGGTAACCCCTATACTCTCGAGTAGCGCACAATCGGCTTCCGAATTACGGGGATAAAGACGAAAATCTTCTTTATCGTTAAATTGGGTGGGATTGACAAAAACGCTGACCACTGCCACTTCATTCTCTCCAACACATTGTTTCACCAATGCCGCATGCCCTTGATGCAATGCGCCCATCGTCGGCACCAAACCTATCGATTTTTCCTTATCCCTTAAAGGTTGGAGAAACCGATCGAGATCAGCAACAGTCTTTATAATTTCCATTTTTATACATTGTCAGAAAAACATGCAAAGCAACAAAATTTTTGTCACATAACGAAACCTCTTTCCCATTATCTTGTCTTTCTGTCGACTATCATTTTTTAATAAAAATGATAAATCCCTGAAAATAAGGTAATAAGAAAAACAATCTCGATTTATTTTGTTATTATGCGGATTTTTTTTATTATCTTTGTACTGAATTTTAGATATATAGCCAAAATGAGTCAGAAAAAAGTTTTATTTATTTCACAGGAGATTTACCCATACTTACCGGAAACACAAATTTCACTTACTGCCAGAAATTTACCGCAAGCCATACAGGAACGGGGGCATGAAATACGCACTTTTATGCCTAAATACGGCAACATCAATGAACGACGCAATCAATTGCATGAAGTGATTCGTCTTTCGGGAATGAATCTTATTATAGACGATACCGATCACTCACTCATCATCAAAGTGGCATCTATTCAACCGGCGAGAATGCAGGTTTATTTTATTGATAACGACGATTTCTTTCAAAGAAAAGGAACCGTAGTAAACAAAAATGGTGAAGAATATGACGATAATGCCGAGCGCAGCATTTTCTTTATCCGCGGTGTAATGGAAACCATCAAGAAACTCCGATGGATACCCGATATCATTCATTGCCACGGATGGATGACAGCGATAGCACCTCTTTATATTAAAAAGGGATATGCCGACGATCCCTGTTTTACTAACTCAAAAGTAATTTATTCGGTTTATGATAACGGTTTTAAAAAAGAGTTTCAACCCGATTTCCCAAAAAAATTGAAATTTGATACACTCGGCGACAAAGAAATTGAAGAATTAACCAAACGTGGCACATTCGATTTTAACACATTGACCAAATTGGCAATCGACTATTCGGATGGAGTGGTGCAAGGAAGTGAAGAAATACCGCATGAAATAAAAAATTATATTGCCGATAAGAAAGTTAATTTCTTGGATTACGAAAAAGATTTTAACAAAAGTGTCGAGGCAATCGAAAATTTCTACGAAGAACTCGAATAAAAGTTTTCGCGTCTGCCATTTTTTTATCCCGTTATTTTTTCGGATATTTGCGCAGTTAAAAAACAAATTTTTGAAACGGATGAAGCTCCAACCCTTGTATAAACTGTTTTTTATCTCGAGCATGATAATGGCAATAGCGACATCGTGCGACGACACGCTCAAAGAAATAGGATTTACCATTCAACCAGGAAAAGACCGGATAACGGTGGGTACCGATACTCTTGCTCTACAAGCCTCCACAGTACAGGTCGACAAAATATTTGCAAAAACAAAAAATCCCATACTTGGCGAATATATCGATCCTCTTTTTGGAACCATAAAATCAGACTATGTAGGCGAATTTTACTATCCCGAAGGGGAATCGTTTCAGTCGGGAGCAGTCATCGACTCGGTAAGACTATCACTTTTTTTTGATTCCTGGGTAGGCGATTCACTCGCACCGATGGAAGTATCGGTATATGAGGTAACCAAAACATTGCCATCTTATTATTATACCGATTTTAATCCCCAAAACTATGTTTCTCCTACCCCATTGGGTAAAACACTGTTTACTGCAGCCAATCTGGAACTGTCGGAAGACGAAAAAACCCAAACCGATTATCGAATGGCTGTAGTGAATCTGCCCGACTCGCTCGGACAACGCATGTTGGACAACCCCGATAGACTCATCGACACGGAAACATTCAAGGAATTCTTTAAGGGATTATATGTAACCACTACATTTGGAACAGGAACCATAATTAAAGTTGCCTATACCTATTTTGTAGTACATTACCACTATCCCGGTAAAAGTTCGACTACCGGTGTGGATACCACGTTTACCGATTACATACGGCTGAATTTTTCTCCTGAAGTAACCCAGATTAATTCCATACAAAACAAGAACAATCAGCTGTTGATTCCGGATGATACGGAAACCCATATAAAAAGTCCGGCCGGAGTGAATACGGAAATCGTTTTCCCGTTCTCTCAGATCTCGGATAAACTCCAAGCACAAGCGTTAAATCAGGCCAACCTGAAAATATATGCCATTCCGGACGATCAAACCAACCTGAAATTCAAGCTAAGTCCGCCCAATTATCTATTGCTGATCAACAAAGACTCGTTGCAGGGTTTCTTCGAAAAACGAAAAATGCCTGATAATATTACCTCTTTCTATACAAGCTTCAATAAAACGGAATATTCCTACGATTTTTCCAATATCTCGGCATTGATAAATCATTACAAGGAAGTAAACAAGGGAGAAATTCCCGATTTAACGTATTATTTGATCCCTGTAGACATTACCTTTACCTCGCAATCCGATTATTACGGCCAAACGTATCAGATTCCTACCAATTTTTATAATTTGATGACCCCTTCGGCCATAACATTGAGCAAAACCAGTAAAGATTTAAATCTGAAATTGATATTCAGCAAATTCTAAACAGTACAATTTTCTTCGTTTCTTGAAGAAGATAATCTCTTGTTCATCGCCTTTTATTGAAAGAAATAAAGAAATAAAGAAATAAAAAAATGGGAAAGGAATAAGTTTAATTTTTTTTTTTTTGCAGTCGATAAAAAAATTGACATAATTCGGTTTTATTTAAAGTAACTTCTTGGTAGTTTAGAAATTAAACTGTAAATTGCAACCGAACTGTTATGCAAATTTCCCCATTTTATTGTGATGTGTGGGTAATAAGACTAAAAATCAACCAATTATGTATTAAGTATCATGATGTTCAATACCAAAGTAAGAAGGATAGTAGCATAATAAATAGATAAGAAAAAATACAACTATTTGCAACCGGTAAAAAAAAATTCGACTTAATCCTGAATTTTTCAAGGTAAATCCTTTGAAATTTAAAAATTAAACCATAAAATTGCAGACAAAATAACGCGTAAGTTTACCCGTATGAAAGAATTTGAAGGAATAACCGTGGTAATCAACAAATTATAAAAAATAAAGATTAATATGGATACAGTATTGATTAATTTTCATGAACGTTATATTTTATATCCGAGAGACGGATGATCCTGCAAAAACAAAGGAAAGCGGACAGGATATGTATGCAGTGAGAAAATAGTTGGGAAAAATAAGAATTTTAAAGCAAATTATTTGGAAATAAAAAATAAAATTTTAATTTTGCAAATAGAAATAATCCGAGTTTTCATAAACAAACTTGTGAAATATGACATGTGAAAAAAATAAAAAAATCTCAAAAAATAGAGAACAAAAAGTGAATTATCTTAATTTATTATTAAATTTTTAGTGTATGAAAAAGTTATTTTTTAAGTTATTTATCTTTGCAGTAATTGGTGCATTTGTCACAATTACATCGTGTAAAGACTATGATGATGACATCAGCAGATTGGATACTGATCTTGCAGCTGCTAAAAGTTCGCTAGAGGCTGCTGTTAATGAGTTGAACACGCTGAAGACACAAATTAATGCCGCGGCTACTGATAGCGAAGTAGCTTCTGCCGTTGCTGCTGCCAAAACTGAAGCGATCAACGCAGCAAAAACCGAAGCAACAAACCTGCTCAATGCGCTTAAAGGTGGTTACACCGGCACATTGAAAGAACTCAACGATAAGATCGTTGAGCAGGCTGCATTAATCACGGTACTGCAAGGTGATGCTACCGCCTTAGGAAAAGACCTCGATGCTGCAGAAGTACAAATAGCCGCCAATAAAGCTGCTATTGCTCTGCAACAGGCTATCCTGGACAAATACCTGAAGGCAGGCAGTCCCGATAATCTCGTGGATGCCATCAATGACATCAAAACTGAAATGGCTAATGTAAAAACACAGCTGGATGCTGCAGCAACTCAGGCAGATTTGGATGCGCTAGCTGATGAACTGGATGCTCTTTCTGATGCATTGGATGCTCTTGATGATCAAATTGGTGATATCAACGATTCGCTAAACATCATGAACTTTGCCAAGATCAATAACATGATCACGGAGATCAGCTTCGATTATGTGGGTGACGACTGGTCTGAAAGAGATAGAGATCTCGATTTCACAACTACTTTTGCAAGAGTGAACTATACTTTTGCACCAGGTGTTGCCAATGCCATCACCTTTGTAAAAGGTCAGAGACAAGCAACGGACGGGGTTGCGATTACAGTTAAGGTAAGTCCTGCAAACGCCGATCTGAGCAAGATGATCGATAAGATTAAGCTGATCCGTAGCGATGCCGATGCACAAATTAACAACTACGTAGTTGCTACCAAAGCTGAACGCGCCATTCCGCTGTTGACCCGTGCTACTCCCACCGTAACCGGTCTCTGGAGTATTACTTTCGAATTACCTACTTCAGCAAATCTTACAGAATTTACAAAATTGATTCAAAGTCCAACTCCGTTAAAACAGTATCTTTTCGCTCTTGCTATTGAAAATACCGTAGATGAAGGAGAGGATCCGGAAGATCGTTTTGTGATTTCTGACTTTGCTATTGCAATCTCAGCTGATGATGTAACTCCTGTTTACAATGATGGTACCAAATTAACATTAGGAGACCTTGACTTCTCCGCTAAAAACGCTTCCTCTGCAACATGGATAGCCCATACTGCTATCAAGAACCGTTATGGTTTTCCGGATCCGGTATCGGCAAGTTTAATGTATGATATGAAGTGGAGTGCCCCCGGCGTATGGAGCGAAACTGCCACCATGATTCCAGACGGTGCCGATGACAGATCAAGCGCTGCTTTATTGAATGTGGAAGTGGGCAAAGAATTCAACGTAAAAATTGACAATCCGAACATTTATGCTTACTATGTAGTCCTTGATGAAAAATATGCTGTGGAAAGTATTCCTTCAGAACTAAATGCTTGGAAAGCTTATGCTTATGAAGGTCTGAATACCGTATATAAAGCTGATGAAGTTGCCAAATTGAAGATCAACTCCGCTTCTGCTGCGGGCGACATCATCGGTTTCCGCGTTTATGCTGTGAATTGGGATGGAACTTTGGTTGACCCTGATGGTAAATCCTTCTACGTGGGTGTTGGGGCCAGCGCAGGCTCAACTCTTGCATTCAAACAGGAAATCACTGCACCTGTGACGCTTGGTACACCTGTGGCTTCAGATATCCTGACCTTCACTCCTCCCTCTGGTGTTGCAATTGCTTCAGCTGATTTCACGATGACCCTCGAGCATGGTCAGATACTAAATGCCGGCAACTTAACACAGTATAGTGCAACTACAGGTAGTGCAACTACAACTGACTGGGCTGCTACCAAGAGACTCCAGATTACTGGTGCAATACCTGCAAATCTGAAGGAAAATACAACCTATACCGGTACACTGACGTTGAGGAATGCAGCTAATATTCCAGTATTTGTACAGAATATTTCGCTCGTGAAAGTGCTTCCGACTGCTGATCTGGGCATTACCTACAAGACCAATATACATCATAATGTAAACGGTGCACAGGTAATCTATGGCTATCCACTCCCAACTGCTCAATACGATCTGACAACGGCTCTTAATGTTCCAACAACAATGAACAACTTGGTTGTAGCCAATGCCTCTACCTATCCTGTTGCTTCAATGCCCGCATGGACAATACCCGGAACGTATGGAATAACTATAGCTAGCGTTCCTGTCGTAGAAATTGGTGTACCATATCTGCCAGCAGCTGCTCCAGGACATGGGAAGATTTACGACTTGACCCTGTCAAGGAACTTCGGACCTGTGAAATATAGTTCAACTGTTCCTGGAGGTGTTAACTATTTATTGAATTGGAACGGTAGCCCTGCACTCAAGGTTGAATTCCGTTCTTATGTACAGGATCTGGCAGACTGGAAGTATGCTAATGATGGAACAGTGGTTGAAGGTAAGTTCCCGAACCTGCAATATGGCCAAGATTTGAATGGTTATTCATTGACCAATATCACTGCACTACCACCTGCAGGACCTCGCATCGACCTTACCAACACACCTGCTCTCCAAGACGGCAGAACATTCAACGTAACAGGCGTAAAAGTATTGACAGGACCTACTTTCAACATTGCTAACGAATATTTCGTTCCTACAATCAGTGGTACTGTAATCAACTTCGATGCAGTAATCACGTCTACACCTTCAGGTCCGGTACCGACCAAGCTGGAAGTAACATTGACTGATAACTTCGGACATAGCTATACCTTCGTTATACCGAAAGTATTCAACATGACCCTGAACTAATCTTTCAATAACTATTGCAAAATGGGGCTGTCTCAAAAGTAGGGACAGCCTCTTTTTTTATTGGATAGTGCAATAAAAATATGAGGAAAATATTTGTAGGAATGTTTGTTTTTTTAGTATTTTTATAGCTGTAAATCAATAGAATAAGATATGTCAAGAGCCGTATTTAAATCCAATAAACAAGGACAAATACTTCTGTTTCCTACCGGTTTGGATGAAAAGATACCGCAAGATTCTCCTGCCCGCCCGGTTAATCAAATAGTCGATAATTTGGATATTGCTCAAATCATTGAAACCTATAAGGGAGGAGGAATGAGTGCCTATCATCTTCGAATGATGCTAAAAGTAGTTTTATACATTTATTTGAACAATATTTATTCAAGTCGTAAAATAGAGCAGCCGCTTGCAGACAGGATCAGTTTTGTGTGGCTTGCAAGGGGTCAGCAGCCGGATCACAACACCATCAACCGTTTTCGTTCTTGCCTGTATATATTACTCAAAAAGTATCCCACATTTCAATGGAAAAGTATACCGATCATCAACAAAAACGGAGAGTATCCGTTCATAAAAAAAAATGATAAGCATGTATACAAAACAGGAAATAATCATCAGGAGTTATCGTGAGGGAAAAAGTCAGAGACAAATATCGCGAGAACTGCAAATAAGCCGCAAGACGGTAAGAAAGTATCTCAGAGAACATGAAGAGGCATTGCAATCGGCCGAGAGTAAAGCAGCAGGCCGGACAAGTAATTTATCGAGAGCACCAATCTATAAGAAGACACAACCACGCACAAAAATAAAACTAACCCGTGAGGTAGAGTCCGCAATCGACCGGTTGCTTGAAAAGAACGAACAAAAGAAGCAGCAGGGGCAGGGGAAGCAGCTGCTCAGGGAAGAAGGACATACTGGAAGCACTTCACGGTCAGGGCTATGAAAATAGGTTACACCACAGTATGTAATTATATTAGTCAAAGGGAAAACCGTCAAACAGGAAGGAAGCCTATATCCGCCAAGTATACCGGCCGGGAGAGACTTGCGAGTTTGACCGAGGCGAGATCAAACTCGAGATATCGGGAAAAAGGCGATCGTTACAGCTTGCCGTATTTACCTCTGCATTAGTAATTACCGGTATGCCATCATCTACGAACGGCAGGATACACTTGCTTTCATGGAATCCCATGTACGTTTTTTCGAAGCCATCGCAGGAGTTTACCATGAGTGAATTAGTCAAGACTTAATCTGACAAATACAAATAAAAAAGAATAATTTTGTAACAGAAAACAGATTGAGTTATGACCACATCAGAAAAAGTCATCAAGAACAAATTGGGATTGTTGGAACTATCCAAACAGTTAGGAAACGTGTCACGAGCATGTAAGATCATGGGCTATAGTCGTGACAGCTTTTACCGTTTCAAAGATTTGTACGAACGAGGCGGAGAACTTGCATTGCAGGAAATATCCCATCGTAACCCTGTCATAAAGAACCGGGTTGAAGAGCATATAGAGCAGGCTGTTATACAAATGGCTATTGACAACCCGGCCTCAGGTCAGGTTCGTGTATCTAATGAATTACGCAAGAAAGGTATCCTGATCTCTGCGGGCGGTGTCCGTTCTATTTGGTTGCGCCATGATATGGAAACCTTTCAGAAACGGCTTAAAGCTTGTCGGCTAAAGTTGAACGCGAGGGAATCATTCTTGATGAAACCCAAGTGGCAGCGTTGGAAAGAGCGAAAGATGAAAAACAGGCGCATGGAGAAATAGAAACATTTTATCCCGGTTTCCTCGTCGCGCAAGACACTTACTACGTGGGACATATCAAAGGCGTAGGTCATATCTGCCGGCAAACCGTCATCGATACCTATTCCAAGATCGGATTTGCAAAGTTGTATAATCGCAAGAATGCACTTGTTGCCGCCGATATGCTTTATGCTTAATGATAGGGTTATTCCTTTTTTCGAGCAACACGATCTGAAACTTATGCGTATGCTCACGGACAGAGGAACTGAATATTGCGGAAACAGGGAAACTCACGAGTACGAACTTTATCCGGCCGTAGAAGACATGGATCATACCAAAATCAAGGCTGAAAGTCCTCAGACAAACGGTATTTGTGAGCGATTCAATAGAACCGTCCAAAACGAATTCTATGCTGTTGCGTTCCGAAAGAAAATCTACACTTCGATCGAACAGTTGCAGACGGACCCGGATATATGGATGAACTCCTACAACACGCAAAGAACACACTCCGGAAAGTTCTGTTTTGGCAAGACACCGATGCAGACTTTCATTGATGGAGTAGCTGTAGCAAGAAAATATGAGATACAGAATACAGGCAATCTGCAATCGGATGAGTATAACAGTATCTCTTCCGATTGTAAGGATGAGAAAAATTACGTAACTTCGCAAAAGTCATCGAACAGTTTTTGTTCCCTAATGTAAGATATTTGTCAGATTAAGTCTTGACTAATTCAGATTATGGGTGGTGGAAAATGCCTTCCGGGTTACGAAAGGAACGCTTCAAATACGGCCTGTGTTCCACTTTACTGCTCGAAGGATTGAGGCCCACGCTGTATATGTTTTGTAGCCTACAAAGTATACAAAGAGCTTGAAAAGAGATTAAGGATAAACGGTATTAATTTGAGTGTGGATAAAGTTTTGAACATAGCCAAAACAATCACTACCCTGAAAATTAAACAGCCCAAGAGCGGTGAAATAATGACCAAGACAATGTTGATAACTCCCAAACACAAATCAATCGCACCTCTTTTTGATGAAAAGTTTTGGAAAAATTTTTAGGGTGACGCATTGTCGAAGTCAGGAGTCGTACCATTTGACTACCAAGAGTTGCGAGGTGATGATAATAGTAGACTTCCTTTCGTTTCTTTCCTCTTCAGATATTCGGTTCTATGTCCCAACATGCAGACCTGTCTCCCCAAAACGCAGGCCAGATACGATTTTCGGCATACGGAAAGATCTATGATCAGCAGATTTTCTACTCTTCTTATTTCTCCATTGGAGGACTCTCCTATAATGTGGGGTAAATAGTATCTTAATGGATTTCTGACTGGTACATTTGGGAGCAATAGGGGGTTTGATATATTCAAATACAGGGCATATCGTGGTCTCGTGAAAAAGATATCTATTATCTCTCGCCGAGAGATTGAAACGATTAAAATATAAGGTTTTTATCAATCGGGAAATAGCGTACTCTGTCTTTCGATGCGTTTTCGTCCCAAATGGGTATAGGCTAACTCAGTTGCTTCACGTCCGCGTGGTGTGCGTTTGATGAAACCCTCCTTGATAAGAAAAGGTTCGTATACTTCTTCAATGGTTCCGGCATCGTCACCCACGGCAGTAGCAATAGTTGTAATGCCAACGGGCCCGCCTTTGAACTTATCGATAATGGTCAATAAAATTTTATTGTCGACTTCGTCCAGTCCATATCGATCGATATTTAATGCTTCCAACGCATAAATGGCAATGTCTTTATCGATTTCACCGGAACCTTTAACCTGAGCAAAATCGCGTACGCGGCGCAAAAGTGCATTGGCAATACGCGGTGTGCCGCGACTTCGCGAAGCAATTTCTTCTGCTGCATCATGGGCACATGCAATCTGTAAAATAGTTGCCGACCGCAACACAATGCTCGCAAGCGTTTCGGCATCGTAATACTCTAAATGCAAGTTGATACCGAAACGTGCACGAAGCGGACTGGTGAGCAAGCCGCTTCGGGTAGTGGCACCCACTAGGGTAAACGGATTGAGTTCGATTTGGATGGATCGCGCACTGGGGCCTTTATCGATAAGAATATCGATTCGGTAATCCTCCATTGCACTGTACAAATATTCTTCCACTACCGGCGAGAGACGATGGATTTCGTCGATAAACAACACATCGTTGGGTTCGAGCGAAGTGAGTATCCCGGCCAAATCGCCCGGCTTGTCGAGAACGGGACCGGAAGTAATCTTAAACCCCACTCCCAACTCATTGGCAATAATATTGGAAAGGGTGGTTTTCCCCAATCCCGGAGGTCCGTGCAAAAGCACATGATCCAATGGTTCGCCACGCATACGGGCTGCACTGACAAAAATTTTCAGATTTTCAACAATCTTGTCTTGCCCGCTAAAACTGCTAAACGACAAGGGTCGTAAAGCGTTTTCAAACTCGCGTTCCGTTTCCTGAAGATCCCGGTTATTTCGTATATCAAAAGTATCTTCCATCATTTTTAGCGTTTACAAAGATAACGATTTATCCCAATTTCAGGAAACGATCGCTATTTTTGTGCCAACCTGCGCAGTGCTTGTATATTCCGTTTCAACCCTTGAAATTTCGCCCTCTTCACTGCAGAATCCCGAAATATCCGTCGAAAAGTTACTTCATCCATTTCCTCAAGCACATCCGAATCAAGCGATAAAAATTCGTCCGAAGGGAAAAAATCGGGCGTGCGGTGGGGAACGGAAAAACGATTCCACGGGCAAACCTGTTGACAGATGTCGCATCCATACACGTTGTTCTGCAAGCAGGGAATGAGTGCCGGATCGATTTCTCCTTTATTTTCGATGGTTTGATAGGAAATGCACTTGCCGGCATTCAGCCAATATGGTTTTTCGAGAGCTCCGGTGGGGCAGGCATCCAAACACCTTCGGCAATTGCCGCACGAAAGTTTCAGCGGCTTGTCGTAATCGAGTTCTTTATCGATAATAAGCTCGCCCAAAAAGAAATACGATCCTTTTTGCGGAATGATGAGCAACGTGTTTTTCCCAATAAAACCCAAACCCGCTTTGGCAGCCCAAAAACGCTCCAACACAGGCGCAGAATCCACAAAACAGCGACCCCGCACTTCCGGAAAACGAAGGCAAATGAATCGAAAAAGCGCTTGCAACTTGTCTTTCATCACATCGTGATAATCCTTGCCATAGGCATAGTAAGCAAACTGCGGCACGTGGGAGGGTAATTTCCGGTGAGGGTAATAATTCAACGCCACCGAAATAATGGATCGGGCACCTTCGACCAACAAAACCGGATTGTGTCGTTTTTCGATATGGCGTTCCAAATAATCCATGCCGGCATGGCATTTCTCCGAGAGCCATTGCATATAATGCTCCTCCTCTCCCGTATCGCCGGCAGGGCAAATACCACAGGTATCAAAACCCAACGATAAGGCATACGCCTTTATTTCTTCTGAAAAACACATGAAATCTTTCAATCGAATTCAAAAATAGCGATAAATTCCATAACATTAAAAAAGTTACGTATTTTTGCAAACAAAACGGATTGAAACGACTTGAAACGGCCTAATGGGAAAATCAACACTGAAAACGAAAACGGTCTCCTCTCTTTTTTGGAGTTTTCTCGACAAATTCGGGCAACAACTCATTTATCTTGCGAGCAGTATTGTGTTGATGAACATTGTTCCTCCTGCCGAATACGGCTTGATTGGCGCTCTCACCGTTTTCATAGCCTTTTCCGGACTGCTTATCGACAGTGGTTTTGCCCGAGCGTTGCTCAACCGAAAAAACCTCACAGAAAGGGAATACAGTTCGGTTTTTTATTTCAATATTGCCCTCAGTCTCGTCTTGTATGTCATCTTGTTTTTTGCCTCGCCTTTTCTTGCCGATATTTTTCATGAACCCCGCATCGAACCGGTATCGAAAGTCCTGTTTCTTTCGTTCGTTTTCACGGCACCCGGCCTCATTCAGCAAACACTGCTGATGAAAAAGGCCGACTTTAAAGGCCTGACAAAAGTGAATATTGCCGCCTTGCTCATCGCAGCAAGTATTGCCATTGCAATGGCAATCAAAGGATACGGCGTATGGTCGCTCGTGACGCAAAACGTTGTTTACGGATTTTTTCGTACCGTCTTCTTGTGGATCTATTCCAAATGGCGCCCCATCGCCTGTTTCAGCATAAAAGTGCTGCGCTCGTTCCTGGGATTAAGCAACAAATTGTTGCTTAGCGGATTAATCGGCGCTGTGTTCAACAACATTTATCCCTCCATCATTGCCTTTTTCTATCCCCGTTCCATGAATCAGGTCGGCTATTATGCCCAAGCCAATAAATATCAGGATATCCCCTTCAGTATCCTTTCCAATACGTTTCGTTCCGTCTCCATGCTCATCCTTTCTGAAATCAATCAGCAAATCGAGCGATTGAAACGGGTGGTAAGCAAAATGATGAAATCGCTTGCTTTTTTAGCTTTTCCTCTCGGTCTATATATGATTCTCGCAGCCGAACCTGCCTTTGCCTTTCTTTTCGGGAACAAATGGAATGCTGCAGTGCCCTATTTCAAAGTACTCTGTCTGGGCGGAATGCTTTCTCCTTTTTCGTACATCCTGAACGAACTGTTTATCGCACGCGAGAAAGCCGATTTTTTCCTGGGAGTGGAAATCGCCAAACGAATCATCCTGGTGTTGCTCATTTTTCTGTTTTTCAGACAAGGCATTATGGGACTGGCCGTAAGCTGGGTAATCTATATGGCAATCACACTCCTCATTTCACTTATCCTATCACAAAAGCTCATTCGTTACTCCCTTGTTGATTTTCTGAAAGACGTGCTTCCCTATCTACCAACAGCTCTTGTGAGCACTGTTATCGGCTATGCAGCGAGTCGGGCAATACACAATAACTTTCTGTACCTGTTGGTCAGCGTTACAATTGTGGGAGGAAGCTACTGGCTGATGTGCAGATTGTTGAAACTCGAAATGACCAAAGAAATCAGCGAATGGTTTTCATCAAAAAAAGAAAGATAACAATGAAAAATCGTATACGAGAAATTGATTACAAAATATGTTCTTTTCGGAAAAGCCGGATTCATGCCCATAAGCTAAATAAACTCAGAAAAAACATTTTAACGTATTATCGCCATCATCCTACCACCAACGAAGAAATAAATTTTGCGGTCGACTACCTTTCAAGTCATTCGTTGACAAGTTTCTTCGGTGCTTTTCAAGAACAATATCGTGCAGAAGAAGTAAGGGTTTACCATGATCCCTCGAACGGATTACCTTATGTAATGGTCAATGACAAAAGATTATATTTCAAACGCTCGTATAATAAACACACCGTCCAATTGGTATTCAATGGCCTACGTATTGAACAGGACCCAAACTCCCCTCACTGTTATACCGATAAAAATTTTAATGTTGAAAAGGATGATATTTTGGCTGATATTGGTTGCGCAGAAGGCTTTTTTTCTTTGCTTAATATAGAGGAAGTGAAAAAAGTGTATCTTTTCGAACAAGATCGCTGTTGGGTTGAAGCACTGCAAGCAACTTTCGCGCCATGGAAAGAAAAAACAATCCTCATCCCCCAATTTGTGTCTGACAAAACTACCGATACGGAAATACGACCGGACGATTATTTTCATGGAAAAAAAGACAAACCCACGTTTTACAAAATTGATGTTGAAGGCGCAGAAACAAGGGTACTCAACGGAATGAAAAGCATACTGAAACAACCGCCGCTAAAAATCGCTTTATGCACATATCATCATGCAGAGGATTTTGAAAGCTTCTGTCGATTGTTGAAAGAAAACGATTTCACGTATCGCCCCTCCTCCGGTCTGATGATCTATCAAAACGATATAGATAACCTGCAGCCGCCCTATTTCCGTAAATGTTTAATTAAAGCATGGAAGAAAAAATAAAAGTTTGTGTCATCATTGTATCCTATAATTTTGAACCGTGGATACCACTTTGTCTGCCGTCGGTAATAGCCTCTACCCTACCCGCTACAACCCTAGTGATCGACAATGCTTCGCAAGACCGCACCTGCGAGATCATCCGCTCCCAATATCCCGACGTGGTGCTAATGAAAAACAGCCGAAATCTCGGCTTCGGAAAAGCAAACAACCAAGGAATGAAATATGCATTGGAAAACGGTTTCGACTATGTTTTTCTTCTCAATCAGGATGCACGGCTACATCCCCGAGCACTGGAAACGTTGATTCTTGCGGCATCGCGCAACACAAACTACGGCATCCTTTCGCCGGTTCATCTTAACGGTAAGGGGGATGAACTCGATTTCGGTTTTGCCGAATACACCCGATTAACAAGCAAGGAAGAAATCGAACAGTTGTCTCACGAAATAACGGAATGTCCCTTTATCAATGCAGCCATGTGGCTTATTCCCACATCGGTAATAAAAGAAATCGGCGGTTTTGCCCCTATTTTTCCCCATTACGGCGAAGACCGCAATTATGCCCAACGGGTACGCAAAAACGGCTACCGCGTGGGTTTTGTAAAATCGGCCATCGGTTACCACCACCGACAACAAAAAAAGGTTTCGCCCAACGCCTATTTTTACTCGGAGTACATCTATTTTTTAACCGAAGCCGTCAACCCCTACTATTCGTATTTCAAAGCCTTTGCTTACAGTGTTCTTGCTGCCGTCAAAAAAGCGTTTGCATCCCTCTTCAAAGGAGAAATCGCCACCTTTGGAAAATACATGAACATTGCTTACCGCTTGATTGCCAAAACACCCGCCATTTGCCGCACCCGCAAAGAAACCGCCACGCCGGGAGCCCATTATTTGTAATAGAGCTGCTGTTTATGTATCATGAAAAACCGTTATTCGCAATGGAAACGGGTATGTAGAGCAGGATGTTGTTATTCTCAAAAAAGCTAACAAAAGGAATTGTTTCGCACTATGCCAGTGCAAAATCCAGTTGTTTGCGTTCCAAATTGGCGCGAACCACTTTAATGGAAATCTGCTGCCCCAATCGGTATTCGCGTTTGGTACGTCGCCCGATCAACCGATAATTTCTCTCATCCAACTCGTAAAAGTCGTCATCCAATTCGCGGATGGGAATCATCCCTTCGCACTTATTCTCGTTAATTTCCACATAAAGCCCCCACTCCGTTACGCCGGATATCACCCCATCATACACTTTTCCGACCTTATCCGACATAAATTCCACTTGCTTGTATTTTATCGAATCGCGCTCGGCATTTTCGGCCACTTGCTCCATTTTCGAACAATACTTGCATTTTTCCTCCGTTTGTTCCTCATCAACACTGGGAGCCCCTTCGCTATACCTATCGAGCAGGCGATGCACCATCATATCGGGGTAACGCCGTATGGGCGAAGTAAAATGGGTATAATAATCGAACGCCAAACCATAATGCCCAACATTTTTGGTAGAATAAATGGCTTTTGACATGCTGCGTATGGCAAGGGTTTCCACCAAATCTTCTTCGGGGCGTCCCTGCACTCTATCGAGCAGCGAGTTGATGCTTTTGGCTATTTCTGTTTTGGTTCCGGAAGTTTTTATCTTATGACCGAAACGCAGAATAAATGCATTGAAATCTTCCAGCTTATCGATATCGGGAACCTCATGCACACGATAAACAAACGTTTTTGCTTTTTTCCCTTTAGGCACTTTCCCGATATGTTCGGCAACGGTACGGTTGGCCAGCAACATAAATTCCTCAATCAGATGATTGGCCTCCTTCGATTCTTTGAAATATACCCCCAGCGGTTTGCCGTTTTCGTCGAGATTGAATTTCACTTCATAGCGTTCAAAATTGATGGCACCGTTGGCAAAACGCCGTTCGCGAAGCTGCTTGGCCAGGTTGTTCAGCACAAGAATTTCGGAACTGAAGTCGCCCTTGCCCGTTTCTATTATCGTTTGAGCATCCTCATACGTCATGCGGCTATCGGACTTAATAATCGTATGCACAATGCGATATTTCAATACTTCGGCCTTATCGTTCATTTCAAAAATCACCGAATGACAAAGCTTCTCTTCATTCGGACGAAGCGAACAGATGTAGTTGCTTAACCTCTCCGGAAGCATCGGAACCGTACGGTCAACCAGATAGATGGAAGTTGCCCGTTGTTCGGCTTCATAGTCAATAAGGTCGCCCGGTTTCACATAATACGTCACATCGGCAATATGCACACCCACCTCCCACCGATTTTCGGAAAGCTTACGCAACGAGAGCGCATCATCAAAATCCTTCGCATCGGCCGGATCAATGGTTATGGTCACTGCATCGCGAAAATCTTCACGTTTGGCATACTCCTCTTCCGGTATTGCGTCGGGAAGAGATTCGGCAAATATCTCCACCTCATGCGGATACGTGTAAGGCAAATTATATTGAGCCAAAATGGCGTGCATTTCTGCCGTATTTTCGCCGGGTTTACCCAAAATATCGACCACTTTTCCGATGGGATTGTTGGCACGTTCGGGCCATTCCACAATTTCCACTACCACCTTGTCGCCATCTTTACCTTCGCCGAGAAATTCAAAAGGAATGAAAATATCGTTGGCCAATATCTTACTGTCCATAACCAAAAAAGCATAATGCTTTTTCACTTCGAGTGTTCCGATGTAACGGGTATCGGAACGCTTCAAAATATCGACAACCACTCCTTCGGTGTCGGCATGTTTGCGCTTTGCCAACAATTGAACCCGCACCCGATCGCCATTCATGGCATGTTTGGAATTGCGTTCGCTGACGAAAACGATATTACCGTCGTCATCCGGTACGAAGAAATTTTTACCGTTGCTGCGACGTTCAAAGCGACCTTCGAGTATCAACCCTCGATCATTGATTCGGTATTTCCCTCGTGACGTCTCCAAAACCTGGTCTTCGTCACGTAAATTATCGAGAACTTTTATCAACAAGCGGCGTCCTTCTTCATCCACATGGATGGCGGCAGCAATTTGTTTATAATTATATTCTTTCCCCCTGTTCTGACTTAAAAAATCGACAGCAGCTTGTGCCAATGCCTTCTTACTCAGTCTTGGTTTTGATTCGGAGGAGGATGTTTTCTTACTCATTATTTTTTTATTACGTTTTTCTAAATAAGATTAAAATCAATTTTATTCATTACAAATTTACATGATAATTTTCAATTTACACACTGCCACACAAAAAAATCGATCAAACAACAGAGGCATCAGCCAAGCCGATTTCGGAAAAACCAATCAGAAAAGTAAACGCCACCAAGCCGAATTACAAAAATTTTTTGCACCTTTGTGAAAGTTAACAGGATAAATTCACAAAAAAATGTCTTATGAGAAAAATTGCTCTTCTTTTTAGTCTGCTTTTATCGACTTTAACGTTTGCTCAACAACCTGTTGTAATAGAACTTAACACAGGGTGGCAATTCACGCAAACCGGCAAGGACGAATGGCGCAAGGCTGAAATACCGGGATCGGTTCAACGAGATTTGATTCGCCACAACGTGCTCCCCGATCCTTATTACGGAACCAACGAAACCCAAGTGCAATGGCCGGAAAGCGAAGACTGGGATTTCAAGAAAACGTTCACGGTTACCGAAGACCAATTGAAACACGACGATGCCGTGCTCTTTTTTGAAGGGTTGGATACTCATGCCGATGTTTTTCTCAACGGTGCAAAAATACTGCATGCTCAAAACATGTTTATCGGATACCAAGTGCCCGTGAAGAACATCTTGCGAAAAGGAGAAAATCAACTTTACATCCGGTTTTACTCTCCCATCACCCATATGGAACCTGCCCGTTTGACTAACGGATACGAATATCCTGCCGACAACGACCACAGCGATAAAAAAATGAGTGTCTACTCGCGCAAAGCTCCCTACCATTTTGGGTGGGACTGGGGTATGCGGTTGGTACAGATGGGCATCTGGAAACCGGTTTCGCTCCTGTTCTACAACAAAGCAAGGATTGACGACTACTACGTGAAACAAACCTCTGTCACGGCACAAAAGGCCGACATAGACAATCAGATTGAGGTTTTTTCGGTAACAAAAGAACCCCTCAAAGCACGGGTAGTGATTGAATACGGACTGAAAGACCGGGAGAAAAAAACCATCAGCAGAGATATTGACCTCGTGCCGGGGAAAAACCACATCAGCATACCGCTGGAGATTGTAAATCCCGAACGGTGGATGCCAGCCGGATGGGGACAACAACACCTCTATAATTTTACGGCAAAAATTATTCATAACGATCAAACCATCGCCGAAAAAACGGAACAAATCGGTTTGCGCAAAATACGACTGGTTTACGAACCTGACGAATACGGTAAGAAATTTTATTTCGAAGTAAACGATATTCCCCTGTTTGCCAAAGGAGCAAATTACATTCCGGGGGAAATCATGATTTCGCAGCAAGACAACGCTTTTTACGATCGCCTTTTCGAAAATGTTACCACCGCCAACATGAACTTTCTGCGCGTATGGGGTGGCGGAATCTACGAAAACGACTATTTCTACCGCCTGGCCGACGAAAAGGGCATCTTAATCTGGCAGGATTTTATTTTCGGCTGCACCCCTTATCCCTCGGACGATGCTTTTCTGGCAAACGTAAAAGATGAAACGATCTACAACATCAAGCGACTGCGCAATCATGCCTCACTGGCGCTCTGGTGCGGGAACAACGAAGTTGACGAAGGGCTCGATCATTGGGGATGGGATAAAAAATATCCTCCGGAGATCATGAAAAGCTGGCGCAAAGGATACAACAAAACGTTCCGCAAGATGATCCCTCGTTTGGTAAGCCAATACGACGGCACACGCGGATATATTCAAAGCTCGCCCGACACCTCAAACTGGGGGAATCCCGAAACCCTGAAATACGGCGACGCCCACTACTGGGGTTTGTGGCACGGACGCGAACCTTTTGAAATATTGAACGAACGCATACCGCGCTTCATGAGCGAATTCGGGTTCCAAGCATTTCCCGAAATGAAAACCATCCGAACTTTTGCTTCCGAAAACGATTTGGACATCAATTCCGAGGTAATGAAAATCCACCAAAAAAGCGGCATCGGCAACGAGGTCATCAAGACCTATATGGACATGTACTATCATGCCCCGAAAAATTTCGAGGATTTCGTTTACGTAGGCCTCGTCATGCAAGGAAACGGCATGAGGGAAGGGATAGAGGCTCATCGGCGCAATCAACCCTATTGCATGGGGACGCTTTACTGGCAATTGAACGACGATTGGCCTGTGGTTTCGTGGTCGAGTATCGATTACTACAACAACTGGAAGGCACAACACTACAAAGTTCGCGATGTTTTTGCTCCCATTGCATTGGGTTCAGAAATAAAAGACAACCAATTAAGTTATTTCGTCATGTCGGATAAACTCGAAGAAGTAAACCCGCTGCAGCTTCATGTGCAGGTTATCGATTTTACAGGTAAAAAACTGAAAACGTTCAACGAAACGGTATCGGCAAAGCCCAACACATCGAGTAAGGTGAAAAGCTATGCTGTTTCCGACCTGGTAACGGAAGAGCAAAAACACAACTGCGTGATTCATGCTTGGTTGAGCGATAAAAACGGCAAAGTGATTTCCGAGAAAAATAATTATTTCTACTGGCCAAACAAACTGAATCTCCCCGCACCCACCATCAAACAAAAGGTTGCATATGCCGACGGTAAATACACGGTCACGCTGTGGAGCAACTATCTGGCAAAGGATGTGTTTGTGGAAATACCCGTTCAAGGGGCCAAATTCACCGACAACTTTTTCGACCTCCTGCCGGGAGAAAAAAAGACCGTTGTCATTACCTCACCTCAACTGAAAGCTTCGGAAAGAACGCCAATCACGCTTAAGCACATCAGGGAAACCTACTAAGACGACGATGAGGCTGCTTTTTCCTCTTGATGTTTTTTAAGCCAGATCTGGTATGAATTTACCAGATTCTGCCACAACACATACAAGCCCGGTCCCAACGAAGCCAACGGATGGAGATAAGTCTGGGTAAGCCATATGGCCAGAATGGTATTTTTCTGCCCCAGACTTTGTCCTCCGGCAACGGCTCGTCCGAAAGCAGCGCCGATTTTCCTTCCCGCAACAAATTGCAAGAGGCAGATAATCAACGAAGCAAGCGCAATAAAAATCTCCAGGGTATAGCTTCCGGTGTTCTGTTCCACTACAAACCGTGTAACGCCGGCTATGACAATGGTAATGGCTATAGCCCACAAATAAAACGAAACGATTTGTGCCGACTGCACTTTTTTATATGCCTTGTGGGACACCTTCCGAAGAAGCAACGCACAGACGAATGGCAAAATAAGCACCGGCATTACTTTTTTGAAAATATACCAGAAAGAGACCGCAAACGATACTTCACTACCGGTATGACCCACTACCGACAAAAACAAGGGGGCAATAAATGCCACCAACAAATTGCTGATCATGGAATAAGCAGCTACGGCAGAGATACTTCCACCCAATAAGCCGGCAACCACAGGAGCCGATGTGGCAGTGGGAGCCAATACGCAAATCATGGCCGACTGTGCCAGTATTTCGTTCAATGGACGAAGCAACAGATACACGGCAGCACTGCCGACATATTGAATGCCCAACAAAATGTAATGAAATTTGGTCAGCCGAATATCATGCCACGACACTCGCGTATAAGTAATGAACAACATTGTCGAGAGCAAGAACGGTGTGAGTGGCGACAAAACGGACAAAGGCCGGTAGAACCCTATCCCGATAACCATAGCAATAAGAAGAAGATATTTATCCAAAAACCGTTTCACAACAGATTCGTTTTAAAATGTATACTGAGAGCTTTAAAATACGTAATGGGTTTTAATACTTAAAGAGCTTAAAGGTGTAATGAGCTTTAAAATGCCTAAAGAAAATAATGCGGTGCCGAAATAGCCAACACATTAATTGTAGTAGTTTTTAGGAGTAACCGTTTTTCCCGAACGTCGCAACTTATCTTTAAAACGGACATCGACCAACCACTGCTTGCGATCGAACACAAAATCGACGATAAATTGTTCGATTTCAGGCAAAAACTCCTTCATCGGATAACCGGCCACTTCGTGTCCCATCCCTTCCATACTGTAAAACAGGTAGGGATAGCCTTTTTCTCTGAAACGCGCTGCCAACGAAAAAGAACCGAACATACCGAGACGAAAAAAACGCGTTTTATCGAAAGGTACCAATTTATCGGCACTTCCGTGAAAGAAAAGCGTTGGTGCAGGAGCCCGGGTATATGAAGGAACACCTTCGGTGCTGAAGATTCCGCCGGCAAACGAAATGACGCCGGCATAATGAAATTTTTCGGGCAACACATCGGCCGAAGGTTTATGGTCGCGTTCTTCATAATCGGCCTGCAACACCGTGATGGCACCGGCACTCGAACCACTAATGATGATGCGGGTAGAATCGATATTCAACTCCTGTGCATTTCGCAACACATAATCGGTTGCGCTATACAAGTCGGACACAGCCATAGCGATGGCATTGCGCAGCGGTTGGGTATTGAAGATCCCAGGCGCCGAAGCATCCTTCATTCCCAATCGGTAGTCGATGGAAACCACAACAAACCCCCTTTCTGCAAAATACGTAAAATAATCGGTATACTCGGCGGCGTCACGCGATCCCTCCTTAAACCCACCTCCAAAAACAAACATGAGACAGGGTTGTTCCATCTTCGTTTCAGAAGGAAGGGTATAAATATCCATTTTCAGCTCCTGCCCGTCTTTCACGGCATATACCCGCGTATCTTTCGCCGGTTTTGCCGCAAAAAGCACTATCGGGAGCAAGACAGCCGAAAAAAATACCAACAACCTTTTGTGCATCGTCATCCGTTACTTCTCAAGGAATTTTTTCACGATCTCATAGGCTTCATCTTTCGCCCGATCGAAATCATCGTTGAGTATCACCACATCAAACCGCGGAGCAAAACTCATTTCATATTTGGCTTTGGCCAAACGCTTTTCGATGGCTTCCGGTGTCTCTGTGCCGCGTTTTTCGAGACGGTTGCGCAACTCATCTATTGAAGGAGGCATCACAAAAACGCTCAACGCCCGATCGCCATAGATTTTTTTTATGTTCAAGCCACCCTTCACATCCACATCAAAAATCACATTTTTACCCTCGGTAAGCAGCCGATCGACCTCACTTTTCAACGTACCGTAAAAGGTATTCTCGTAAACTTCTTCATACTCCAGAAATTCGCCGTTAGCTATACGCTGCTTAAATTCCTCGGGTGTAAGAAAATAATAATCCACGCCGTTTTGTTCCCCGTCACGCGGAGGCCGACTGGTAGCCGAAATAGAAAATTCCAGATTCAGGTCTTTTTTTGAAAGCAGATAGCGTACCAATGTTGATTTTCCGGTTCCGGACGGAGCCGACACAATAATTAGTTTCCCCATAGTTTCGTATTTTTTACAGCACGTTGAGTACCTGTTCCTTTATTTGTTCCAATTCGTCTTTCATT
Source organism: Bacteroidales bacterium UBA1410 (assembly GCA_002305015.1). Lineage (GTDB taxonomy): Bacteria > Bacteroidota > Bacteroidia > Bacteroidales > Dysgonomonadaceae > Anaerorudis. Next base: position 121,329 of record DBPW01000044.1, read on the forward strand.
TGCACCACAAGGCGTTGCATTTCACTGTGATTGGATTTTGAACCCATCGTATTGATTTCGCGACCGATCTCCTGAGCGATAAATCCCAACTTTCTGCCTTGCGATTGCTCCTTATCGAGCGTTTCGATGAAATAGTTCAAATGGTTGGCAAGTCGCTCTTTTTCTTCGCTGATATCGAGTTTCTCGATGTAATAGATCAACTCCTGTTCGAAACGGTTTTTATCGTACTCAATGCCTTCCAGACTTTTCAACCCTTCATAAAGGCGAAGCTTTACCTTTTCGATACGTTCGGCTTCATAAGGATCTATCATACCCAGCAAACTGCGAATATTTTCAATTTTTTCCCGCAACACATTGCCCAGCATCTCCCCTTCCTGTTGACGGAAAGCAATGACTTCGTTCACCGCTTCTTCCACAGCCGCCTCAATAGCTGCCCATTCCTCCTCGCTGATCTCTTCAACGTCTTGCTTCATCACGTCGGGTAAACGAAACAACACGGTAAACCATTCCTTGGGTTCTTCAATCTGCAGTTCGTCGGCAATATCTTTTATTTCTTCGTAATATTGAGCCACCACATGATGATCGATTTTTGAAGAAACATCTTTCGTCAATAGTTCCACCGTAATGGTAAGATCAATTTTTCCACGTTCGAGTCGACGAGATAAATCGTTGCGCAAAGCAATCTCTCTGTCTTTATATGCTATCGGAAGGCGCACAGACAGGTCGAATTGTTTGCTGTTGAGCGAGCGAATTTCGACGGTTATTTTTTTGTTTGGGATTTCGGCTGTCGACTTGCCGTATCCGGTCATCGAATATACCATTATTTTATAGGCTTAATGAATAAATGTCTTACCTTGAATGTAAATGCTAAGGACGCATGATAGAAGCCGCCTCAACACCCACAAAGATACGGTATTTTGTGAAATAGACAATAAAAAAGTTTTTTTAGTAATTGCTCCGATTACTCCTTTCTTTTTCATTATTATTCTTTAATTAAAACAAAAGTAGCCATTAAATAGGTATCTCGCTTGCTTCATGCTTGCATCAAGGCAAGGAAAAAAACATCGGATTCCGTTGATTTAAGGCAAAATCAACCTGCGTTTTTGGAGCGAAAAATACAAAATCTTGGAGCGGACTTGGAGCGAGGATGGTGCAGCCTTGGTACGGAGATGGTGTAACTCGTTTTTTGACCTTCCGGTTGAATCTACTCTTGAATTTATAAATTGACGCTACACTGCTGAATCTGTAAATAAAAAATGATGGAAATTTAAAAATTATTCGTAGCTTTGCCTATTCAAATCAACAAGGGGTGCCTTATAACAACGGGCTGAGATCATACCCAATTCACCTGATCCGGATAATGCCGGCGTAGGGAAAAGAGAATAGCTTGCCTCTGCGGCTTTATTTTTCTTCGGTATTTTTCTCTTATTTAATCCCCTTTTTTGTTTCACAAGTGCTATCCGGGAAAAAACAAAACACCGGATGCCAAAAATGGATTGTAAAATGAAAAAGGTTATTATTGCGCTTTCAGGACTAACCACGTTATGTCCTATGGTTGCACAGGAAGTGCAACGCGACAGTTTAAGAAACATTCAACTTGAAGAAGTGGTGATTTCTGCCACACGTGCTAAACAAACAACGCCGGTATCTTTTTCGGATATTCCGGAAGAGGTCATCAAAAAAAACAATTTCGGTAGGGATATCCCTTACATTATTGCACTGACCCCTTCGGTAACCATCACTTCCGACGCAGGAACAGGTATCGGATACACCGCCTTTCGGGTGCGCGGAACGGATGTGAACCGCATTAACGTCACCATTAATGGCATTCCGTATAACGATCCGGAGTCGCACGGGGCATTTTTCGTGGACCTTCCCGACTTTGCTTCATCGCTTTCGTCCATGCAAATACAACGGGGTGTGGGCACTTCAACCAACGGAGCAGCCGCATTTGGAGCAAGCGTAAACATGCAAACGGATAATATCAACACGGTGCCTTATGCCGAAATAGGTTCGAGTGTAGGTTCTTTCAATACCGTTAAAACGACCGTAAAAGCCGGCTCGGGTATCATCAACCGCCATTTTGCTGTTGACGGACGTTATTCTGTGGTCAACTCCGACGGCTACATCGACCGGGCATGGGTAGATATGCAGTCGTATCACCTTTCTCTGGCTTACTCGGCCGACAAAACGCTGCTTAAATTCCTTACTTTCGGAGGAAAGGAAAAAACGTATCAGGCGTGGAACGGGGTCGATTTGGACTTGGTGCAAAGGGAACCGTTGAACTATACGCGTCACTATAACGAATTGGGCAGGTATATCGACGATGAGGGAAAAGTACAGTTTTACGCTAACCAGACCGACAATTACACGCAAACGCACTATCAGCTGCACCTCACGCAGGAGTTTTCTCCCGAATTTCATCTGAATGCCGCACTGCATTATACGGCAGGCGAAGGCTTTTACGAAGAATATAAAACCGACCGTAAATACATGGAATATCTGCTTACACCACCTGTTGTAGACGGTGTTCCGCTGAAAAAGACCGATCTTATCCGCCAAAAATGGCTCGATAACGATTTTTACGGAGCTACACTCGCTCTCCATTACAAAAAAAACAGCTGGGATATGGTGTTTGGCGGAGCCGGGAGCAACTATGAAGGCGATCATTTCGGCAAAATACGGTGGGTGCGCAATCCCAACAATTTCGATCCCGATAAAGACTGGTATCGGAGTACTTCGCAAAAAACCGATGTGAACACCTACCTGAAAGCAAACGTGGAAATTGCCCGCAACTTTCTGATGTACGGCGATTTGCAGTTTCGCTATATTCAATATACGATGAAAGGCTCCGACGACAAATACGACAAAGAAGCCGGTGCCATGCGCGATATTACGCAAGAACACACCTTCCCGTTCTTCAATCCCAAAGTAGGGTTCACGTACCAAGCCAATACCAACAATAGTGTGTATGCCTCCTTTTCGGTTGCCCACCGTGAGCCGAATCGCGACAATTACACCGAAGCCGGCCCTAACGAAAAACCTACCGATGAAAGGTTATACGATACGGAAATCGGCTATCGTTACCAATCGCCATCGTTCAGCTTCGAAAGTAATGTATATTATATGAAATACAAAGACCAACTCGTCCTCACCGGAAAAATCAGCGAAATCGGCGAATTGCTCACCACAAATATTCCGAACAGCTACCGGATGGGATTGGAACTTACCTCGGCCATTCGGTTCAATCCCTTGCTGCGATGGGATGGAAACATCACCCTCAGCCGAAACAAAATCAAAAACTTCACTGAAGAAGATATCAGCGTGTACGATGTCGAAGGTAATTGGCTCGAGTCGCGCTCAACCTATTTGGGTACTACCGACATTGCCTATTCGCCCAATGTCATTGCCAACAGCATGCTCACCTTCACGTACAACCGATTCGAAGCTGTGTTGCACAGCAATTACGTGAGCCGTCAATACATCGACAACACGTCGAGCCACGATCGCTCCATCGATCCGTATTTTGTCAACAACCTCCGCCTAGGGTATACCTTTACGCTGCCTCACACGAAATCGATAACAGCCGGTTTGGAGATCAACAACCTTTTTAACGTGGAATACGAAACCAACGGATACAACTCGGAGACATACTATGTGGGCGATAAACGCGTGAACGAAAAACGCTACTTTCCCCAAGCCGGAACCAACGTACTGGCAAACCTGATTGTAAACTTTTAGCGGAATGATAGACTTCTTTCAATCCAGGGGATTCGAAATTATCGGCGCAGTCATCGGCCTTGTGTATCTTTATCTCGAATACAAGGCCGATAAATGGCTGTGGCCTGTGGGCGTACTCATGCCGCTCATTTACATCATTATCTTTTACGAAGGCAAGTTTTACGCCGACATGGGTATCAACATTTACTATTTTTTTGCCAGCATTTATGGATGGATCAGATGGAAAAAAATAGAGAACAGGCCAACAGAAAACCGCATCAGCCACACTCCGGCTGCATATATCATCCCGTTGGGCATGGTGTGTGCCTTGCTTTTCGCTCTCATTGCTTTCATTCTTATCCGTTTCACGGATAGTCCGGTTCCCTACGGCGATAGTTTTACCACAGCCGTCAGCATCATCGGCATGTGGATGCTTGCACACAAATACCTGGAGCAATGGTGGTTGTGGTTTGTAGTAAATGCAGTATCGAGTGCGCTTTATTTATGGAAAGGATTATACCCGACTGCCGGTTTGTTCATCATTTATTCCGTCATTTCGGTATTCGGCTATTTCCGGTGGAAAAAAATGATGATGGAGGACGGAGATAAAATTCCCCAAATACAACATATAGCCGAATAAATGTTTATCTTTGTTTTTCAACGTAAAAAACGCCGCTTAACTTAATAAATACGGAAAATAATGAAGCATAGAATCATCGAATCGTCCATCGTTGCTTTGGGATTGCTTTTGCTGGGACTGTCCATCAAGAGCGGTATCAATGCATTTTCGCAACGCAACCGCACCGTTACGGTAAAAGGGCTTGCAGAAACAGAAATGCCGGCCGATAAAGTTATCTGGCCTCTTCCTTTTAAAGAAGTTGGAAACGATCTGCCTTCCCTCTATAATAACCTGAAAATGAAAAATCAGGCCATTTTATCGTTTCTGAAGAGCAAAGGCATAAAAGACGAAGAAATAAGTATCTCCGCCCCACAGGTAGTGGATATGAAAGCCGAACGATACAGTGTGTCTCAATCTCCCTACCGCTACAACATTACGTCCGTAGTAACGGTGATGTCGAACAACGTGGATTTAGTGCGCAAACTGATGAGCGAACAGGGCGAACTGCTAAATCAGGGCATTGCCGTAATGGGTGAAGATTATCAATATCAGGTGCAGTTTCTCTTCACCAAACTCAACGATATCAAACCCAAAATGATTGAAGAGGCTACCAAAAATGCACGTGCAGCTGCCGAAAAGTTTGCCAAAGATTCGGGCAGCAAACTGGGAAAAATACAAAGCGCCAATCAAGGACAGTTTTCCATTACCGACCGCGACGCCAATACACCTTACATTAAAAACATACGGGTGGTGAGCACGGTAAATTATTATCTAAAAGATTGATGCGCTCCAAGGACGTTTTATTTGTGATTTCATCCAAAAAAGGTTTCGCATGTCTGATTTTTTTACCTCTCTTATAGGCAATCCCGATGCAGTGATCATTGCCAACGGCAACTACCCTACGCATGATATACCCCTGTCATACATTGAAAAAGCAACCTACATTGTTTGTTGCGACGGGGCTGCCAACGGTTTCATCGCTCGCGGAGGGCATCCCAACGCTATTGTGGGCGATTGCGATTCCATTTCGGAAGAAAACAAAATCCGCTATGCCGATATAATTCATCCCGACCCCGACCAGTTTACCAACGACCTCACCAAGTCGGTTCAGTTTTGTGTACAACAAGGAATGAAAAACCTGATTATTGTTGCTGCAACCGGCAAAAGCGAAGATCATGCACTGGGAAATATCTCCCTCTTGGCAGAATATATGTATTACGCCAACGTGGCCATGATTACCGATTACGGCATTATATTCCCCATTCATTCACCTACCACTTTCCCGAGTTTTCGAGGGCAGCGCATTTCGTTTTTCTGCATCGATCGCACCGAGGTAACCCTACACGGTCTACGGTATCCCCTGGATAAAGCCGTACTCACCAATTGGTGGCAAGGCACGCTCAACGAATCGCTTGGCGATGCCTTTTCCATTGAAACGTGGGGTCGAACCCTTGTTTTTTGCGGCTATCACCCTGCTTCCACTTCTCCGGCATCGACATCGATGTGACGGCTCAATTTCTTTTTGTGTTCGATAAACACCTTTTGCCAATGTCCCGAATTGAAAACGACTATCATCCCGAGACCTTGAACAATATCGGAAGCATTGATACCCAACCATATGCCTTGATAGCCCAATCCGAGGGTCAACGCACAAAGATAAGCAAAGGGTACACGAAAAATAAGTTGACCGATGGCATTGATGAGGGTAGCCGTTTTGGTGTCGCCGGCACCGTTTAAGGCCTGCGAAAACACCAACGAAAAAGCAAGGAAAGGAAAAGTAACGGCAAGATAGCGCAAAAAAGAGCTACCCACCGTAATTACCTCGGGATGATCATTGAAAATTCCTACAATAGGCCCGGCAAAAATCAGAAAAAGAATGGCCAACGGAATAGCGATCAACTCATAATATATCACGGCACGCCACGCCGATTTTTTTGCTCGTTCCGGCTTCCCCGCACCCAAATTTTGACCGACCAACACTGCGGCAGCACTTGCAAACCCAAACCCCGGTACCATGATGAATGTGCGAAGTCGCGAACCGATTCCATAAGCGGCAAGAGTGATATCGCCAAAGGAAGTAACCAACCGCATTAAAAACAAAAAAGACACCTCACGAATAAACACTTGAAGGGAAGCAAAAAAACCGATGTTTACAATTCTCCCCATCAAAGAAGGTAACGGTTTGAGGTATTTCCACTTGAAACGAAGGGTGGAATGACCAAAGAAAAGATGAAAGAAAAGGAATAAGGCACCAATTCCCCGCGTTATCACCGTCGCCACCGCAGAACCGGCTACTCCCATTGCCGGAAATGGACCGTATCCCATGATGAGGAGGGGATCGAGAATAATATTAAGAATATTGGCAACGACGAGAGCATACAGCGGGGTCTTGGCATCGCCGGAACCTTGTAATGCATTGGTTACGCCGGCAAAAAGAAAGATAACGATAGAAAAAACAAAATTGATTTTGAGGTAATCGGCTGCATAAAAAAGCACATTGCCCGTGGCACCAAAAAGCATCAAGAGGGGTTCTACCAAAAAAAACGAGACGATCAACATGAATACCGAGCCAATAACACCCAAAAGAATCGTTTGCCCTAAAACAAAATCCGACATCTCATAATTTTTTTCTCCTGTAAAATGAGAAACAAGCGCCATTGTTCCCACACCGATACCTTGCACCAACATAGTCAATATTGCCATTGTGGTTCCCGCAATAGCGAGCGCAGCAACTTCAATATGCCCCAGTTTTCCCACAAAAAACAAATCCACAATGGAGAAAAGATCTTGCAAAGCTCCTCCAATCATCATCGGAGCAGCAAGTTTCCAAATGGAACCGGAAAGCTTCCCTTCTACTAACCCTTCCTCAACTTTTCGTTTTCTTTGTTCTGCCATTCTTGTATTTTATATTCTGATTACTATAATCGTCCCTTTGCTTCCATAATGTACGCCATTGTATTCCTTTCTCAACAAGCCGCCGCTCATTATTCCTTGAACGATCCTCAACAAGGCTCCTCGATTCATTATCCAACCCCTCTCTTTCGAGGTAAGTGTTCAGCACAGTTGCCAACCCACATGTTATGCTGAAATTATCACGTGTATCCGAGGATACATATTCAAAATAGTTCCCGAAGCACCTCCAACGATTTCAACGGGGGAAAATCGTACATATGCAGACGGTAATACACCAACAGATAATCGATAAGGGCATTGCGCTCGACACGCGACATGCGAAAAAGATGCATATTGCTATAATTGATTCGGCGAAAGACACTGAGATAAGTGCTTTGTGCCTGAGTGAGATAATGAGAGTGAGACGGCATTTGTTGCACAAATATGCCGTTCAGCAAGTCGAAATAAGTACCCGGTCGGTAATCGTCCGAATTGGGAAAAATTCCCAAAAAACGAGTTAGACCGAACATAAACGCCAAGTGAAAATTGCCAAGCCCCCGATGCGATGCTTCCAGGACATGCACGGACTGTTTGAGGTAATCGAAAAGCAGTTTGCTTTCGTGGGTTTCGCGCAACACTTTCGAAAGAAATTCCGACAAAAAAAACGAAATCGATATCTTGGCCTCGTCCGTGCAGATTTCATATAAAGGGAACTCCCTTTCGACCTCATTCAGCCGCTGAATTTCTCGCAAGGGCAAATGCTCCACCTCCATATTCAACAGCGAAAGAGGGAAAAAATATGAAACTTTTACTTTCGACTTTTTCCCGCCGTTTTTCGGCAAAAGATAAGCCATGCGGCCGAAATCACGTGTAAAAACATGGGCTACGGAAAACCTATCGCTGTAACGCGACGTATAGAGAACAAGACCTTGTGTTTTGTATTGCATAGAACCGTTTTTCGATCGTTAACTTTACAGAATAACATGCAAACGCAAAGCAAAAATACAAAAAAACGCCCCGAAAACTTCAGAGCGTTTGTTATTTCTTTTAAAAACCGGATTAAAAAGCTTTCTTTTTGATGCGGGCTTTCTTTCCGCGAAGCGATCGTAGATAATACAGTTTTGCCCTACGAACTTTTCCTTCGCTGTTCAAAATTATATTTTCGATGAATGGAGAATTCAACGGGAAAATACGTTCGACACCAATGTTATCGGAAACCTTGCGAACAGTAAAACGCTTGTTGTCGCCATGCCCGGAAATGCGGATCACAACACCGCGATACTGCTGTATGCGTTCCTTGTTCCCTTCTACAATACGATAGGCCACCGTAACGGTATCTCCACTCTTAAACTTAGGAAATTCCTTCTTCTCTCTTGCGAAAGATTCTTCCACTACTTTAATTAAATCCATAACTGATAAAGCTTTATGTTAATATTTAACGAATAAGAACGCAATATAACGGCGTTTTTTCCCGACAGAGATTGCGCAAAGCGGTTGCAAAGATAGCAATAATTATTTATTCCTTCAAAAATCAAGTCTTTTTATTTTTCGATTTTCTTCCTTTGGAAGCTTAAGGAAAAATGAGTACTTTTGACACGATCATAAAAACATCACCGGAGACTTCGGAATAATCGCAAAAATGAACAAAATTCTTCACCTGATTTCAGTGTTATTTACTTTCGTTTCTTTATGCGGTCCGTTATACGGACAGCAACAAACCCGCTTGCAGGAGAAAACCGACAAAGAAAAAATGCAGGCGTGGGTAGATTCGGTTTATAAAAGCATGAGTTTCGACGAAAAAATAGGGCAATTGTTCATGCCTGTAGTGGAAAACGATAATGGGAACGGATATAAAACCAAATTAAACGATTACATTCGCAATCAGAAAATAGGGGGAATTTTGCTCAGTAAAGGAACACTATCGCAACAAGCCGAGCTCATCAATTATGCACAAAGCATAACCCAAACGCCTCTTTTTATAGCGGTGGATGCCGAATGGGGACTCTCGATGCGGCTAAGCGATGCCCCCGATTTTCCCAAGAACATGGTGTTGGGTGCCATTACAAACGATACGTTGCTTTACCTCTACGGAAAAGAGGTAGCCCGACAATGTCATGAAATGGGCATCCATATCAATTTTGCACCGGCCATTGATGTTAACAGCAATCCGGAGAATCCCGTCATCGGCATACGTGCTTTTGGTTCCGATCCCGAAAATGTTGCCCGCAAAGGGATTGCCTATGCCAAGGGATTGGAAGACAACGGCGTGATGGCAGTAGCTAAACATTTTCCGGGTCATGGCGATACTTCGGAAGATTCGCATAAAACCCTTCCTACCCTTAGACATTCACCCGAACGATTGAACCAAGTGGAGCTTATGCCGTTCCGTAAATACATCGAAGCCGGTTTGTCGGGCATCATGATCGGGCATCTGAATGTTCCGGCATTAAACACAAACGGCATGCCCGCTTCCCTGTCGCCCAACATCGGTGAAAAAATGTTGAAACAAGAAATGGGATTCGGAGGACTGATTTTCACCGACGGAATGGCAATGCGTGGCGTAGCCAAACAATCCGATTTGAGTGTGAAAGCCATTCTGGCGGGCAATGACATCATTTTGGGTGTGCCCCGTCAGGCAAACGAATTGGAATCGGTTAAGGCAGCCATAGCCAAAGGAATTATCTCTGAACAGCTGGTAGAGGAAAAAGTGCGAAAAATTCTCTCCTACAAATATATGTTGGGAGTGCACAATTTCAAACCCATCGATACGGCAAAACTATACGAAAACATAAACACCCCCGGTGCCGAGTGGCTAAAACGCAAACTGTATGACAATGCGGTTACGCTGCTGAAAAACCAATCCGGCCTCATCCCCATCAACGAGTTGGATGCCAAAATCATTGCCTCGATAGCCATCGGAGAAACAGCGCCAAACGAGTTTCAACGGATGTTGAAAAAATACGACAACATAAGAACTTTTCAGCTTTCGGACACAAAAGGACTGGCTGAGATCGAAAAGCAAGTAACCGATTGTAATCTACTGATTCTCTCTATTCACGGGGCGCTGAGCCCAGAAGATGAAACGTTGCAAAAGCTGATAAAAAGCAAAAATACCATTCTCGTTTTTTTTACTTCTCCTTACGAATTAGAGAGATACAAAACCTCCATCGAAAATGCGCAAGCCGTTGTTCTGGCACAAGACAATAACCCGGCTGCCGCTAAAAGTGCGGCTCAGGGAATTTTTGGAGGAATCCCGCTAAAAGGGAAATTACAAGTATCGGCAGCGAGTTTTCCCCTCAACACGGGAATCGAAACCAACAAAACAAGACTAGCCTATAACCTGCCCGAAGAAGTAGGAATCAGGTCGGAAGCATTGGCCGGCATCGAAGAAATTGCAAGAGAAGGTATAAAAAACCGGGCATACCCCGGTTGCCAAATTCTGATTGCCAAGGAGGGTGTGGTGATTTACGAAAAATCGTTCGGAAAATTTGAATACGGCATAAGTTCAGCCGTTACCGCGGAAACGGTTTACGATCTGGCATCGGTAACCAAAGCTACAGCTACGCTGCCGGCCGTGATGAAATTGTACGACCAAAAAAAGATGCAGTTGCAAGATCCTCTCCGTAAATTTGTGCCCGAAACGAGAGGAAGCAACAAAGCCAACATCACGATCCGCGAATTGTTGTTTCACGAATCGGGAATTGTGCCGTTCATCCCTTATTACACGTCGGCCATCGACAAAAACAGTTACGCAGGCCCCCTATTCGGCAGCAAATCGGAAACCTATCCTGCCTACTATGCGGGCGCATGGGGACGCACCGATTATCGATTTCGTTCCGATTTGATTTCGAATCAATTCTCGGAAACTTTTAACATGCCGGTGGCGAAAGATATGTACGCAAGCAAAAAAATGCATGATGTATTGCTGAAAGACATCATCGATACCCAGTTGGGAAGCAGAGGAAAATATACGTACAGTTGCCTCAACTTCATGCTGCTGAAAGAAGCGGTGGAAAACATTTCGGGAGAAGACCTGAATACATTTGTTCAAGAAAATTTCTATCGTAAACTCGGCGCCTCGACAACCACCTTTCAACCCATCCGCTACTTATCGATAAACGATATACCACCCACCGAGAACGACCCTTTTTTCCGCAAACAGCTGGTGCGCGGTTATGTTCATGATGAGGGAGCCGCACTTTTTGGCGGCATTTCGGGAAATGCCGGACTGTTTTCGAATGCCAACGATATGGCCAAAATATATCAAATGTGGTTAAACGAAGGAAAATACGGAGGAGAACGTTTCCTCAGTAAAGAAACCGTCCGGTTGTTTACCACGACAAAAAGCAGCGTTAGTCGTCGTGGGTTGGGATTCGATAAACCCGACCCTCAAAACCCCAAGGCAAGTCCGTGTGGCAAAAAAACGCCATCTTCGGTTTACGGGCATACCGGTTTCACAGGTACCTGTTTTTGGGTTGACCCCGAAAATCAGTTGATTTATATCTTTTTATCGAACCGAGTTTACCCGTCGCGCACTCCCAACAAACTTTCATCGATGGAAATACGAGAGCGCATTCAAGATGAAATCTACAATGCATTTACAAAATAACTACCCCATCTATTTTTTACTCCTAATCTTATGCAAGAAATTATAAAGAGTAACCATATTAGAAGCGACTTAGAAAAAGTGATACAAAACATTCATCACGACAAACGTTTCGTTCTCACCGATGAGCACACTTCAACGTATTGTTTCCCGTTGATAGCTTCTTCCGAATTGATCCGGACAGCCAAACACATTGTAATTCCGGCCGACGATACCAATAAAAATATCGAAAATCTTTCGTGGGTATGGAAAAATCTCACCGAGAACGGCGCCACACGACACTCGCTGCTTATTAACCTGGGAGGAGGAATGGTTACCGATTTGGGCGGTTTCGCTGCAGCAACATTCAAGCGAGGGATCAAATATATCAACATCCCCACCACGCTCTTGGGTGCCGTGGATGCTGCGGTGGGAGGAAAAACGGGAATCAATTTTGAAGGGTATAAAAACGAAATTGGCGCATTCTATCCGGCAGAATATGTTCTTATCTCGTCGGAATTCTTCCGGACACTCGACAAAAAAGACCTCCTTTCCGGCTTTGCCGAAATGCTCAAACATTCCCTTATCCACTCACAAACGGATTGGGAAAAGCTATTGACATTTCCTTTCGATTCCGTTGATTTTGAAGAACTGAACGAACTGGTTTTCCGCTCGGTTTCCATCAAGGAGCATATCGTTGAAAAAGATCCTTACGAAAAAGATATCCGCAAAGCGCTGAATCTTGGACATACCATCGGTCATGCTTTCGAAAGCTTCGCCATCGACAACAAAAAACCGGTACTGCACGGTTATGCCGTGGCGTGGGGACTGATAGCGGAACTTTATCTTTCGCATCGCCTTTGCGATTTTCCAAAAGACAAATTGCTAAAAACCATTCATTTTATCGAAAAAAATTACGGAGCTTTCCCTATCACGTGCGACAATTACGAAACGCTCTATGAAATTATGACCCACGACAAGAAAAACGAAGGAGAGGTCATTAATTTTACCCTCTTGTCGGATATCGGTAATGTAAAAATTAATCAGACTGCCGACAAAAAACTGATTTTCGAAGCGCTCGATTTTTATCGCGATTCAGTAGGTTTATGAAATTTTATTATTTCAAACTCCTGTTGATCTGTTCAATATAATCCAACAGCTCATCGCGACCGGTTCCTTTTGCGGAAGAAGTAACAAAAATGGGGGGAAGCTCTTCCCACGATTTATAAAGTGTCTGCTTGTACTGTTCGATTTGGTGTTGCAATTTAGTCGCACTCAATTTATCGGATTTGGTAAAAACAAGAGCAAACGGAATGCCGTTTTCGCCCAACCACTCAATAAACGCCAAATCTATTTTTTGAGGCTCGTGCCTACTGTCCACCAATACGAAAAGAAGCGTCATTTGAGTACGCATCAACACATACTCCTCGATTCTTTTTTGCAACCGATCGCGCTCTTTTTTCCCTCTTCGCGCATAACCGTAACCGGGCAAATCTACCAAATACCATTCGTTATTAATGAGGAAATGATTGATAAGCAATGTTTTACCAGGAGTAGAAGAGGTCATGGCAAGTGATTTGCGATTCGTGAGCAAATTAATCAACGAAGATTTACCCACATTGGAACGTCCTATAAAAGCATATTCAGGCTTGCCATCTTGCGGACATTGCCGGTAATCGATATTGCTAACTACAAATTGAGCATCATGAATAACCATAGATCAAGGTTTTTGAATAGATTGTGATTGACGTTTTTTTGAAGAGATAATCCATAATCCGAAAGCCGTAAGTGCACCGTTAATTAACAATAACTCATATCCTACGGTGTAATGGAAAGCCGTTTTCATAACGATTTCGATAACGAAACACAAAACGGGGGCGGCAAAAGCCACATAGGGAACATAGTTGTCGGTAGGTTTTACTTTGGTATATAAGCCGCAGAAATATAATCCCAACAACGGACCATAGGTATAGGATGCCAGCTTATAGATAGCCGTGATGATGCTGTCGGAACCGATGGCTTCTATAATCAGAATAATAACCACAAATACCGCACTGATTCCCAAGTGCACTCGCCGACGGATGCTGATGTTTCGTTTTTCTGCTTCCGGATCGTTTTCCTTGTTCTTCATTCCCAAAATATCCACGCAGAAAGAGGTGGTTAGAGCAGTCAAAGCCGAGTCGGCACTTGAAAAAGCTGCAGCCACAATTCCTACGATAAATATACCTAAAACCGTATTCCCGAGATATTGACTGGCAATATGAGGCAATAGGTTATCGGAAACTTCGGGGAGGACGATTCCTTTTTGCTCTGCAAAAACAAGCAGGAGTACACCCAGGCACAAAAAGAGAAAATTAACAGGGGCGAAAGCCAAACCATACGAAACCACATTTTTTTGTGCATCTTTCAAACTTTTGATGGTGAGGTTTTTCTGCATCTGATCCTGATCCAAGCCGGTCATCACAATGGTGATGAACATGCCGCTGAAAAACTGTTTGAAAAAGTTTTGCGTGCTGCCCCAATCGTCGAAAACGAAAATACGTGAATGGGAACTGTTTTTAATGGCGGCAACGGTCTCGCCCAAATCGAAATTGAGTCGGGAGGTAACTTCAAAAATAATAAGAACCAACGCAGTAAGAAAAAGCAATGTCTGTAACCAATCGGTCCATATAATGGTTTTAACGCCGCTCTTATGACTGTACATCCATATGACTAAAATGATACCGATAACGGTTACCACAAAGGGAACTCCCCATGCATCGAAAACCAGCGACTGAAGAATAAATGCCACCAGATAAAGCCGGGCAGCAGCTCCCACTATCTTTGATATCAGAAAAAACCACGCACCGGTTTTATAGGATTTGGGACCATAACGTTGATCGAGATAGCCATAAATGGTGGTCAGATTGAGTTTATAATACAAGGGAAGCAACACATACGCAATAACCAGGTATCCGAAGAAAAAGCCGAAAACCATCTGCATATACGTCATATCCAGATTCCTAACCATACCGGGCACCGATATGAAAGTAACCCCCGAAATGGAAGTGCCAATCATGGCAAACGCCACCACATACCATTTAGATTGCTTGTTGGCACGAAAAAAAGCGTCGTTATCGGCACTTTTTCTGCTCGTCAGGTACGAAATCAGCATCAATAACCCCAAATAGAGGGCAATCACAATCAGTACAAAAATTCCCTGCATAAAATCCTAATCCTATACGTTCATACAATAGATTACTTAGCTGCCTCCGGTTTCACTTTTTTTTAAAACCCTAATTCTGTAAGTTCATAAAATAGTCGGTCAATTCGGGGAAAGAGTCGAATTTTAAGGCATAATTATCGGTTTTCCCGAATCCATAAGTCACATATACGAATGGAACACCTGCTTTCGCAGCTTCACGACTATCGGAATCGGTATCCCCTATATATACCGGAGATTGAAGATGATTTCTCTCTATCAATAATTTCATATTGAAGCTTTTGGGTTGAAAATTCTGACCATGCTCCATATAATCGGTAAAGAGGTGACGGGTTCCGGTAAAATTCATGAAATTCAATATGCCGTCCTTTTCGCAATTGCTCAGCATAAAAAGCTTGTATTTGGTGGCCAATTTCTCCAATCCTTCGAGAACACCGGGAAATACTTTGGGTGTCATGGTTTTTCGCAACGCATGATATGCCTTTACAATGGCATCGAACAGTTCTTTTTGTTCTTCAGGCGAACCCTCAGGAACGATTTTATTAAGCATCGTTCCGATTTCTTTTCCCATCAACCCCGCCAAGTCCTCTCGGCGAATGCACAATTTATACCCCATGGTTTCCAGCCCCTTGTTCCAGGCCATAACATACGTATCGACGTTATCCCAAAGGGTACCGTCCATATCAAAGATTAAACTGTCGGGTTTTAACATTCTTCTGTTTTAAAGTTTTTTGAATGCAAAAGTACGCAACAATAGGCGAAAGGGCAATTAAACAAACGTTAAAAACAAAAAAAGGGCGCCGATTCGCTCTTGTGTAAAATTTCCTTCACATTATAATAACTTTCTCATAAACCATCCTTTATGTATAATTGTTATATAAAAAGAATGATAAAGGAATAGTTATGAAAAAGCGAGAATTCATTAAACGAAGTATGGTAGGAGCAATTGCTCTTGGAGCTTCAACAAAAATTTCAGTTACCCCATCCGAAATAATACCGATTTCTCCCAAAAAAGAAAACCTCACGAAAAGGAAGCTCGGAAAAACAGGATATGAAGTTTTTCCCGTCGCCTACGGGGGAATTGTTTCGATGAACGATGGCCAAAGCGCCTCGGATAATTATGTGGCTTGGGCTATCGATAGAGGAATTAACTATTTTGATGTAGCTCCTTCTTATGGTGACGCTCAAGAAAAACTGGGAAATTCATTGCGCCCTTTTCGCAAAAACTGCTATCTGGCATGCAAAACCACCCAACGCATGAAAAATGAAGCCGAAAAAGAATTTGAAGAATCGTTAAGGTTGTTGCATACCGATTATTTTGATTTATACCAATTGCATAGCATTACCACACCTGAAGATGTTGACAAAGCTTTCGGCCCCGGCGGAGTAATGGAAATGATCATGAAAGAAAAGCAACGAGGCCGAATCCGTAAAGTGGGTTTTTCTGCTCACTCCCAATCGCAGGCCATCAGAACCATGTCGTTGTACGATTTCGATACAGTTATGTTTCCGATAAACTGGCAAATGGATATGCGCGACAAATGGGGATCAGGAGTGGCTAACGAAGCCAAACGCCGTGGCATGGGCGTTATAGCGCTGAAAGGTCTTATCCATCGCCGATGGCTTAATGACGATGAAAAACGAAATTCCCGTTATCAAAAATCATGGTGCAAACCCATTGATATTGAAAATGCTAACCTTGCTATCGCTGCATTAAAATATACCTTTAAAACCGGAGCAGATATAATCATACCACCGGGAGATTTTCGTCATTTTTCTTTTGCAGTTGATCATATTGAAGAAATATTGGACAAATCTCTTTCAAAGGAAGAAAAAAAGTTGCTCGATAACGAATTTCAGTTAGTAAAAGATTATCCGTTTTTTGATCCAAGGACATAATGGATAAAACTATATCCCTTCCATTGGGGCGCATCTTTTTTCTGTTGCCTAAATTCAAAGAAATAGCTTATCTTTGCAATGAAAAGAAATCCTTTTCTGTGTATCTTAGGTAACCACATAAAAAACAAAGAGAAAATGAACGATTTTGCACACGAAGATGCGTTAGTGCTGTTTTCAGGAGGGCAAGACTCCACAACTTGTCTTTATTGGGCTAAAAAACATTTCCGAAACGTATATACCCTCTGTTTTTTTTACGGCCAACGTCATTCGTTGGAAGTGGAAAATGCCCGGCATATTGCCGAATTAGCTCAAGTTCCTTTTCAGGTACTTAATGCCGATGTTATTTCTCAGCTGGCACCCAATTCACTTACGGATTCTTCCCTTGAAATGGACGAAGAAAAACCAATGGATTCCTATCCCAATACGTTTGTTCCCGGACGCAATATGCTGTTTCTCACTTTTGCCGCAGCCATTGCTTATGCAAAAAATATTCGCCATCTGGTAACGGGTGTTTCACAGGCCGATTACAGCGGATATCCCGATTGCAGGGATACGTTCATTCGCTCATTAAATGTGTCGCTTAATCTGGCTTTTGACAAACCGTTTATCATTCACACACCCCTTATGTGGCGCACTAAAGCGCAGGTTTGGCAACTGGCCGATGAATTGGGCATTTTCGACGTGGTGCGAAACGAAACACTTACCTGTTACAACGGCATAAAAGCCGAAGGTTGTGGCCACTGTCCGGCCTGTAAACTGCGGAATAAAGGGTTGGAAGAATACCTTTCATTTAAAGAAATAAACAAGGAATTGAGGGATAACGAAAAGCGATAGAAAAATCGATCTATCGAAAATAACAACGCACTAAATTGGAAAAAAATGGAACAAGACAACCTAAATCTTCTTGGTAAAAAAACGGAATATAAAACAACGTATGCTCCCGAAGTTCTGGAAACATTCACAAATAAACATCCGGATCACGATTATTGGGTAACTTTCAACTGCCCCGAATTTACCGCACTTTGCCCCATCACCGGTCAACCCGACTTTGCCACCATCCGCATCGATTACATCCCCGATGCCAAAATGGTTGAAAGCAAAAGTTTAAAACTGTATTTGTTCAGTTTTCGCAACCACGGAGCGTTTCATGAAGATTGCGTGAATATCATAATGAAAGATCTTATTCATCTGATGGATCCAAAATATATTGAGGTGACAGGCATTTTTTCACCCCGTGGCGGTATCAGCATTTATCCCTACACCAATTATGGTCGCCAAGGAACACCTTACGAAAAGTTAGCCCAAGAACGTTTGTTCAATCATTCTTTCCCTCTCAAATAAGCATACTCCATGAAAAACCGACCCATTCGTTTTATTTCTTTTCCGGTTTTGGTTCGTAATACCGAACCCAATCGATATACATTTCGGCCGGCAATGAAGTAGGATCAATAGCACCAACCCAACTCCCACCCAGTTGCATATCGATAAGCAAATAAAATTCCTGCTCACTGAAAGGGAATTGTCCTTCTTGAGTAGTTTCTATGCGTGGATATGTTTTTGTGTGAGTTTCATTCACGAAAAAAACCAGACTATCGGGATATTTTTCAATGGCAAAGACATTATAATCGTTAGGATCAATCGTGGCTATAACACTGGAAACAGGATTATCTTTAATGCCTAAATGATGAGTATAATAGGAATGTACAGTCTGATAAACATAACCATCATAATTCAATCGCTCCATAATATCGATTTCTCCTCCTTTTGGCCAATTGTCTTTTTCGGGCAACATCCAAATGGCAGGCCACGCACCTTGTGCTCCTTTTAGTTTTGCTTTGATTTCAAGACGTCCGAAACCGAATGTCCTTTTTCCTTTGGTATATACTCCACCCGTAAGATAAGGTGCGGTATCGTTTGGTAAAACCGTATTTTGTATTCCTCGCAAAATCAAATTTCCGTCACGAACTTCATAAAGGGATTCATAATCGCTCATGTATTTATTCCAGTCACTTTTCCCTCGGGGGATTTTCGACCACGTGGTGGTATCCAACCATCCTGCCCGATTGAAATTATCTTCCCATGCCAACGTCCACTTACCGGTTTCTTTCTTATCGGAACATGCCACAAAAGACAACACAAGAAGGAGAATAAACACAAGGTTACCTTTTTTCATACATTTCAATTTTAACGATTTCACAAATATATGAAATAAAACAACAAGCCGTTGAAAAATGTATTTTTTTATTACCTTTGCTGTTTAATTAGCATCATAAAGATAAACAACATCTCCTAAGTTATAATATAAAGTTATAAGACGAAACGTATGCCTGAAATTTCCGAAAGAGGGATACAGATGCCCGCTTCACCCATCCGAAAATTAGCCCCGCTATCCGATGCTGCAAAAGCACGAGGTATAAAAGTATATCATCTCAACATCGGTCAACCCGATTTACCGACTCCGGAAAGCGCGCTTAATGCTATACGAAATATTCAAGATAAAATACTGGAATACAGTCCGAGCGATGGATATCGATATTATAGAGAAAATTTGATTAACTATTACGCGAAATACAATATCGATCTTTCACCTGATGAAATTATCGTTACGACAGGTGGATCAGAAGCCGTTTTATTTGCATTTCTGACCTGCCTGAATCCCGGTGACGAAATCATCATTCCCGAACCGGCTTATGCAAACTATATGGCCTTTGCCGTATCGACAGGAGCCATCATTAAAACAATTCCTTCCTTCATGGAAACGGGGTTTGCCCTACCTCCTATAAAAGAATTCGAGAAGCTGATTAATCCACGAACCAAAGGAATATTAATCTGTAATCCGAATAACCCCACAGGGTATGTATATACGCCCGAAGAAATGGAGCAGATTAAGGAAATGGTAAAAAAATACAATTTATACCTGTTTTCCGACGAAGTGTATCGTGAATTTATCTATACCGACATACCGTATGTTTCGGCATGCCATCTGAAAGGAATAGAAGAAAATGTGATTCTGATCGATTCGGTTTCCAAAAGATACAGTGAATGCGGTATTCGCATTGGCGCTCTCATCACAAAGAACAAAAAAGTGCACGATACGGTAATGAAATTTTGTCAGGCACGTCTGAGTCCTCCACTTATCGGCCAAATTGCAGCGAATGCATCGCTCGATGAAAGTGAGTTATACCTGCACCAAAATTTTGAAGAATATCGAAGCAGAAGAGATTTTTTGATTGAACGACTCAATAAGATTCCGGGAGTATATTCGCCCATGCCAATGGGAGCATTCTATACCTTAGCAAGCCTGCCTGTGGACGATGCTGATGAATTCTGCGCATGGTGTCTGTCGGATTTCCAATACGAAGGCGAAACCATTTTCATGGCTCCGGGCTCAGGATTCTATGTTACACCGGGATTAGGGAAAAACGAAGTACGTATTGCTTATGTACTGAATAAAACCGATCTCGACAAAGCACTTACTATTTTAGAAAAAGCATTGGAGGCTTACCCACGAAAAAGTAATGCCTTTTCCGTAAAAAATGAATACAGAGCTGTTTATAGCAAAACGGATTTATAAAGGCGACAAAAAAAACGAAAAACGTGTCTCTTCTCCTGCCATCAAAATTGCCATTTCCGGCATAGCATTGGGATTGGCAGTGATGATTGTGGCGGTATGCATTATTATCGGTTTCAAAAAAGAAATCCGCGAAAAAGTAGCCGGCTTTGAAGCTCATATTCAAATTACCGCATTCGACAACAATGTTTCCTACGAATATAGCCCCATTGCTTTCAGCGATACCCTTGCCCGTAAACTTTTAAGCCATCCCGAAATCCGGCATATTCAAGGATTCATCAGTAAAGCGGGCATCATAAAAACAGATACCGATTTTCAAGGTATCGTACTGAAAGGAATCGGAGACGATTACGATTGGAGTTTTTTCAAAAAAAATCTCATCGAGGGAAAAGTATTTACTGCGAATGATACTTCAACATCAAATCCCGCCATCATATCGAAAACCATTGCCGATAAGCTTCGGTTGAAGTTGGGCGATAGTTTTACCACCTACTTTGTACAAAATCCCATTCGTGCGCGTCGATTCAAAATTACAGGCATTTATCAAACCAATTTCGAAGACTACGATAAGTTATATGTAATTACCAAAAAAGACATTCCGGCAAAGCTGAATGATTGGGATGACGACATGGTGAGCGGAATCGAGGTTCTGATAAATGATTTCAATAAACTCGATGAAGTTGCTCAAGACCTCTTTTTCGAAATGTCGCGCTACCAAGACCGATTGGGAAACGCTTTATACGTTCGCTCCATAAAAGACATCAACCCTATGATATTTAACTGGCTGAGCCTACTGGATATGAATGTATGGGTAATTATTATTTTAATGATTGTCGTATCGGGATTTACCATGATTTCGGGTTTACTCATCATTATTCTGGAACGGACCAATATGATTGGCATTCTAAAAGCGATGGGGGCAAGGGATTTCAGTATTAGAAAAGTTTTTCTCTATTTATCAGCCTTTCTCATTGGACAGGGAATGATTTGGGGAAATGTTTTTGGTTTGCTTCTTTGTTTTATTCAAAAGACGTTTCATATCATTAAATTAAATCCTTCCATATATTACCTTTCAGCCGTTCCTATCGATATGAATGTACTCTATCTTATCCTGCTCAACCTGGGAACACTGATCGTATCCCTGCTTATGATGATAGGTCCATCGTATCTGGTTGCCAAAATTACTCCTGCCAAATCCATTCAATTCGAATAAAAAACAGACGATCCATTTTTAACTGAATCGTCTGAAAGTAAAACCATATATTTCTTCTGTTATTCCGTAGGAATCACCGTTTTATAATATCCGATATCTTCAATACGCGATTTAGTTACAAAATTGTAATTCTTGATTACCTCAACCTGTCCGTAATGAATATAAACTTCAGCAGAATGGCGGAACAATTGAGGATTTTTGTTCGTATCTTGAAGTAAAAGATGCCCCATGATAATGTGTCCCGCACTTTCTACCAAACGGCGAGCATGAAAATCGAGATATTCTTCGTCTTTCGGTGAAGTAACCACATCAACCAGTTTTTCATATAGTTGTGTCATTCTCGAAAGGGAACGTTTCAAAGGTTCCAATTCGGGAATAACCGGCATGGCCTCATATTCTTTAATTCGTTGCAAATACGTACCGGTGGTAACGTGGCGAATAGCCGCAACAACCTGTAACTGCGTAGTACCTTCATAAATATTGGTAATACGGGCATCACGATATAACCGTTCGCACTTATAATCTTTCATGTAGCCCGATCCACCATGTACCTGAACAGCATCATAGGTATTCTGATTGGCAAATTCACTGGACATGGCTTTACCCAGCGGTGTAAAAGCATCAGCCAATCGGGAATAATATTTCAATTCGTCTCGCTCTTCCGGGGTCAATTTTCGTTCCCTTGAAATATCTTCCAACGTTTTATACATATCCACAAAGCGGCAGGTTTCGTACAAAAACGAGCGAGAAGCATCGGTTTTGGCACGGATATTGGCAATCATTTCGTAAACGGCGGGGAATTCAATAATTGCTTTCCCGAACTGACGGCGTTCAATGGCATAATTATAGGCTTCGCGATAAGCTGCTTCGGAAATACCTACCGACTGAGCCATGATACCCAAACGAGCTCCATTCATCAAGGACATTACGTATTTAATCAATCCCAGACGACGAGACCCCACCAATTCTGCTTTGGCATTTTTAAAAACCAATTCACAAGTAGGAGCTCCTTTAATACCCATTTTATTTTCAATGCGGCGTACCGTAACCCCCCCGTTATTTTTATCATAAATAAACATCGACAAACCACGCGCATCCTTTGTACCTTCTTCCGAACGTGCCAGCACCAGATGAATATGGGAATCGCCATTGGTAATGAATCGTTTTACACCGTTCAAATACCACTGATTCTCGGCCTCATTGTAGGTTGCTTTAAGCATAACCGACTGTAAATCGGATCCTGCATCAGGTTCGGTAAGATCCATTGACATTGTTTCACCCTTTACAATACGCGGCAAATACTTATTTTTTTGTTCTTCACTTGCAAACTCGTAAATGGTTTCACCGCAATCCTGCAACATCCAGATATTCTGAAAACTGGCATCGGCGCGGCTTACAATGTCGGCTGACATCATATAGGGAACCATCGAAAAATTAAGTCCGCCATATCGACGTGGAAGCGTCATCCCCATCAATTCAGCCTTAATAAGTGCATCCAGATTTTCTTGCGTTTGAGGAGCATATTGTACGTGCCCATTATGAAGTGTAGGCCCGGTTTTATCTACTTCTTCAGCATTCGGTTCGATAATTTCGCCACAAATCTCGCCCACCACTTCGAGCACTTTTTCGTAGCTATCCAGCGCATCTTCGAAATCGAGCGGTGCATAATCGTATCTATCCTTGTCGATATAATTTCTCTCTCTCAATTCGACAATGCGCTTCATCAGGGGGTGATGAAGGTAATGTTTAAATTGCGGTGTATCGGTAAAAAAATTAGCCATTGTATCTGTATTTTATCTTCAGAAAAGTTATTTTGTATTTTTCTTATAATATTTAATCATTTTGGGGATCACCCTCTCGATATCGCCTACAATCACATAATCGGCAATGTTGTTTATCGGTGCATATGGATCATTATTGATGGAAATAATGATTGAGCTATCCTGCATTCCTGCAATATGCTGAATTTGACCCGAAATTCCACAGGCAATATACAATTTGGGATGTACAGTAACACCTGTTTGCCCGATTTGGCGCTCGTGTTCGGCAAAACCGGCATCAACGGCCGCGCGTGATGCACCCACTTCACCTCCGAGAACATCGGCAAGTTCATAAAGCAACTGAAAGTTTTCTTTGGAACCCACGCCGTATCCTCCCGAAACAATAATGGAAGCATTTTTAATATTCACTTTCGACTTTTCAACATGGCGGTCGATGATGGATACAACAAAATCTTCATCGGAAACATATTCATTAACGTTGTGTTCCACAATTTCGCCTGTATAAATTGGCGAATAAATTTCCTTCTTCATTACGCCTTCCCTCACGGTAGCCATTTGCGGACGATGATCGGGATTGACAATCCATGCTACGATATTTCCTCCGAATGCAGGACGAATTTGATACAACAGGTTTTTATAAACTTTTTTTGTTTTCACATCTTCGTGATCGCCTATTTCCAATGAAGTACAATCGGCAGTCAGTCCACTTCCCAATGCCGATGATACACGCGGTCCTAAATCGCGTCCAATCACAGTGGCACCCAAAAGACAAATCTGAGGTTTTTCCTCTTTGAAAAGTTTTACGAGAATAGAAGTATGAGGCAAGGTGGTATAAGGAGACAAACGTTCATCGTTAAAAATATGCAAAACATCCACTCCATACGGAAAAATCTGTTTTTCAACCGTTCCCAAATTTCCGCCGATAGCTACAGCTTCAAGTTTGCATCCAAGTTGATTCGCAAGCGAACGGCCCTTGGTAAGCAATTCGAGGCTTACATCGGCAACCACCCCGTCTTCTATTTCCAAATATACAAATAAATTATCCATTTCTGTAGTATTAATTTAACCTATTGTATGATTTCTTATTAATTCCTTCATCAATTCTTCAATCTCTTCATCACTTTCGGTCAAGCGCTTGCTTTCTTTTGCTTGGAAAACGACATTTTCAATCTTTTTCACCTTTGTCGGAGAACCGGATAAACCGCACAATTTGGGATCGGCATTAACATCCACAACACTCCACTCATTAAGATTAAGATAAGGCCGACTGCTATACAGATCGATGTAATCGATGCTTTCTGCCTGTCGCTCAGTAATGGTTCTTGCATGTTTGTATTTCTGCAATAACTTTGCATTGCGGGGTCGGCATGCCCGTGCAGAATTGTTTACCGTTATTAGCGCAGGAAGCGGGCACTCCACTATTTCGACGCCATTTTCTAAGCGACGCTTTACTCGTACCTTTTGCGAATCGATTTCTTGAATCTCTTCAGCATAAGTAATCTGCGGAATTCCCAGTTTTTCGGCAACTTGAGGACCAACTTGCGCTGTATCTCCATCAATGGCTTGACGCCCTGCAAGAATGATATCAAAACTGCCGATTTTTCGAATTGCCATAGAAAGCGCATACGAAGTGGCTAACGTATCGGCTCCTGCAAAGGCCCTGTCTGTAAGCAGAACCCCATCGTCAGCACCACGAAACAATCCTTCACGAAGAATTTCGGCAGCACGTACAGGCCCCATTGTCAACACCGTAATTTTTGAACCCGGATACTGATCTTTAATCCCTAATGCCTGCTCTAACGCATTCAAATCTTCGGGATTAAAAATAGCAGGTAAGGCAGCCCTATTCACAGTTCCATCGGCTTTCATCGCATCTTTCCCTACATTTCTTGTATCGGGAACCTGCTTAGCCAACACAATAATATTAAAAGTCATTTTTGATGTATTTTTTTAGTATTTTGGGAGCGACAAAGATAAGGAAAGAATTCACGTTAGCCAACATTTTATATAAGAAGTTGTTGAAGAATAGCGTTTCATCGAATTGTTTTTGCGTTCTTTTAAATAGCAATCCCAAAATTGTATTTATTTTTGCATTTATAAAAATAACAATTTCTTTGCTACGATATTTTTCTTACTTTTGATACTAAAATGTAAAGAATCACACAAAATAAAACGTCCCATGAATAAAAGACCCGTCGTTCCCTCTTTCTGTATTTTCCTGCTTCTTCTTTTTATGAGCAGTTGTGCAGGAATTCGATACATGACGATAGAGACTGAAGAACCTGCCCAACTTACCTTACCAGCAAATGTACGCTCACTTCTGATTGTAAATAATGTAGTACAACAGCCCGATGAGGTGGGTCACAAAAAAAAGCCGTTGGGGAAAAAAGAATTCGAACCGACAAAAGTAAGTGCCGACAGTATATCTACTTATTATACCGAAGCTTTTACTCAATTTCTATCGGAGGAACAATACTTTGATACCGTAATTCTTTACAATAAACCGTTGCGTACCGACACTAACTTTTGGGAAGAAAAACCCATCATGCCTCAAAAAATGAACGAATTGCGAAAAGAAACCGAAACCGATGCTATTATTTCTCTCGATAAATTAATACTGGAAACCGAGTGGATCGATCTATTCATGCAAGAAGGGTATATTTTTGCCACAATGACGGGTAAAATACATTCCATACTGCGGGTTTACATGCCTACGATGGAAGGTAAAATTCCTGCCGTCTACTTTACCGACAGTTTGCGCTGGGAAGGTTTTGATATACGGGATGACATGGCTTATGCCAATTTGATTATACCTACGCCGGAAGAAGGGATGAAACGATTGGCGGTTTATGCCGCAGAAAAAATGGTAAATGTATTCGCCCCTCACTGGGAAATGCAAAACAGATGGTACTACACCCTATCCAATTCTTTAATGCGCGAAGGCGAATCTTACGCCAAATCGGCCGAATGGACAAAAGCTATTTGGAAATGGCAAACATTTTACGATAACGAAAAAAACAAGGTAAAAAAAGCCAAAGCTGCGAGCAACATTGCACTCGCTTACGAAATGTTGGGAGAGATGGACAAAGCATACGATTGGATAACACTATCCGTGCAGTTGTTTGAAGAATCTGTCTCGCCAAATTCACTCGATAGAAAACGAGCCGAATTATACAAAAATGAAATAAAAAGGAGAAAAGATCATGCAGTAAAACTTAATATGCAGATAAATAAATAAAACAACGAATATCTTTTTATCGCCATTTTTATCAAAAAAATAATTCATTCGCTCGCGATTTGAAAAAAATATATTACCTTTGTAGCAGAATCTTCAAGGAAAGAATGATAACATTCTGCTGTTCTCATTGAAATCAATTAAGTTCCAATTTTCAATTCGAGTTTATTTTTAATTTACATTTTACTTTTTATATCCAATTATCTTATTGTGTATTGTTGAATTGAGTTACGCTCAAAAACCAACGCATTATCAATAAAATAAAATAATTATACACTATTTTTTTATTCATTAAACCCTAAAAAATCAATACAATTTAAATGGCTTACAATATTATAGAGCTTAACGAAAAGCTTATCACAGAATTACGTGCTCTTGCCAAAGAAATGGGCATTCGGCGCCCCGATGCATACAAAAAAGAAGAACTCATCTATAAAATTCTTGATGAACAAGCAATTGCCGAAACTCAAAAAATGAAAGCAAATTATTCGGCAAAACAATCGAACCAAGAGCAAGATAAAGCAGAAACGAAACCACAAGTTAAACCCTCAACACATCACAAAAGAAAAAAAACGGAAGCAACCGCTCAAAAAGAAGTTGAGGGAAAAAAACCAATTCAACCTGCAGCCAAAAAAGAAGTTGAAGAGAAAAAAACAATTCAACCTGAAGCCGAAAAAGAAGTAAAAAAAGCGGAATCCTCACTATCGACCACACCTGAAAAGGTTCTCGATAGACAAAATGACAGCGAATCCAATAAAACTACTCAAAATACAAAGTCGGCCTCGATTTCAACAAATGAAACGACTGACGAAGCCGAAAAAAAAACAAAAGAAAATATAGAGAAAACGACGGCTAAACCCACCCAACTGATTTTTAGATCGACTAAACGCCGAAGCGAAGAAAAACCCACCACACCAGAAGTTAAGCTTCCTCCTGTAGTAGCGGAAGATACTGCAGAAAAAAAACCCGCAAACACAAACACAAACACGGATGCCGATACCTCTGCAATCGCCGAAAAACCTTCTCTGGAAGAATTAATAACCCCATCGCCTCTTCAACCACGTCAACAGCCACAGCCTAAAAATCAATCTTCTGCACAGCCGAAAGAACAGGTACAAAAAGAAAAAGAACCCACTTTTGATTTCGATGGAATACTGGTGTCATCAGGCGTACTGGAAATCATGCCTGAAGGTTACGGGTTTCTACGTTCGTCGGACTACAATTACATGTCTTCACCTGACGATATTTATGTTTCGCAATCGCAAATACGCTTATTCGGACTAAAAACAGGTGATGTGGTAGAAGGTCCCATTCGACCACCAAAAGAAGGCGAAAAATATTTTCCGTTGGTAAAAGTGGATAAAATCAATGGGCGCAATCCCGAAGAAGTGCGTGACCGCGTTCCTTTTAATCACCTCAAGCCCTTATTCCCTACTGAAAAATTCAACCTTACAAAAGGTCACAACGACAACCTTTCCTGCCGTATTGTCGATCTTTTTACCCCCATAGGAAAAGGGCAGCGCGGATTAATCGTAGCACAACCCAAAACAGGAAAAACCATGCTGCTGAAAGATATAGCCAATGCTATTGCCGATAATCATCCCGAAGTATATATGATCATTCTGTTAATTGACGAACGTCCGGAAGAAGTAACCGATATGGAACGTAGCGTAAATGCAGAAGTTATTGCCTCCACATTTGATGAACCGGCCGATCGACATGTGAAAATTGCCGAAATCGTTCTCAATAAAGCTCAACGCATGGTAGAGTGTGGGCACGATGTGGTTATTCTACTCGATTCGATTACACGCCTCGCCCGCGCCTATAATACGGTTCAGCCGGCATCAGGTAAAGTGTTGTCGGGTGGTGTTGACGCGAACGCCCTGCATAAACCCAAACGATTTTTCGGTGCAGCTCGCAACATCGAAAACGGAGGTTCCCTAACCATTATTGCCACGGCTCTGATCGAAACAGGGTCTAAAATGGATGATGTAATTTTTGAGGAATTTAAAGGCACCGGCAATATGGAGCTCCAGCTCGACCGGAAACTATCCAACAAACGTATCTTCCCGTCGGTCGATATCAATGCATCCAGCACTCGTCGCGACGATCTTCTCTTATCTGAGGATACGTTGAACAGAATGTGGATATTACGTAATTTCTTGGCAGATATGAATTCGATTGAAGCCATGGAATTTCTACTAACGAGGTTAAAACGCACCAAAAACAACGAAGAATTTCTTCTCTCAATGAATGATTAAATGCATCACTTTTCTTCTAACCGAATATCGATTGGATAAACAATATCGTCCAGAAAAAGCGCATAAGCAGGGGCAGACGTCCCTGCTAAATTTCGATTTTTTGATTCAATAATATGACGGAAACCCTCTTCATCGATTCGTCCACGACCGGCGTCAAGCAATGTTCCCACAATAGCTCTCACCATATTACGAAGAAAACGGTTTGCCGTGATGGTAAACACGTAATCGTTTCCTTTTTTTTCCCAAACAGCCTTTTCAATCCGGCAATTATTGGTTTTTACATCAGAATGAAGTTTGCTGAAACTGGTAAAATCTTTGTATTCAGTCAGGATACCACACAATGTGTTCATTAGTGCAATATCGGGATCAAAGAAAACCCGGTATTTTAACTCATAAAGAAAAGGATCTTTTTGAGTGGTAACATAATAGGTATAGGTGCGTGAAATTGCACTGAAACGTGCATGAGCATCAGGCCTTACTTCGTAAATGTCATCAACAGCAATATCCTTAGGTAAAAAACCGTTCAGTTTCTTGATAAGATCCAAACGAGTAAAAGGCTCACCCTCCCAGTTGAAATGGGCAACCATTTTTTTAGCATGCACGCCGGCGTCGGTACGCCCGGCACCAACAATTCCAATGGGTTTTCGCAATAAAGTACTCAACGCCTCCTGAACCTTTTGCTGTACACTTATCCCATTCGGTTGAACCTGCCAACCGACATAATTTTTCCCGTTATATGCAAGAGTAATAAAAAAACGTTTCATTCATCGACCCTTACCGTAATATGAAAACAAGCTTGTTTACGTTCGTGTTTTACATAACAGCGCTTTTGGTTTTTCAAATCAAATAAAACTTGTGCCAACACCAATTTCAGTCGTTCCGGCAACACTTGATTCACCGAATCGGCATCAACAGGGTCAAAACGTTTCCATGAAATATCGAAAGTAGTACCGTATCGGTGTGCCGAATTTTCGATGACATTGATATTTCGTCCTGTCAAATCCGATACATCCTCATCGGTACGCGTAACGCTGGTAAGATAAAGTTTATAAAGTGGCAATTCTTTGCTGTAGAGCGAATCTCTGAAGTTTTGAACAATATCCACCAGCAATTTTGCAGCCGAAGGGACCAAAAAAGGAACGGAATGAGAAAGAGGATATGTTTTATAGAGTTCCAATTCATCGGGTAAACGTACCAGTTTATCTTTCAGTAACAACGTATCATCACGGGTTTCCATTGGTTTTACGCCGTTCTTGAGAGCCGAAGCCAAATGAACATCGGGAAGATCATTGAATTCTCTATTGTAATTCCCCGTAAATCGAGCTTTTTTATCCCGGATAACAGGAACGATTTTATCCGATTTTTCTCCCGATTCTGCTTTCCCTCTACTACAAGCAATAAAAAGTAACGCAATACCTATGCAACTTATTATCCCCTTAATATACTTCATAGATAGACACTTATCGCACTTCGATTATCATTTGTTCATTTCCCTTAATCGAATCTTTGTGATTACTTGCTTGGTGTTTAAAGGAAAATCGCCTTCCATCATCCAAGCATAATAACTCGGTTCATTCTTAAAAACCTCTGCAACAGATTTCCCTCTATGTTTCCCAAAATTAAAAACTTCCACCCCCTTTTCATTAAACACAATTCTCCCCGCAAAATCCACATTATTGTTGAAACTCGAAAATTCTTTCGATAATACATTGATATCGTTTTCCAAATCCGGGTATTTTTCGAGTTGCGATTTCAATACTTCATACGTTGCCACAGCATCAGCTTCAGCCGAATGTGCATTTTCCAATTCTTTATCGCAATAAAATCGGTATGCGGCCTCCAGTGTGCGTTGTTCTTTCTTGTGAAAAATAATTTGCACATCCACAAATTTTCGCTTACTCATATCGAAATCTACACCCGCCCGAAGAAATTCCTCAGCAAGCATAGGCACATCAAATCGACTCGAATTGAAACCCGCCATATCACACCCTTCCAACTGTTCGGCAAGTGTTTTGGCGAGTTGTTTAAAAGTTGGGCAATCTTTCACATCTTCATCTGTAATCCCATGAATGGCAGTGGATTCCTCAGGGATATGCATTTCAGGATTGATGCGATACGATCGTATTTCTTCTTTGCCGTTGGGATAAACCTTTAATAGCGATATCTCTACAATTCTATCCTTAGTGATATTAATTCCCGTAGTTTCCAAATCGAAAAAAACCAACGGATTTTTTAAATTCAATTTCATACGTAAATTGTTTATATG
>DBPW01000020.1:0-32450 GCA_002305015.1 Bacteroidales bacterium UBA1410
CGAAGGCTTTTTCGTTTTTGTACCCCACCAACAACACCAACCCTTGACGAATTACTGCGTAGCGGCTTGCTTGAACTTTTCATTAGAATGTGATTTACAAATAATGACTTGCCTTGCCTTGCATTCGTTGATAACTTTTGGAATCAATGAAGACTTTTTATTTTTTCAGAACGTGCGGACAGTGGCAGTTTGCATCCCCCTTTGCTTTTGTGCGATTGAGTGCTTCTGATATGGCCGATTCTACAAGAGGAGCCATAAGGGCATAACCTTCCTTATTGGGATGAACCCCGTCTTCAGAAAGTTTTTTTGGCAATCCGTTATTTTCGTCTGCCATCGCCGAAAAATAATCGCAATAAATTACATGGTGATTTTGCGCATATTCTTTTATACGACGGTTGAGTTCCCTTATTTTGGGAGCCGGATTCAATCCCGGACGCCATGGATAATCGACAGCCGGCAGTACCGAACACAATACGACTTGTATACCATGAACTTGAGCCAATTCTGTCATCGAATATAAATTATCTTCAATCATTTCTAAGGTGGACGGGCCGGTGTTTCCGGCAATATCATTGGTTCCCGCCAGAATTACGACCACTTTGGGTTGGAGTTTAATGACATCCTGACGAAAACGAATAAGCATTTGGGGCGTTGTTTGTCCACTAATCCCTCTATTGATGTAGGGACGACCGGCAAAAAATTCAGGAACTTCTCGGATCCAACCTTCTGTTATCGAATTTCCCATAAAAACCACACGATCTTCGTTTTCTTTTGGCAAGCCGATTTTCAGATTTTCTTCTTTAAAGCGATTTAAGTTTGCCCAGTCTTGAGCAACAAGATCTGATGTAAAATCCATAATTAATGCTGCAATAAGAAATACAATAATACGGTTCATGATCATAAATTATAAATTATAAATTGTAAAGGAAAAAAAATTGATGATTCGATTTCAAAAATACATATTTTATTTCATTTTATAATCGAGGCATGTTGTAATTATTTTAGAAAAAAAAACTTAAAAGTAAAAGACCTACTTTCGCGAATAATGAGATAATAGCTATTTTTAGAAAATTTATTCGTATCAATGAACAAAAAAACCAGAATAATTGTCCTCATTCTCATTGTTTTACTCGTATTGGGAATGATTTTTTTCTCTCAGATCAAGACTTTATTTACATCGGATAATGGCGATATAAAGCGAGGCGACAGTAGAGTAGGCCGACCTGAGTTGGTTGTGAATGCTACCGTTTTGCGGCCTCAGACGTTGCAGAATATGTTTCGTTCAAAAGGGGTATTGTTGCCTGACGAGGAAGTTGATCTTACCTTTGAAACGTCGGGGAAAATTACCGCTATCTATTTTGAAGAAGGTTCACAAGTGGAAAAGGGAGCATTGTTGGCCAAAGTAAACGATGAACCGTTGCGAGCCGAGTTGAAAAAACTGGAAGCTCAGTTGCCATTGGCCGAAGCAAGGGTTTACCGACAACGGACTCTTCTGGAAAAAGATGCCGTGAGTCAGGAAACCTATCAAACCGTGATCACCGAGTTAGAAACGTTAAAAGCCGATATTGAATTAACCAAGGCTCGAATTGCACAAACTGAATTGAGAGCGCCTTTTAGTGGGATTATCGGTTTGAGGTTTGTAAGTGAAGGAGCTTATGCTTCACCGGCGGTAGTAGTGGCAAAACTAACCAAAATTTCGCCTTTGAAAGTGGAATTTTCGGTGAACGAAAATCAGGCGAACGAAATTAAGCCGGGAACTCCTCTTGCTTTTAAAGTAGAAAACGATTTAAACACCTATCATGCTTCTGTATATGCCATTGAATCTCAGTTGGATGAAAACACATTCTCCCTCAAAGCCCGAGCCCTTTATCCCAATACGGATGGAAAAATTAAACCGGGGCAGTCGGCAACCGTCGAGATTGAGCTGAGCAAAATAGAGCAGGCTATTGTAATTCCGGCTATCGCTGCAATTGCAGAAATGGGTCGGGATATTGTTTACATTTATGACAACGGGAAAGCAAAACGTGTAACGATAACCAAAGGATTGCGAACCGCTTCGTCGGTACAGATCATTGAAGGACTGAATGCCGGAGATACATTGCTGGTAACCGGTGTAATGCAGCTGAGAGACGGTATGCCTGTCAAAATCGAAACACTAGTTCCCAATACAGCAGATTAGAAAATGAATATATCCGAATTAAGTATTAAAAGGCCGGTACTCGCAACGGTATTTGTATTGGTAATTATTCTGTTTGGCATTATCGGTTATGTGAGTTTGCCCATACGCGAGTATCCCAATGTGGATAATCCCATTATTACGGTAAGCGTTTCTTATCCGGGAGCCAATGCCGAAGTAATCGAAAATCAAATTACAGAACCGCTTGAACAGAATATCAACGGCATACCCGGAATCCGATCGCTCACCAGTCAGAGCAGCCAAGGTTCCTGCCGCATTACGGTGGAGTTTGAGTTGAGTGTCGATTTGGAAACGGCAGCCAATGATGTGCGCGACAAGGTTTCGCGTGCGCAACGCTATCTGCCTCGCGATGTTGATCCTCCCACGGTTTCGAAAGCCGATGCCGATGCCGTGCCCATCATGCAGATTACGGTGCAAAGTCCCAAGCGTTCGCTTCTGGAGATCAGCGAAATAGCCGAACTTACCGTAAAAGAGCAACTGCAGACCATTTCCAATGTGAGTGGTGTGGATATATGGGGTGAAAATCGTTATGCCATGCGTTTATGGCTCGATCCCATGAAAATGGCTGCTTATGGGGTAACGCCGGTTGAAGTAAAAAATGCCCTGGACAAAGAGAATATCGAATTGCCTTCGGGAAGCGTAGAGGGCGATCTGATTGAACTGTCCATTCGTACCTTAGGTTTGATGAAAACGCCGGAAGAATTCAACGATCTTATTCTTAAAGAAGACGACAAACGTGTTGTTCGTTTTAAGGATATCGGTTTTGCCGAAATCGATACCGAGAACCGGAAAAATATCCTTCGCCGCAACGGTGTTCCGATGGTGAATGTTGTTATTATTCCTCAGCCGGGATCAAATCAGATAGAGATTGCCGATAATGTATATAAACGCTTGGAGACCATGCGTAAAGATTTGCCCGACGATGTGAAGGTGGATGTGGTGTATGACAGTACCAAGTTTGTTCGTGCTTCCATTAAGGAAGTGCAGGATACCATTGTTGTTGCTTTTCTGCTGGTGGTGTTCATAATTTTTGTCTTTTTGCGCGAGTGGCGTGTGACCATGATTCCTACCGTTGTTATCCCAATATCGTTGGTGGGTGCTTTTTTCGTGATGTTTATTGCAGGATTTTCCATCAATGTGCTTTCCATGCTTGCCGTGGTGCTTTCGGTGGGCTTGGTAGTAGATGATGCTATTGTGGTGACCGAAAATATTTATCGGAAAATTGAACAAGGGATGAAACCCCGGGAAGCAGCTATCGAAGGATCAAAAGAAATCTTTTTTGCCATCATTTCCACTACCATAACCTTGGTATCGGTATTTTTCCCTATTGTGTTTATGGAAGGGATGACCGGCCGGCTTTTCAGGGAGTTTAGTTTGGTCATCGGGGGGTCGGTGCTTATTTCGGCTTTTGTTGCGTTGACATTTACGCCGATGCTTTCCGGCAAGGTGTTGAAAAAACAGGAAAGGCGCAACAAACTCTATGAGGTGACCGAGCCTTTTTTCGAGAAAATCAATACGGTATACGAAAATATGCTGCGGACAGTGATTCATCATAAAAAGCTGGTATTCCCTCTTATCGCCATCATTTTGATTCTTATTGTCGTGCTTTGGGGGACTGTTCCTTCGGAACTGGCACCACTGGAAGACCGCTCTCAGGTAAGCATACGTACAACGGCACCCGAAGGGGCAACATTTGAATATGTGAGGGATTATACTTCCGAAATTTCGTTGATTGCCGATTCAGTTGTACCTGAACGTGAGTCGAACATTACCCGTGTGTCCGGTTCAACCGGAAATATAAATATCATTTTGCCCGATATAAGAGAGCGGGAACGCAGTCAGATGGAAATTGCCGATGCATTGTCGGATGCCGTGAGAAACGAAACGGCAGGGAGGGCATTTGTGCAGCAGCAATCATCTTTTGGCGGACGCCGAGGCGGAATGCCGGTACAATATGTTTTACAGGCAACAAATCTCGACAAACTGCGTGAATTTATTCCCCCGTTTATGGAAAAAGTGGAACAGAGTCCGGTTTTCAGGATGTCTGATGTCAATCTGAAATTTACGAAACCGGAATTACAAATTCATCTGGACAGAGATAAAGCGGCTTTGTTGGGTGTAAATACCCGCGATATTGCACAAACATTGCAATATGCCCTTAGTGGCCAACGGATGGGCTATTTTTATATGAACGGAAAACAATATCAGATTTTAGGCGAAATTAATCGTCAGCAGCGCAACACACCGCTGGATCTCAGGTCTATTTACATAAAAAACGCCGCAGGAGATATGATTCAGATGGATAATTTGGTTAAGTTGGAAGAAGCGGTGGCACCTCCGCAGTTGTATCGTTACAACCGTTTCAGTTCGGCTACCGTTTCTGCGGCATTGGCGCCGGGTTATACGTTGGGTGACGGTCTCAACGAAATGGATCGCATTTCTCAAGAGGTATTGGACGAAACGTTTCGAACAGCCTTGAGTGGCGAGTCGAAGGAGTTCAGGGAAAGCTCTTCGAGTTTGATTTTTGCTTTTGGTTTGGCCATTGTGCTGATTTTTTTGGTGTTGGCGGCGCAATTCGAAAGTTTCAAAGATCCGCTCATCATTATGTTTTCCGTGCCGCTGGCTGTGGGAGGTGCGCTCATCTTTATGTATTTTGCGGGGGTTACGATGAATATTTTCAGTCAGATCGGCATCATCATGCTCATCGGACTTGTGGCCAAGAACGGCATTCTTATTGTAGAGTTTGCCAATCAGCGTCAGGATGGAGGAACACCTAAACTCGAAGCGGTTATAGGAGCGTCCGTTCAACGGTTGCGACCTATTTTGATGACCAGCTTTTCGACCATTCTCGGTATGCTGCCTTTGGTATTTGCCAACGGAGAAGGAGCCAACGGCCGTATTGCAATGGGAGTTGCCGTGGTGGGGGGAATGTTGGTATCGACGTTATTGACGTTGTTTGTGATTCCAACCATGTATATTTATATGGCAACCGACAGAAAAGCACACGAACAAAAAAACAAGAATATATAGCCATGTATACGATTCGTTATTTTTCGGTTATACTTTTTTTCTCTCTTTCTTTGATGTTGGAGGCACAAAAGGTAATGAATTTGGAGGACTGTTTGCGGATAGGGCTAGAAAATAATTACGATTTACGGATGGTGCGTAATGAAGAGCAAATTTCGGATAACAATGTTACGTTGGGAAATGCGGGTTTTCTTCCGACTATTGGTTTGAATGGGGGATATAATTATCGAGAGAGCAATTCCGATCAGTTTCCCAAGGAAAACGCAGAGACGTTAAAAAGTCGCGGTTCCACAACGCAAACGCTGGATGCCGGCATCAATTTAAGTCAGCCTCTTTTCGAAGGATTTAAGGTTCAAACCCAGTATAAACGATTGCAGGAACTTAAAACCATCGGAGAATTGAACACACGACTTGAAGTCGAAAATTTTATAGCCAATCTTGCGGCGGAATATTTTAATTATGTTCAACAGAACATCCGCCTCGATAATTTGAAATACGCAGTTCAACTGTCGGAAGAACGGTTGCGCATAGTGGAAGCCCGATATCAGATTGGTTCGCTTTCGCGACTTGATTTTCAGCAGGCAAAGGTGGATTTTAATGCAGATAGTTCTTTGCTCATTCAGCAATATGAAGTACTCAATACCTCACGCATTCGATTGAATGAATTGATGGGTGTTGAAAATGTTGAACAACCCTTTGTGACAGAGGATACCCTCATTTATTTTAATGCGGGTTTATCGAAAGATAGATTGTATGAAAGCATGATGGCTGAAAATACCCTGTTGAAGCTGGTGGAGAAAGATAAAGTATTAAGCGAGCTCGATCTTAAAACACTTCAAAGTCAAAACTATCCGTACCTGAGACTCAACGCCGAATATGGATTTACTCATTATGATTACAATACAGGAACGATTGACAAGCAACG
Source organism: Bacteroidales bacterium UBA1410 (assembly GCA_002305015.1). Taxonomy (GTDB): domain Bacteria; phylum Bacteroidota; class Bacteroidia; order Bacteroidales; family Dysgonomonadaceae; genus Anaerorudis. Next base: position 6,150 of record DBPW01000020.1, read on the forward strand.
AAATTGGGGGCCTACCGTTGGATTGACGTTGGGATTTACTGTTTTTGACGGATTGAACCGAAAGCGGGAGCAGAAAAATACCCGGATAGTCATTGAAAATCGTCAATTGGCAATCGAAAAACAACAATTATCGTTGCAAAGCAATTTTGCAAATATGTGGATGGCCTATCAAAACAACATCGAGCTTGTTAAATTGGAATATGAGAGCTTGGAAAATGCCCGAATCAATTACGAAATTGCCATCGACCGGTATAAACTGGGAGATCTTTCGGGATTGGAACTGCGTGAAGCGCAAAACAGCTTGCTCGAAGCCGGACAGCGTCTTGTAAGTGCACAATACCGCACCAAACTTTACGAAATATCGCTGATGCAGATTAGTGGCCAAATTGAAGAATATTTGCAATAACTAATTGTTTTGTCGCCGTTTTAATTGTTTTTGCAACTTCCTTTTTTGGTCAGACAAAAAATTAAGAACAATTAACTCTCTTTTGTTTTTTTGTTTTATACCTTTGTCCGTTACATGGATAATGGGGAAATAAAATAGATAGCATATTTATGGACAAAATTCAGGAACTTACCTCGAAACTTTATTCCGAAGGAATAGAAAAAGGAAAAGAAGAAGCCGAAAAAATTATTGCTGAAGCCAAGGCATTAAGTAATCAGATTGTGGAAGATGCAAAAAACAAAGCGCAACAGATTATTGCTGAGGCTGAAAAAGCAGCACAAGAACTCAAGAGCAATACCGAAGCCGAATTAAAACTCTATGCTTCACAGGCCGTTGAAGCATTGAAAACAGAAATTGTCAATCTGGTTACCGACAAATTGGCCGAATCCAATGTAAAGGCTGCATTTGAAGATAAAGAGTTTATGCAGAAAATTATTTTGGAGTTGGTGAAAAATTGGGCAAGAGACGAAAAACTTGTTATTGGTGTTGAAAATGCCGAAGAACTGAAAAATTATATTGCCGGAAATGCAAAAAGTTTGTTGGATAAAGGACTGAAAATTGAGTCGGTAAACGGAATAAAAGCAGGTTTTGTACTTTCGCCCGAAGATGGTACCTATAAAGTGAAATTTGGAGAGGAAGAGTTTATCGAATATTTTAAAGAGTTTCTGCGTCCCCAGATACAAAAACTTTTGTTCTGATAATGGAAAGGCAATAGTATGGCTGAAAATCAATATTACTATTTTGTTGCCGGACTTCCCGATATTTTTTTCGATTCCACCAAACTCCCTTTTACTGTAGATGATTTTAGAGAGATGTTGGATGAAGTGCTGGCACCCAAAGATAAAAAGCTGATTGATAAATATTTCCTCAAATACGATAACGAAAATCTTCTCTCTTTTTTAAAAAATAAAAATGCCGAGCTGAACACGAAAGGGAAAATTTCTTCCGAAGAGATTAAGGAGACCATTGATTCGGTAGAAGTTGATTTTCCGGTTCAAAATCCGGCTATTCCTTCTTATTTTGAGGATTATATTCGGTTGTGGCTTGACGAAAGCGCACATAACGAAAACAAGTTGTGGGAAGATCTCATGTCGGAGTTTTATATGGATTATGGTCGGAAATCGAAGAACAAGCTCGTTTCCGATTGGTTTGAATTAAACCTAAACATAGCCAATATCTTAACAGCTATCTATTGTCGAAAATACGGAATAGACCTCACTAATGTAATTGTGGGTAATAATGAAGTTGCACAACTCATTCGTGAAAATTCGAATGTACGGGATTATGGGTTAAGTCGTGAGCTCGAATATTTCGATTCCCTTCAACGTATTGCCGAGGAACCGGATATTTATGAAAGAGAACGAAAAATCGATAAACTTCGCTGGGATTGGCTCGATGAAAACACCATTTTCGATTATTTCGACATCAATTTTATTTTTGCCTATTTATGTAAGTTACAGATTTTGGAGCGGTGGGTTAAATTGAATGCCGAAGAGGGTGAACGTATTTTTCGTCAGCTTATCGCCGATTTAAAGCGGGGGGTATCGATGCCCGAAGATTAAAAAACAAAGAAAGAAAAACAACATATGCCAACAAAAGGAATTGTTAAAGGAATTATTTCAAACTTGGTGATAGTAGAAGTCGATAATCCTGTTTCGCAGAACGAAATTGCCTATATCGACTTGAATGGTAATAAATTGATGGCGGAGGTAATTAAGGTCATCGATAAGAATGTGTATGTTCAGGTTTTTGAGAATACACGAAACTTGAAGGTGGGGGCTTCCGTTGAATTTGCCGGACACATGCTCGAGGTGGTTTTAGGTCCGGGATTGCTGGAGCGTAATCTCGACGGACTGCAAAACGATCTCGATAAGATGGAAGGGATATTTTTGAAGCGGGGGCAATATACCTATCCGCTCGACGAAGATAAGTTGTGGGATTTTGTTCCTATCGCAAAAGCAGGGGATAAAGTTAGCGGGGGATCGTGGCTTGGCAAAGTGGACGAAAATTATCAACCTCACAAGATTATGGTCCCTTTTGTGATGACCGGAGAGTATACCGTTAAAAGCATTGTTCCTGCGGGGAAATATACTATCCATAAGGTCATTGCAGTGGTTGAGGACGAAGAGGGGAAAGAAATGGAAATCACGATGGTTCAAAAGTGGCCGGTAAAAATTCCCGTGACAACGTATCGCGAAAAATTGAGACCTTTTAAACTCTTGGAGACGGGTGTACGTATCATAGACACATTGAATCCTATTGTGGAAGGGGGTACCGGATTCATTCCCGGCGCTTTTGGTACGGGAAAAACGGTTTTGCAACATGCTATTTCCCGTCAGGCCGAAGCCGATATTGTGGTTATTGCTGCCTGTGGTGAACGAGCTAACGAAGTGGTTGAAATTTTTACGGAATTTCCGAAACTGATCGATCCCCATACCGGACGTAAACTGATGGAACGAACCATTATTGTGGCCAATACTTCGAATATGCCGGTTGCGGCACGTGAAGCTTCGGTTTATACGGCTATGACGATTGGTGAATATTATCGGGCAATGGGATTGAAGGTATTGTTAATGGCCGATTCCACATCGCGTTGGGCACAAGCACTTCGTGAGATGAGTAACCGTTTGGAAGAACTTCCCGGTCCTGATGCGTTTCCGATGGATTTGTCGGCCATCATCTCCAACTTTTACGGACGTGCAGGTCATGTTATTCTCAACAACGGACAAGAGGCTTCCATTACCTTTATCGGAACAGTATCTCCGGCCGGTGGTAATCTTAAGGAACCGGTAACGGAAAATACGAAAAAGGTTGCTCGTTGTTTTTATGCCTTGGAGCAGGATCGAGCCGACAAGAAGCGTTATCCGGCCATCAATCCCATAGAATCGTATTCGAAATACCTGGAATATCCCGAATTTGAAGAATATGTTTCTACCCATATTTCGCCGGACTGGATAGAAAAAGTAAATGAAATTAAAACCCGATTGTTGCGTGGTAAGGAAATTGCCGAGCAAATTAATATTTTGGGTGACGATGGTGTGCCGGTGGATTATCATGTGATTTTTTGGAAATCGGAGTTGATCGATTTTTGTTTGCTTCAGCAGAATTCTTTTGATCCTATTGATGCCGTGACCCCGATAGAACGACAGAAATATATTGTTGATATGGTGGTTGAGATTTGTCGAACCGAATTCGAATTCGACAATTTCAATCAAGTGTCCGATTACTTCAAGAAGATGATCAATATATGCATTCAAATGAATTATTGCGAATTTCAGTCGGAAGAATTTAATGATTATCGAAGGAAACTTGACGAATTGGTGAAGTCCAAAGTATTAGAAACCGTAGAAGAATAATTTAAAAACAAAATAAATAAGCCGTCGACTTTCTTAATTAACTGCGTTGACTGCAAAAAGTTTTTCAGTATGGCAAGAGCATTTCAAAAGATATATACAAAAATTACCCAGATAACCAAAGCAACCTGCTCGGTGAGAGCAACCCAGGTGGGTTATGACGAAATGGCTATCGTTGACGGAAGACTGGCTCAGGTAATAAAAATTGTCGGTGATGAGGTCTCTTTACAGGTATTTCGCGGCACAGAGGGCATTCCTACCAATGCCGAAGTACTGTTTTTGGGTAAAGCACCTACACTGAAAGTGGGGGAGCAGTTAGCCGGACGTTTTTTTAATGCTTATGGCGAACCTATTGACGGCGGACCTGTTCCGGAAGGAGAAGAACGCGAAATCGGAGGTCCGTCGGTAAATCCGGTACGTCGCGAACAGCCCTCTGAGCTTATTGCAACCGGTATTCCCGGAATCGACTTGAATAATACATTGGTTACCGGACAAAAAATTCCGTTCTTTACCGATCCCGATCAACCCTTTAATCAGGTTATGGCTACAGTGGCGTTGCGAGCTCAGGCCGATAAAATTATTCTCGGCGGTATGGGAATGACAAACGACGACTACCTGTATTTTAAAAATACATTCAGCAATGCAGGGACTCTCGACCGTATCATCAGTTTTATGAATACTACCGAAGATCCTGCGGTAGAAAGATTGTTGGTTCCCGATATGGCGTTGACGGCCGCCGAATATTTTGCGGTAGACAAAAACGAGAAAGTGTTGGTGTTGCTGTCGGATATGACTTCCTATGCCGATGCGTTGGCCATTGTTTCAAACCGCATGGATCAGATACCTTCGAAAGATTCCATGCCCGGATCGTTGTATTCCGACCTGGCAAAAATATACGAGAAGGCCGCACAGTTTCCTACCGGAGGCTCCATTACCATTATTGCAGTGACTACGCTTTCCGGTGGCGATATTACGCATGCTGTGCCCGATAATACCGGTTATATTACAGAAGGACAATTGTTTTTGCGTCGCGACACCGATGTGGGTAAAGTGATCATCGATCCGTTCCGTTCACTATCGCGTCTAAAACAGCTTGTGCAAGGAATAAAAACCCGCGAAGATCATCCCCAGGTAATGAATGCTGCCGTTCGTTTGTATGCCGATGCCGCTAATGCAAAAACAAAGCTGGAGAATGGTTTCGATCTTACGGAATACGATCAGCGGGCGTTGGCTTTCGCAAAAGAGTATTCCCGATCAATTCTTGCCATTGATGTAAATTTGGATACCACGGAAATGTTGGATAGAACGTGGAGTTTGTTCTCGACCTATTTCAAACCCGAAGAAGTGAATGTGAAGAAAGAATTGGTGGATAAGTACTGGAAAAATTAATATGGCCATTAAATTCCAATATAATAAAACTTCGCGACAGCAGTTGGAAAAACAATTGCAGATACGCGAACGTGCGCTTCCAACCCTGCAAAGCAAAGAAACGGCTTTGCGTATGGAAGTGAAAAAAGCTAAAAAAGAAGTCGAGGAGCTGGATACAGAACTCGAAAAACAGATTATGTCTTACCAAAAGATGGTGGGTTTATGGACAGAATTTGATCCTTCCCTCGTAAAGGTGAAAGATGTTAATCTGTCGAAAAAGAAAATTGCCGGCGTGGCAATCCCGATACTCAATCGGGTGGAATTCGAAACGAAACGTTTCAGCATTTTCAATCGGCCAAAGTGGTTTCTCGATGGCATCCATACCCTGGAGAATCTCGCCGAAATCGGGATTCGACGCGATTTTAATGCCATCAAATTGGAACGATTGGAATATGCACGAAAAAAAACAACACAAAAAGTGAATTTGTTTGAGAAGGTGCAGATTCCCGGCTATCAGGAAGCGATTCTCAAGATAAAGAGATACTTGGAAGATGAGGAAAATCTTTCCAAATCGTCACAGAAAATCATGCGGGCTCATCAAGAAAAAAGGAAGGAGGAAGAAGGATGGTAACCAAAATGAAAAAACTCACTTTCCTCGTCTATTACAAAGATTATGAACAGTTTCTTCATGATCTTCGTGAACTTGGAGTAGTGCATGTGGTTGAAAACAAGCTGAATCAAGCTCAAAGCGATCAACTGGAAAGGCTTTACGCACAATGGAAGCAACTTACGGAAGCAAAAAAATTACTCGAAAAATATCGGGATAAGAAAAATCCTCTTCCGGAGAATCCCGTAGCTATTGAAAAGGGGTATCGTTTGCCGCAGGAAATCGAAAAAATTCAGGCGGAGATGACTACCTTGACGCAACAATTGCAACTAAGCAAAAAGGAGCGTGAGGCATTGATTCCCTGGGGAAATTTTGATCCCGGGAATATTTCGCGACTCGAAGAAGCAGGGTATTATGTGCGGTTCTTTGTTGTTCCCAATCGCGATTACCATCCCGAATGGGAAGATCTTTATAATGCCGTGGTTATCGATAATCGAAATTCAAAAACCTATTTTATCACCATTACAAAAGAGGCGAATATCGAGCATCAACTGAATCTTGAAGCAGTGAAAATGCCGGAAGTTTCTCTCGAAGAGTTGAATAGGATAATCGATGAATTGAACGAGAAGCTGCAAGAGAATAAAGAAAAGTTGATCCGGTTGACGGCCGATCTTCCTTCGTTGAATGCTGCATTAAAGGATCTCGATTCGCAAATTCGCTATACACGAGTGCACATAAGTGCCAATCCGGTGGCCGACAATAAAATCATGTTATTGCAGGGATGGGTTCCCGAACCCAATGAGCAAGAGGTACGTAATTACATGGATTCTCAAAACGTATATTATCTCATCGAAGATCCCCAACCTGAGGACGATGTACCTATTCAGCTCAATAACAATAAGTTTGCAAAATTATTTGAGCCCATTACCGAGATGTATATGTTGCCCAAGTACACCGAACTGGATTTGACTCCTTTTTTTGCTCCGTTTTACATGATCTTTTTTGGTTTGTCATTGGGCGATATCGGCTATGGTTTGTTTTTGTTTATCGCTGCAACTGCGGTGAAATTGGCAAAGAAAAAGTCGCTGAGTACGACGTTTAAAAGCGTTCTTACCTTAGTGCAGGTTTTAGCTACTTCAACCGTTGTTTGCGGATTGCTGACAGGAGGCTTTTTTGGTTTCAATATTTACGACATCAACATACCTTTCTTTCAGAACATGAAGAATCATGTGTATTTCGATAATAACCAAATGTTTGTGCTCTCTCTCATTCTGGGTGTTGTGCAAATCATGTTTGGTATGTTTCTGAAAATTATCAATCGCACAAAACAATTCGGGTTCAAGCATGCGTTGTCAACAATGGGATGGTTTATCTTTTTGTTCAGTTTTATTATCGCTTACCTGTTACCTTCGGTACTGCCCATGTTTGGGATGGTGCATCAGGTAATTATGGTTGGATCGGCTGTGTTGTTTCTTTTTTTCAACTCTCCGGGGAAGAATCTTTTCTTAAATTTCGGCTTGGGATTATATGATATTTACAACATGGCAACCGGTTTATTAGGCGATGTATTGTCGTATGTACGTTTGTTCGCGTTAGGATTATCCGGAGGTATCTTGGCAAGTGTGTTTAACAGTTTGGCAACCGGCATGAGCCCCAAAGACAGCATCATAGGGCCTGTTGTAACTATTTTGATATTTATTTGCGGGCATGCCATCAACATTTTCATGGATACGCTGGGAGCTGTGGTTCACCCAATGCGTTTAACTTTTGTCGAATTTTACAAAAATGCGGAATTCAGCGGGGGAGGAAAAAAATATAATCCCTTTAGAAAATAAACAATAGAAATTTAATTTATTAACAATAAAAATACGATTAACATTATGGACATTAATTTACTTCTTGCCTACATAGGTGTAGCATTAATGATTGGACTTTCCGGCGTTGGAAGTTCTTATGGAGTAACCATGACGGGGAATGCTGCCATAGGAGCATTAAAAAAGGATAGCAGTAAGTTTGGTAATTTTTTGGTATTGACGGCTCTTCCCGGTACACAAGGGTTGTATGGTTTTGCCGGTTATTTTATGTTTCAAAATATCTTCGGGGTATTGACTCCCGACATTACTTCTATTCAGGCTGCTGCAGTCTTAGGCGCAGGATTGGCTATGGGATTGGTAGGCTTGCTTTCTGCTATCCGTCAAGGTCAGGTATGTGCAAACGGTATTGCCGCAATAGGTCAAGGTCATGATGTTTTCGGAAATACGCTTATATTGGCCGTATTTCCCGAGCTTTATGCGATTGTTGCCTTGGCCGGCGTTTTCCTTATCGGAAGTGCAATCGCATGATTTTTTCATGTACTTAAAATATTTAAACCGCTCCGAAAAAGGGCGGTTTTTTTTGTAAAATAACCAACGATAGTTGATTCAGGAGTTATTTATGTCATTTTTTTTGCGGTAAATGCCGATGTCGTTCATGGAAGCGGGATCGTCAATCGGTTCGATATGGGTAGAAACGTTGACGGGTTCTTCAAACATGTCTTCGATAGACTGTTCGATAAGATCGGCATAATCATGCCCTTTTTTTACCGTCCACCATCCCGGCACAAGCAGATGCACAGAAATAAACATGCGCTGCCCGGCTTGGCGTGTCATTAACGAATGATATTCTATATTTTCCGCTTTAAGAGAATCCAGGTAAGCGGTTATTTTTTTTACCGCTTCTTCAGAGATAGAAGCATCCATCAATCCGCTTGCCGATCGAGAGATGAGTTGATACCCCGTGTAAATAATGTTGATTGCCACCACAATGGCAATAATCGGGTCGAAAATATAAATCCCGGTAAATCGTACAACAAGAATACCCGCAATTACCCCCGCCGAAGTCCAAACATCGGTCATGAGGTGTTTACCGTCGGCTTCGAGTACCAGCGAATGTTTCTTTTTTCCGTTATGGATAAGAACGAGTGAAACCGTTAAATTTACAAGCGATGCTGCCAATGAAAACACTAAACCGATATCGATATTCGTGAGGGGTTTGGGATCAAATAAACGCGGAACAGCCGACCGAAGAATGCTTAATGCAGCCAACACAATGAGTGCGCCTTCAATAGCACTCGAAAAATATTCCGCTTTGCTATGCCCGTATTCATGTTCTTTATCGGCAGGCTTTGCCGAAATGGTAAGCATGATAAGGGCTACAACGGCTGCAAAAAGATTAACAAATGATTCCAATGCATCGGAGAAAAAACCCATCGATCCGGTGAGATAGAAAGCGTAAAATTTGAGCAAAATAGTGACCACTGCAGCAGCAATGGACAGATATATGAATTTTTTCAGCGATTCCTGTTTCATCATCAACCTATTGAAAAGAAAATCAAAATTACATACATTTTTTTATTTTACGGTGATCCGGATCCATTTTTTATTCCAATATAGATTGGATATAAGTAAGATGGATGTATTGAGCTGAATTTGCATTGGGCGAAAAAAACAGCATTCGAAAATATTGCAAATAATGCCGGAAATATATTATCTTTGCATCGTCTTAAAGGCAAGGGCAGTTTCCAGAGTGGCCAAATGGGGCTGACTGTAACTCAGCTGGCGTAGCCTTCGGTGGTTCGAATCCATCACTGCCCACTTAAAACATAAAGGGATGATTGATAATGCTAAACGACGGATAATTTTGCCTCAAAAGTGAGGAATTATTTATTCATTAAATATTTTGCGGAAGTAGCTCAGTCGATAGAGCATTAGCCTTCCAAGCTGAGGGTCGCGGGTTTGAGTCCCGTCTTCCGCTCATTTAAAGGGAAAGCGGCCAATACATTGGTTGCTTTCCCTTTTTGTAAAAGGGGATCATATGTCCGGCAAATTGGTAAAGACAGAACACATACGCGATTTCACGCAAGGGAAGATTTTCAGTCAACTCTTCATGTTGGCTATGCCGTTAATGGCGGTCAGCTTCATCCAGATGACCTATAATTTGGTAGACATCATGTGGATTGGCCGACTCGGCAGCCAATCGGTTGCCGCCGTAGGAACCATTGGCATGATCATGTGGATGATGAATTCGCTTGCTTTGACTTCAAAAGTTAGTGCCGAAATTTCCATCGGACAATCGGTTGGTGCGAAACGGCTCGACCAGGCAACTCTTTATGCCTCGCATACCACCACGCTTGCTATTTTGTTGGGCGTGACTTTTGCCATCCTATTCATTGCTTTCCCTCATCCTTTTGTTTCTTTTTTCAAACTACGCAACGATATTGCCGAAGAAGCCGTGATTTATCTGCGTATTGTGGCGTTTGGTTTGCCTTTCGTTTTCTTGATTCTGAATTTTTCGGGCATTTATATCGGATTGGGCAGAAGCGATATTCCGTTTTATTTCAATGGTATAGGACTCATAGTAAACATCATCCTCGATCCTGTTTTTATATTCGGTATAGGCCATGTTCCGGCATGGGGCTCTGCCGGTGCCGCAATAGCCACCTGCCTGTCGCAAGTCGTTGTTTTGATGCTGTTTGTTTATCATTTAAAAAAGAAAAACGGATTATTGGGCAACTTTCCTTTTTTTATTCGGCTACATAAAAGACCTCTTCGGAACATATTAAAACTCGGATTGCCTGTTGCGGCAATGAATATGTATTTTGCTTTCATCAGCATGAACCTTGCACGTATTGCGTCGATATACGGAGGGCATTTGGGTGTAACAAGTCAGACGGCCGGCGGTCAGATTGAAGGAATTACCTGGAGCACATCGCAAGGGTTTTCGACGGCATTGGGCAGTTTTGTGGCACAAAATTATGCTGCACATCGCATGGATAGAGCCTGGAAAGCCTATCGCTATACCTTGCTTTTGATGGGTACGTTGGGGATAATCGTTTCTCTTGGTTTCATGCTGAAAGGAGAAAATATCTTTGCTCTCTTCATTCCCGAAAAAGCCGCCTATGAAGCCGGAGGCGAGTATCTGTTCATCATGGGTATATCGCAATTGTTTATGATGTTGGAACTTACCACACAAGGCATGTTCAACGGGATTGGGAAAACCATCATTCCGGCAATTATCAGTATCGCTTTCAACACGCTGCGTATTCCGCTGGCTATGTTTTTTGCCGGGAAAATGGGTATCATCGGAGTATGGTGGGCTATCAGCCTGTCTTCTATCCTGAAAGGCATCATTTCCCCTACCTGGTTTTACTTTTTGCAACGAAGAATCCGCTCAGCATCCCGGCAGAAATAAACCGATATCGTTAACCGGCAGATTGAAAAGGTTTGCAACGTATGCGTTTACCATTCTTCCCGAATATACATAAAAACCGCCGGCAAAACCTCTATCGAGTCGCGCAAATTGGTCTACTCCTCCACAATCGGTAAGAAAAATAAAGAGGGAAGAAAAAATATTGCTCAATGCAATGGAAGCGGTACGTGCCACGCGTGAGGTGATGTTGTGTTCGCAAAAATGGAGCACACCGTATTTATCGAAAACGTGAGGATGATCGGGCAAACATGCTTCCATCGTAGTTTCGAAACATCCTCCTTGTGCGATGCGCAGATCAATGATGATGGCACCCTTTTTCATTTCCCGCACCAAATCGGAAGCAATACGGAAAGAGTGGGTTTTATTGACATATTGCACGGCTCCGATTACCACATCTGCCGAACGAAACGTATTTCTCAATACGTTAGGCTGAAAAGTGGAGGTAAAAAGGGTTTGTCCGAGGGTGTTTCGAATATCGCGCAGTTTATCGATATCGTCATCAAAAACTTTCACCATGGCGCCGAGCGCCATGGCTGCTTTTGCAGCCGCAACTCCGGTTACACTCGCTCCGATAATGACCACTTCGGTGGGTGAAATTCCGGGGATACTTCCCAACAGAATCCCTTTTCCTCCATGGGCATTGCTGAGCAATTCTGCCGCTAACGTTATGGAATACCCCCCTTCGATTTCCGACATGGCTGTTACAAAAGGCGAAATATCCCGATGGTCGGAAATGAGTTCATAAGCCAACGCATTGATGCGTTTTTCGGCCATTAATTCCAGGGTGGGTTTAGAAAGTTGGTGCAGTTGCAAAAAAGAAAATACGGTGGTTCGGGGTTTCATTATTTCCACTTCTTCCAACGTAGGTGATGAGATTTTTATAATCAGATCGGCCTGCATGATTTCTTTATGCGTCTCCACAATTTCTGCACCGGCATTGGCATACGCATAATCGGGATAATTAATACCTATTCCGGCTCCTTTTTCCACAAGCACACGATGCCCTTCTTCAACCAACAAAGCCGTTGTTTCGGGCGTAAGCGCCAATCGTTTTTCCTCCGACTGATTTTCTTTAGGAATACCGATGATCAGTGAGGCTTTCGTTTTATCCGTTTTTTGCAGCAATTCGTGCACGCAAAAAGAAGTTTTGTATATAGATTCGTAATTCATTTGTTTCGGGTTTTCAATTGTTCGGCTATTTGGTTTACCGTTATATACACATCTTCTTTGGTGATGAGCTTATCTCTTTTAATGACGAGATCGGCCTTATTATAATACCGTTCTCTTTCCCGAAGTTGGCTATCGATAAAAGGAATAAGTTCTTCTCTCGATTTCCCGGCAATAAGCGGTCTGATGGTTTTGGATACCAAAAGCCGGTTGGCCAATTCTTCGGGATCGACTTGAATGTATATTGTCGTTCCCGCCTTTTTCATTACCTCCATGTTATCGAAATAACAAGGCGTTCCTCCTCCGCATGAGATTACGATATTCTCAAAATCGGCAACCTCATGCAATGCTTTTTGTTCAATTTTTCTAAATCCTTCTTCTCCTTTTTCTTCAAACAGTTGATGGATACTTTTTTGATACGTATGCTGAATGTACTTGTCCAAATCGATAAAGTCAAGCGCTAACGCTTTGCTCAGTTTTTTTCCGATTGTTGTTTTGCCCGCTCCCATGTAACCGATGAGAAATATACGTTCCATCTTTTTTATTTTGTCGCAAAAATAACGAAATTATTTATAATAATGGAACAAACAATCGCACAACCGATTCCATAAAACGTTCTCTTCGGGGGCGTTTCATCCATCTTTTCAGGAAGATTTGTTCACAATCATGTTGATCGGCAATAAAAATGCTTCGTGCCTCTTTTCCAATATTCTTATCGTAAATAAAAGCATCGATTTCGAAATTTTGTTCCAGACTGCGGGTGTCGAAGTTGGCCGAACCCACCAGCGTCAGCGAATCGTCGAACGCCATGAGTTTCGAGTGTAAAAATCCTTTTTTATAGAAATACATCTTAACGCCGATCTCCAACATATCCTTCACGTAGGAACGTGAAGCAAGTTGCACCAGCGGCATATCCGATCGTTTGGAAAGCATGATCCTCACATCTACCCCTCGTATGGCTGCAGCGTGCAATGCTTTTATCATTACGTCGGGCGGCAAGAAATAGGGCGTTTGAATGAAAATCGATTTTTTTGCATTATAGATAGCCTGAAGAATGCCGAATGGAATGCCGCTTTCATCTTTCAACGGCCCGCTATCCACGATTTGCATGGGAATAGTACCGTAAGTTTTCAACGGAGGAAAATATTTTCGAGAAGTAATGAGTGTTTGCGACACGAAATACCAGTCGAGAAGAAATGCCGACTGCAACCCCTGAACTCCTTTTCCTTCGATACGTGCATGGGTGTCGCGCCAACATCCCCATTCGAAACCGTGTATATAGCGATCGGCCACATTCATTCCGCCCACATACCCGATACGGCCGTCGATAACCACGATTTTTCGGTGATTTCGATAATTGATTCTCGAGGTGAGGACGGGGAATGCCAATTTAAGAAAAGGTTCGGTTTCGATACCGGCTTTGCGGTATTCTTCGTAATACTCTTTTTTTGCTTTTCTCGAACCGAAACTGTCGTAAATAATTCGGATTTCCAGTCCTTCACGTGCTTTTTTTATGAGCGCTTCTTGAAATTTTTTGCCGATTTCATCGTCCATCAAGGCGTAATATTCTACATGGATGTGGTTTTTGGCATTGGCAATATCGGCAAACAGGCTGTCGAATTTATCTTGTCCGTCGGTAAAAAGTTTTACCTCATTTCCTCCTAAAAGCGGGGTATGATCGAGGTTTTTCAGCAACGTGATCAAACTGATATGCTCTTGCGGAATGGCGAATTCTTCCTGCGTATCTACTTCGCTCAAGGGTCTTCTTTTCAGTCTGCTGTATATGCGTTTTGAAATGACGTGTTGTTTGGTGACATCCTGTCCGAAAATCATGTACCAGATAATTCCCACAACCGGCAAAAAAATCACCGCCATTATCCAAGCTACGGTTTTTATCGGATTGCGGTTTTCGGAGATCACTACAATTACTATACCCAGTACAGTAAGCAGGTAAATGATCTGAATAGTAAGTATCAGCGTATCGTTGCTTAGACCAATGTACATAATCAGCGGTATTTGCTCTCGTTAACGTCTTCCAAAATATTCAGGTACGACCGGTAACGGCTTTCGCTGATATAATGATTTTCTACGGCTTTCATCACGGCACAATCGGGTTCGTTGATATGCAGGCAATTGTTGTAGCGGCAATTTTTCGAAAATCGGAAGATCTCGGGGAAATAGTGCGAAATTTCCTGCGGGGTCATGTCGATGGTGCCAAACCCTTTTATGCCCGGCGTATCGATTATATAACCGCCTGTATCGATGTCGATCATTTCGGAAAATGTGGTCGTGTGCGTTCCTTTGAGGTGGTAATCCGATATTTTCCCGATTTTTCGCGATGCATCTTTTTGCAGCGCATTGATCAAACTCGATTTGCCGACACCCGAATGGCCGGCAAGCAGCACGATTTTGTTTTTAATCCTTTCTCGAAGTGCTTCTATGCCCTCACCTGTTTCGGCAGACGTTTTCAGGCAAGGATAGCCGATGGTTTCGTACAAATAGATCAGTCCCTCGAGGTATTCCTTGTCGTCCTCATCGTATAAATCTATTTTGTTGAAAACGAGACACACAGGAATGCGGTATGCCTCGGCTGTTGCCAGAAACCGGTCGATAAAAACCGTGGAAGTTTCGGGAAAACGCACGGTAACGCACAAAAGCGCTTCGTCAATGTTTGCTGCAAGAATGTGCGTTTGTTTCGAAAGATTGGATGCCCGGCGGACGATGTAGTTTTTACGATCTTCTATTTCGGTAATGAACGCCGTTCCGTCGGGATTTTGATCGATAATCACATGGTCGCCCACCACGATGGGACTGGTACTGCGAATCCCCTTCAAGCGAAAACTCCCTTTCGCCTGACACACGATTTCTTCTCCGTTTTCCGTACGCACCCAATAGGTGTTTCCTGTATTTTTAATCACTAGTCCTTTCATCGCAGGCACCTCGTGGCGCTGTATTTTGGCATCGTTGGTTTATATCCTTTCCGGGTTTATATTTTTTAGATGGTGAGAATTTCTTTTTCTTTAACGGCAAACATCTCGTCGATTTTTTTGATGTATTTGTCGTGGAGCCGTTGAATTTCTTCCTCGGCATCTTTTCCGACGTCTTCGGCAAGTCCGTTTTTTACTTCCTTTTTTATTTCCTCAATTGCCTCACGACGGGCATTACGAATGCTTATTTTAGCCTCTTCGGCCTCTTGCTTGGTTTGTTTCACCAGAGCTTTGCGTCGTTCTTCGGTTAAGGGTGGAATGTTTAGCCGAATCACTTCGCCGTTGTTTTCGGGCATGATGCCTACTTCGGAATTGATAATGGCTTTTTCCACCACTTTCAACATCGATTTTTCCCACGGTTGTATCAAGATGGTTTTTGCATCGGGAGTGGTAATGGTGGCAACGTTGGATAGCGGAACCAAACTCCCGTAATACTCTACACGCACGCCGTCAAGAATATGCGTATTGGCTCTTCCGGCACGAATGCGGGAGAATGTTTCATCGAGGAATTCGATGGTCATCTCCATTTTTTCTTCAGTTTCCTTTTTAATTTTAGAAATTTCAGTCATATTTTTAGGTTTTTATTTGAATACGTCACTTCCTGTTTCTCAGTTATGCACGTAAGTGCCCATATTTTCTCCGGAAATTACTTTTTTCAAGTTGCCCGGTATATCCATATTGAAAACGATCAGGGGCAGGTTATTCTCTTTACAGAGCGTTGTGGCAGTGAGATCCATCACTTTAAGTCCGCGAAAATAGATTTCGTTAAAAGTGATTTCGTCAAATTTGCTTGCGTTGCGATCTTTTTCGGGATCGGCCGTATACACCCCGTCCACGCGGGTACCTTTTAGAAGAATATCGGCCTCAATTTCAATTCCGCGCAAGGCGGCCGCCGTGTCTGTCGTAAAAAAGGGGTTTCCGGTTCCACACGAAAGAATGGCAATTTCGCCATTTTTGAGTGCCTCTACGGCTTTTTGGTTGGAATAGAGTTCGCCAATCGGTTCCATCCGGATGGCCGTGAATATCCGGTTTTTCTGACCCATGGCCGTTAGTGCCGAACTTAGCGCAAGGCTGTTGATGACAGTAGCCAACATTCCCATCTGATCGCCCTTTACCCTGTCGAATCCTTTGGATGTGCCGCTAAGTCCGCGAAAAATATTTCCGCCTCCGATTACGATGCCTATCTCCACTCCCTGTTGAGCGATTTCTTTAATTTGTTCGGCATATTCGGTAAGACGCGTTTCGTCAACGCCGTATTGTTTTTCTCCCATCAGCGATTCACCGCTGAGTTTCAATAGTATCCGTTTGTATTTCATTTTTATTTATTCGTTTAAAAAAACAATCTCTTTAAAAGCATATGCCCTGATGTCATCGTCATCCAACGTCCTCAACACAAGTCGTCCCGAAGGAAGTACGTTTTCGATTTTTGCGCGGAACTTACCTTCGGCATCTTCAAACCAATAAAAATCGTTGGCCCGATACAAATCGCGCATATATTCGTCTTCGATGGTGGCGGTGTTGCCTTCTTCCAACTCGCGATAGAGAAGAAAAAATTCCCGCAGGAGCATATCCAGGATATAGTCTTTATCGTACGTTACCCCGGTAATTTGTTTCAGTGAAACGGGATTGGGCAACTCGGGCGGAAAAACCTCCTGATTAAGGTTTAACCCGATGCCGATGATGGAATTTTCTATTTTGTCGCCTTGCAAATCGTTTTCGATGAGGATACCGGCAATTTTTTTGTCTTTCCAATAGATGTCGTTCGGCCATTTAATGCGGATATCGTCGGCAAACTGATCCAGTGTATTTTTAATTGCCAGAGAAGCTATGCGCGAAATAATGAATTGTTCGTTTGCGGGAATGTTTTTGGGATAGATGAGTAAACTGAACAGCAAATTTTCGCCCTTGGCCGAAACCCAGGCATTTCCTCGTTGTCCGCGTCCTCCGGTTTGGTATTCGGCAATCACGATCGAACCTTCTTCAGGATGCTTTTTCCTGACCAGTTCTTTCATATAAGCATTGGTAGATTCGGTTTCATCCAATCGGACAACCAACCTTTTTTTACTTAATTGATCCATACTGTTTGTTGTTTTATTCGGTTATTGTAAAAAAACGTTACCATGAAGGTAAAAAAGCATCTTCTATATGGTTCAGTTCAAACGCATGCCCGTTCCATAATGCACCAATAATATCGAATCGCGCAGGCTTATCGATCTTTTTTCCGATTAAATAGCAATTGGCCGCTTTCGCCATTCGCCGCATTCGCCTTTCACCGACAAAGTCTTCGGGATTTCCCCATTGCAGCGATGTCCTGCTTTTTACTTCCACAAAAATAATATACGTATCGTCTTCGGCAATAATATCCACCTCATAACCCCTGAACGACCAATTTCGTTCGCGTATCCGGTATTTTTTTCGCTGTAATAATTGCGTTGCCGCTTCTTCCCCTTGTTTGCCGAGTTCGTTGTGTCGAGCCATACTATAAGCGATTTGTTCCCTTGAAATAGGTAAAAATACACATTTAAGGGAACAAATCCACCTTTTTAGCAAAAATTTATTATTCTATACGGCAAGTTCGTAAATTTTCCTTACATCTTCTTCGGTCAATTTGACGAAACTGCCGACCGTTTGATTGCCCAACTGCATGTTCTTTACCAGGGTAGGGATATCTTCGGCCTTGGCTCCGAGTTGCGCAAAACGAATGGGCATTCCGATGGAAACCAAAAACTGTTCCCATCTTTCAATTCCTTGTTTGGCGGTATTCTCGGGATGTTGAAAATCCATTTCGCATCCCCATACCCGCACGGCAAATTGGGCAAAACGCATTACGTCGTGCGACATGACATATTTCATCCACGCCGGGAACATGACGGCCAAGCCGGCGCCGTGAGCCACATCATACAATCCCGAAAGTTCGTGCTCCATTTTGTGGGTTGCCCAATCCTGCTCCCTTCCCACACCGCAAATGTCGTTATGGGCCATCGTTCCGGCCCACATGATGTTGGCTCGTGCATCATAGTCGTCCGGTTTGGCCAATACCTTGGGTGCTTCGGTGATGATCGCTTTTAATATTCCTTCACACATCCGGTCGGTTACTTCCACTTCGCGGGTGTTCGTGAAATAGCGTTCCATTACGTGCGCCATCATGTCGGTGATGCCGCAAGCCGTTTGATAAGGGGGTACCGAGAACGTGAGTTCGGGATTCAAAATCGAAAATACCGGGCGTAACGCATCTCCGGCTGCCGAACGTTTAAGCATGCCGTTTTCGTGCGTAATTACCGAGCTGTCCGATCCTTCACTGCCGGCTGCAGCTAACGTCAGTATGGTGCCGACCGGCAAGGCTTTTTCAACTTCCTTTCCGCAGTAAAAATCCCAGAAATCGCCCTCGTATAAGGTGCCGGCGGCAATGGCCTTTGCCGAATCGATGACGCTTCCTCCGCCAACGGCGAGCAGGAAATCGATTCCTTCGCGTTTGCAGATTTCGATTCCTTCATATACCAATCCGCTTCGGGGATTGGGCTTTACGCCGCCTAATTCGATAAAAGCGATGTTGTTTTTCTTGAGGGAGGCTTTTACGCGGTCGAGCAAACCGCTTTTGACGGCCGAACTTCCGCCATAATGAACGAGTACTTTTGAACCGCCAAATCGGTTGATCCATTCTCCAACCTCATTTTCCCGGCCTTTGCCGAATACAAAATACGTGGGACTGTAAAAATTAAAATTTTCCATACGCTTACCTGGTTTTTATTTTCAAAGTAACGCCAAAGAGGGTGAAATTGTTCTTTTGTTTGCATTTTGTTTGCTATAGGTTTGCTTCTTCTTCGCTCTTCCTTCGCTNNCTTCGCTCCTAAGCAGGGATAACACCATCGGATTTCATGAAACCGGTGTAAAACAAACCTGCGTCTTTTCCGCATGTAGTGCGGGATACAGAGGTGTAGCCAGAACAGAATTTGCGCGAGGATGATGCAAAGCTGATGCAAGCATGGAGCGAGGATGGTGCAGCCTTGGTACGGCCTTGGTGCGGAGAAGGTGGGCCGATGGGTGCCGTCATTTGGGTACGGATGATGCATACTCCGTCATTTAGTTGTATATTTGCAAAAGGGATGGGGTATGATTCCTGTGAATAGTCGTTTTGTTTTAAACTGTGGAATATGATATTATTAAACAATGCATATTTTATGCGCCAGGCTCTTGCGGAAGCCAAAAAAGCTTGCGATAAAGGCGAAGTTCCGGTTGGGGCCGTCATTGTGAACAACGATCGCATTATTGCCCGTGCGCATAATCTCACCGAAACGCTGAATGATGTTACGGCACATGCCGAGATGCAGGCCATTACGGCTGCCGCTAACGTGATGGGAGGCAAATACCTCACCGATTGTACGCTTTTTGTCACGGTAGAGCCTTGTGTCATGTGTGCCGGTGCGCTGCGGTGGGCGCAAATTTCGCGACTGGTGTATGGTGCTCCGGACGAGAAATACGGTTTCTCGTTGTTTTCGCCGCCGGTTCTTCATCCCAAGACTGCCGTAACCGCCGGTGTTTTGGCGGATGAGTGTGCGGCGTTGATGAAAGCATTTTTTGAAAAACGCCGGTAAGTTTTACCCGCTAACACGGGGGGTGTTTTTTTGTTACGGTATGGCGTTTTTCACTATCGGCCAATCCGCGTCGTCCCATCCCAACTCCCTGATGATGAGCTTCGATCTGCCGTTGTCGTGCGCATCGTAGCCGTGAAAAACGATATAATCTTTCCTGTCGAAGGTATACGTCGCATTATGCCCAACACCGTACCAGTTTTCGTCACCTTGCAAAAGCAGGGTACCACCACCGGTTGCCATATCTTTCCCTGCTTTATCGGTGTAGGGACCGGTTACTTTTTTCGAACGACCGACAATGATTTTGTAGGTGCTTTCCGGTCCTTTGCAGCAATAGTCGATGGATGCAAACAGATAGTAATAGCCGTTTTTCTTGAAAATGAAAGGTGCCTCGATGGCGTTTCCTCCGGCATCGACGGGATGGTTGTTGACGGAGGGAGGGTTGGGATCGTCAGGTGCTTTTTTGCGTGAAGCTATGGTCGGGATATTGTTCACGTCATCGATCACTTTTTTGCCGTCTGCCGAAAGCTTCGCCAGCTTTATTCCCTCCCAAAAAGAACCGAAAACCAGGTAGGGTTGCCCTTCGTCGTCGACAACCAGATTGGGGTCGATGGCATTCCAGTTGGTTTTTCCGGGGAAAGATTGGATGATGCAGCCGTGATCCGTCCAGTTGAACTCCGGATGGGCAGGATCGAGCGTTTTGTTGGTTGCCAGTCCGATGCAGGATGTGTTTTTTCCGAACGTCGAAACCGAATAATACAGGTAATATTCGTTGTTGAAAAACGAAATATCGGGTGCCCATATGTGTCCGTTGAATCCCGGTACTGCCTCTACAGCCCATTGGGGCGGCCGGGCGAATACGGGTTGTTCTTTTTTCCAATTCACCATGTCGGGCGACGACCATACGCTGATTCCCCGGCCGGTGCAAAAGAGGTAGTAAACCGCGTTGTGGCGAATCATGACCGGATCGTGAACCGGTATGCGTTGTTGGGCAAACGCAGGATTTGCGGCGAATGAAAAATACAGGGTAATACCCAGTAAAACGCGCATTGTTTTTTTGTTCAAAACACGATGATCACTTTTCTTCATCCTTTTTTTGTTGTTGAAAGTCGGTATGATTTTTATCTCGGTATTTTTCGGCATACTCGGTTGGCGAGATCCCGTAAAACTCTTTGAATGAAGTGGAAAAATGCGATAAATTGGAAAATCCCACGGCATAGGCCACTTCCGATACCTGCACTTTTTGATCGGTCAGCAGTTCGGCTGCCTGTTTGATGCGTATGGTTTTGATGAAATCGCTCGTCGACTGGTTGGTGAGTTCTTTTAGTTTTCGGTATAAATGTACGCGACTTATGCCGATATTTTGGGCGATAAACTCCACGTTCAAGTTGGGATTGGCAATGTTTTCGTTAATTAGTTTCACCACTTTTTCCAGCAGTTGCTCATCGGCCGATGGTATAGGTTCCGGCGAAAGCATCTCTTGGATCACTTTATCGTCAAGCGGTTTTATTTCTATGCGGTTGCGGTTTTCAATCAAATTCAGGCTTTGTTTTATCAACAGATCAATGTTAAAAGGTTTTACGATATACGCATCGGCACCCACATCGAGGCCTTCGGCTTTATCGGAATCGGTGGATTTTGCCGTGAGCAGAATCACCGGAATATGGTTGACATCGACATTCGATTTAATTTTTTTGCACAACGTAATTCCGTCCATTTCGGGCATCATGATATCGCTGATGATGAGGTCGGGATGTTTTTCCCGGATCATTTTCCAGGCTTCTTTCCCGTTGGTGGTTTCTTCCACTTTGAAGTAGGGCGACAATTCGTTTTTCAGGTAATCGCGTATTTCGTCGTCATCTTCCACAATCAGCACGCTGTATTTTGTTTTGGGTTTGCTCTTTTTTTCGTTAGTTGTCGCGGGTTGTCCGGCAAGCATCGTCGCTTGTTCTTCCGGTTTTTGTACATGAGGTGCTTCAGTCGAAACGTGAGACAGCTTTGTTTCTTTGGGAGAAAGGTGTTCTTTACCCAACGGTAAACGAATGATAATTTCCGCCCCTTTTTCGTCTTTTTTGTTTCGGGCAGTGATGGTACCGTGCAACAGACCCATGATCGAACGCGACAGGTGCAGCCCTATGCCGGTACCCACATTTTTGCCGGTATAGTTGTTTTCGCTTTGATAAAAGCGATCGAAAATTTTTTCCGTATCCTCTTCATCAATACCGGGTCCGGAATCGGAAACCACGATTTCGAGGTAGTCTTTGGCCGGAAATTCGCTTTTCTTTGCATCGTGCACCGATCTCAGGCTCACGGTAACCGTTCCGTTGTCAGGCGTGAATTTAAAGGCATTGGATAATACGTTCATCATTACTTTATCGAAGTTGCTTATGTCGATCCATGCATTTAATTTGGGCTCTTGGTGTATAAATTTGAAATCGATATGACGTTTCAGTGCAACGTATTCGAATGTTTTCATCAAATCTTCGAGAAAACCCACCATATCCGTTTCGCTGAAATTCATGATCATTTGCCCTTTTTCTATCTTCCGCATATCCATCATTTGATTGATGAGGCGAAGGATGCGGTTTGCATTTCGGTACATGATCTGATAAATGTATTGTTTGCGGGAATCGCTTTCAGAAGCCATCAATTTTTCGAGCGGGCTGATGATAAGACTCATCGGCGTTCTGATATCGTGCGATATATTGGTAAAGTATTGCAGTTTGGCTTCGTTGATTTCTTCGATATGCCGGCGCCGCATAAGTTCGTGCCGATATTGTATGCGGTCGTAGATATATTTGATTACCCCGAATATCACCAGCATGGAAAACAGGATATAGGCTGTGATGGCTTGCCATGAAAGATACCAGGGGGGAGATATAATCAGGGTAAATTCTTTAACAGGCGACGAAGTATCGTGTACCGATGCGGCAACTCGCAGTTTGTATTTACCGTAATCGATATTGGTGAAATGAATTTTGTTGACTCCCGGTTCCATATGAATCCACTCGTTGTTGTTAAACCCTTCCATTTGATACCGGTAAGCGATTTGTTCGGGTATGCCGTAGTCGAAAGTCGAGAATTCCAAATTGAATATATTGTTTTTATAATCCAAATAGAGCGTATCCAGGTCGGATATAAAATGCAAGGATTCGCCTTTTTTGCTTTTATTGTTGCAAAAAACAGTTTTGTCCCCGATATTTAGTGCGATCAGATATAACTGAAGCTCTTCTCGTTTTTCTTTTATTTGCGACGGATTGAAATACGTAATGCCGTTGATACCTCCGAAATAGATTTCGTTGGAGGAACTTCGGCAGTAAGCACCTCTCGAAAATTCGTTTCCCTGCAGACCATCGGAATTGTAATAGTTGATGAATACGTTTTCTCGCGTATTGTATTTGGATAATCCGTTGTGGGTACTCAACCACATGTTTCGCTGACCATCTTCCACAATTCCGCAGATGACATTGCTCGGTAATCCGTCTTCAGTGGTGTATTTTTTAAGGAAAGTACCCTTTTTGCCATCCAAGACATATAACCCTTCTGTAGTCCCGATCCACATGTTTCCTGTTTTGTCGGCAGATAGGGTATAGATAACGGCGTTTGATAATTCGGAGGCAACATTGTTTTGAATGCGCGAATTTTTGGTGTCGATGATGGAATACCCTTTGTATGTTCCTACCCAGATCCTTTTGTCTTTATCCATAAACAGCGAGCAAATCCATTCGTTGGTTATCGAATTGTTGCCGTAGTGTTTGGTATAGGTTCGCGAGGCGGTGTCAAATACGTAAAGCCCTCCACCGTGTGTACCTATCCATAAATTGTCTTGATCATCTTTAATCAGGCAGTTGATTTTAATCGACCAATTGTTGGATTGAATAGGAGGGGGAATGGTGTTGTAGTAAGTGCAACGTCCGGTACGTTTATCGAAAAAAGCCAAGCCTTGCGAGAAAGATCCCAGCCAGATTTCGCCCTTCTCCAGTTCGACAATGGCCGATACGGTATTGGGAACAGATCCCGACTGATTGGAAGATGCGTAATGGATGGATTTTTTTGTGTTGTTTTCGAGTCGATACAGACCATCGTTATCCGTACCCACCCACAAGGCCTCGTTTTTGTCCTTATATAGTGAGGAAACGCAGCTCGATCCGATAAGATTTTGGTTAAACGATTTGTAGCCGATATAATTGAATTGATAGGGATTGTTTCGTACCAGGAAAACTCCTTTTTGAAAAAGCCCGAACCACAGGTTGCCTGCATTATCCCGCAAAATGGAATGCACTTTTGTTTTTGAAAAATCGAAAGGAGAGGAATTGATTTCAACATTTTCCAGTTGGTGCGTTTTATCGTTTAATTTTCGGAGTCCTTGTCCGTCAGTACCCACAAGCAGTCTGTTTTGGTTGTTGTCGAAAAATAAACTTTTTATCGGTAACGATTCGTTGCCTGCCGCATCTTTAACGGGTGTAAACGAAAAGTTTTTCCGGTCAAATACGTAAAGCCCTGCGGAAAGTGTAGCTACAAAAATATTCTTGTCCTTATCTTCTGTGATTGCGGAAATTTCGTTGTCGCCGATTTTTTTGTTTTGAACGCTGAAGGTGTGCATTTGCCCTGTTGAAGCATCATACAGGAAGAGTCCGCAATTGGCGGTTCCTATCCAAAATTTCCCCGAGCTGTCCTGAAAAAGGACTGTTAGATGAGGTGTGGGCAATTTCGAATTGACAGAGGCTACGGCTCGAAATGTTTTATCGTCCTTATCCGACATTTTTAAAATTCCTTCACCTGAAGTACTTATCCAAATACTTCCATCGTTGGCTTCAATGATGGATATTATATGGGGATATATCGGTGTATTGGTCGATGAAAATAAGTTGATTTCTTTGAACGTGTTGGTTTTCCGGTCAAATTGCTGCAATCCGTTTATGCAACCTATCCAAAAGCGGTTTTTCGAATCTTCAAACAAGCATCTTACATAATTATTTTTAAGGGATGTTGTATCGTTTGGTTCATTTTTATAAACCGTAAATTTGATTCCGTCGAATTTATTCAATCCATCTTCCGTGGCAATCCACAAGTAATTTCGTTTATCCTGATAAATATAATTGATTAAGCTGTTCGATAGATCTTTATCGGTCGAATAAAATATTCCTGTTTGGCTGTTTGCCTTAAAAACAAGGCTTCCAAATAAAATTATAACAAAAATGAATTGCCTTTTCATGTTATTGTTGCCGAATAAAACGGAACAAAAATAATAAAATAAATCTATAAAACCCTATAAAACTTTGACATTCTTCCCATGAATACCGATAGAAGACTTTTCAACCCCACTTTTGGGTTTCGAGAAAGGGTAGGGGTTGGACACTTTATTTCAACCATCGAAAAACGATGTACCTTTTTGGGATTTTGAGTGAGGCTGTGGGTTGTAGACCTGCCGGATAGTTTCAACGCCGAGATTTGTATCCCATTGTAAAGGATTGGTAACATCTTTTTACTCTGATGTAACGTACAGCAAAAGGAATGAAACATGTGGATAATAGAAATAAGTTGCATTCCTTTATATTTGTGAAGTATTTTTATTTACTAATTGTTAAAAAAATAGGCATTCAAAAAAATCAATCATGGAGCACTCAATTCAAAAATAAGGTTGTTTTTAATCAAAAAGAGCTTTAATGAGGGTTAGGAATGCATTATTTGCCTAGAGAAATGATTACACGATTATAATCGCATTTATTATGAAAGGAAAACAATTTTTCAGCGTTATTTCCCTGTTTTTAATAGGGGTAGGTCTATCGGATGCTTCTTTCCTTATAGGATGTGAAGGAAAGGGTCGGATTCATTCTTCGAATGATGAAAAGAACCCTTCCGAAACAAAAAAATCCGTTGCCCTTTTCGCTAATTTCACGTATAAAGGTGAAGACGATTTTTATAAAGAAAATCCGTTGCCCGGTCCGGAGTTTTTTTATAATCCTATTTTGCCGGGTTGGTATTCCGATCCAAGTATTTGTACCAATGGAGAAGACTATTTTTTGGTGACTTCCACCTTCACCTATTTTCCGGGTGTACCTCTATTTCACAGCAGGGATTTGGTAAACTGGAAGCAGATAGGACATGTGCTTGATCGTCCTTCGCAGCTTGTCAATATGCAGGGGCAGCATGTGAGTGGCGGAATTTTTGCGCCGGCTATCGAATACAATCCGTATAATAAAACGTATTATATGATTACTACGAATGTGGGAGCAGGCAATTTTTTTGTGAAGACACACGATCCTTTTGGCGAATGGTCTGATCCTATCCTACTGCCCGAAGTGCAAGGCATCGATCCTTCTTTTTTCTTTGATGAAGATGGCAAAGCGTATATCGTAAACAATGATGCGCCTGAGGGAAAGCCCGAGTATGACGGGCATCGTGTAATTAAAATTCAGGAATTCGATGTGAAAACGGATAAAACCATCGGGCCCCGCATCGTATTGGTGAATAAAGGGGCTCGTCCTGAAGATAAACCCATTTGGATAGAAGGACCCCATATGTATAAAATAAACGG
>DBPW01000020.1:32462-57790 GCA_002305015.1 Bacteroidales bacterium UBA1410
CCCATTTTGACTCAACGCCATCTCGATCCTGCGCGACCCAATCCGATAACGTGTGCCGGACATGCCGATTTGATTCAGGCAAAAGAGGGCGATTGGTGGGCTGTTTTTTTGGCTTGCCGTCCTATTGATCATTTATTTGAGAATTTGGGACGCGAAACCTTCATGATGCCTGTAAAATGGAGTGAAGATGGCTTCCCGTACATGACGCAGGGGAAAGATGTGGTACCCATGATTCTCAAAAGAGAAGGGGTGAAACGGGGAGATGAGGTTACTTTTGGAAATTTTGTGAAAAGCGATGATTTTGACAAACCCCTGTTAGGGTTGGAATGGATGACATTAAGGGGACCGGCAACCGATTGGTATTCCTTAACCCAAAATCCGGGATACCTTACGTTACGGTGTGCGGATGTGGCGGCTACGGAAAAGAAAACTCCGGCTTTTGTATGTCGTCGGATGCAGCATCATAAATTTGAATGTACTACCCGTATGCTGTTTAATCCTGACGATGAAAAAGAAGCTGCCGGACTTTTGTTGTTTAAGGATGAAAATCATCAGTATTTTCTGTCGGTAAGTCGGTCCGGCAACAAACGACGGATTGCGCTTGTAAAAATTTCCGAAGATGGGAACACGATCTTGGGTGAACAAAAAATTTCCGATTTGGATAAAGATAAACCTATTGATTTGAAAGTAGTTTCATCCGGAACACATTATGATTTCTATTATGCTTTAAGTGAGGGCAAATGGGAGGTAGTATGTCGGGATATTTCCGCCCGGTACTTGTCGACGGCCCATTGTGGCGGTTTTACCGGCACAACTATCGGGATGTATGCGACCTGCAAATCGTATTAAATGATAAACAATGCATTAAATCTTTAATAATAAGCGTATGATTGAAATTTATTTGAATGAAAAACTATTGAAATTTTTCTTCAAAATCATTAACCGGATTTTGAAGAAAAGACAGGGATTTTTGGTAAACCAATTCAGTTTACCTGTTGAACCGTTTAAAATATTATGTTAAATCTAAAATGTAATGAAACAAAAAATGAGTCTATTCGATCAAAAACTTTTTCCATTTCTCGGAAAAAGTTTATTAAAAAGCCTTATGCTTTTGACTGCTGTTTTGTTGACTACGTCTCTTTCGGCACAAAATACCCGAAAGATTCAAGGGAAAGTCGTTGATGAACAAAACAATCCGATAATAGGGGCTACCATTGTTGTCAAAGATGCGCCTACTATTGGAACGGTTACGGATATCGACGGAAATTTTTCCTTAACTATTCCGGTTAATAAACGCGTGATTGTGGTTTCTTACATCGGTATGGAAACGCAAGAAATTGATGTTGCCAACAGGAATGAGTTTACCATCGTTCTTAAAGAGTCGGCTATCCAATTGGAAGAAATGATTGTGGTAGGGTATGGACAACAAAAAAAGGCGAGTGTTGTAGGGGCTATTACACAAACAAAGGGTGAAGTATTAGAACGTGCCGGTGGTGTATATAGTGTAGGCGCGGCTCTCACCGGCAACCTACCCGGTGTGATCACTACCTCAAGTACAGGAATGCCGGGAGAAGAAGATCCAAAAATCCTGATTCGCGCCATGAGTTCTTGGAACAATGCCGAACCGCTTGTTTTGGTAGATGGTATTGAACGACCTATGAGCAGTGTGGACATTAGTTCCGTTGAATCGATATCGGTACTGAAAGATGCTTCGGCAACAGCAGTGTATGGCGTCAGAGGAGCAAACGGGGTAATCCTGGTTACAACGAAACGGGGTAGAGAGGGAAAACCCCACATCGATGCATCGGCAAGTACGATAGTAAAGGCACCGTCCAAGTTACCCAATAAGTATGACTCGTATGATGCATTAATGTTTCGTAATATAGCAATTGAACACGAGTTGAGTTTAGTCCCCGAGTCATGGAATTATATCAAACCCCAAAGTGTAATTAATAAATACCGCTATCCTGCAGATTGGCAAGAAGCAGAACGTTACCCAAACGTAGATTGGCAAGATGCGCTTTTTAAAGATTATACTACCTCGTATAATGCAAACCTGAATATCAGCGGAGGTACCAATTTCGTTAAATATTACGCAGCGGCAGATTTTGTTGATGAAGGCGACCTTTTTAAAGTATGGGATAATGGTCGTAATTATAAAGCCGGTTATTCGTTTCAACGTATTAATGTTCGAAGCAACCTCGATTTTCAATTGACAAAAAGTACCTTATTTAAGGTAAATCTTGCGGGCTCCAACGGGAAAAAGAAAACACCTTGGGGACAAACCAATTCTTCGGATTGGGGCGTTGCTCAGCAATGGGCCGGGGCATACAATATTGCACCGGATGTATTTCTTCCGAAATATGCCGATGGTTCATGGGGATATTATCCCAGCATTTCGAATGTTTCCAATTCTGCCATGATTTTGTCCATCGGCGGAGTAATGTACACCACTACTACAGCTATCAATACCGATTTTGTATTGGAACAAAACCTGGATTTTCTTACCAAAGGGTTAAATTTCAGAGGAACTGTTTCGTGGGACAATACTTTTGTTGAATATAACCGGGGGATCAATGACCTTTATAATGATGCTCCTCAAAAATGGATTGACCCCGATACAGGGATTCCTCGTTATAAGGTTGAGTTTGAAAACAACAATAAGTTCGATTTTATGCAAGGCGTATTGTGGACTACTCAACCCGGTACGGTAAATAATAACCTCACTCAACGCAATTTATATTATCAGTTGCAATTGAATTGGGCTCGCGACTTTGGTCAACATAATGTTACGGCTATGGGCTTGTTTAGCCGTCAGGAACGGGCAACAGGTAGTGAGATTCCCCATTATCGCGAAGATTGGGCATTTCGCGGGACTTACAATTATGCCAATAAATATTTTTTGGAATATAACGGTGCCTATAATGGTTCGGAAAAATTTGCCAAAAAGAATCGTTTCGCATTCTTTAATTCGGGAGCCGTGGGTTGGATGGTTTCGGAAGAACCGTTTATGAAATCGCTTGAATTTTTGGATATGTTGAAATTGAGAGCTTCTTATGGCGAGATAGGCGACGACAATGTGGGAGGACGTTGGTTATACATGACCCAATGGGCATATGGCGGAAATTCTTCACTCGATATTTATCATGGAACCAGTCCTTATACCTGGTATAGAGAAGCCTCGGTTGGGAACCCTGATGTAAGATGGGAAACGGTAACCAAGACCAATTTCGGTGTCGATTATTCTTTTTTAAACGGCCTATTTACAGGGAATGTCGAGCTATTTCGCGATCAACGCAGAGATATTTTGGTGTCCGGAAATTCACGAGCCGTACCTCCTTATTTCGGAACAACTCCTCCTACTGCCAATCTGGGAAAAGTGCGCACAAGTGGCTATGAGCTTGAGCTGAATATCAATAAGAGATTTGCCAATGAGTTACGTTTATGGGGAAACTTTAACTTGACGCATGCAAAAAACAAAATTCTGGTAAAAGACGATCCGGAATTGCTTCCTGCTTATCAAAAAGATGCAGGATACAGCATTAATCAGTTTCGATCGTATGTCGATGCCGGATATTGCAATACGTATGATCAGCTTTTTGGTAGTCCGCAGCACGATTTAAATGATCTTCATAAATTGCCCGGGGATTATTATATTATTGATTTCAATAGCGATGGGATTGTTGACAGTAAAGACCAAATCCCATATGGGTATGCAGATGCACCTCAAAATACCTATAATACTACTATCGGATTCGAATGGAAAGGGTTTAGTGCTTTTGTTCAATTCTATGGAGTTACCAATGTTACCCGTGACGTTCCTCTTCAAAGTTTCGGGAGCCAGTTAAATACCGTATATGATATGGGGAGTTGGTGGTCAAAAGAAAATACTTCAGCCGATATACCTGTACCTCGATGGTTATCCAGGCCGAGTTACAATAATGGAACTCAGTTTTTGTTCGATGGTTCTTACATTCGTTTAAAAAATGCAGAAGTGGCTTATACTTTTAACGGCGGATGGATTAAAGGATTAGGATTAAATACTTTAAGAATATTCATCAATGGAAATAATCTTTGGGTATGGTCCAGAATGCCGGATGATCGTGAATCGAATTTCGCCGGGGCAGGTTTCCAAGGCGCATATCCTACAGTAAGGCGTTACAATTTAGGTATTCGATTTTCCTTGTAATAGATAACTAATAATAATGAAATTAAAAAAACAATGAAACATATGTATAAAAATATTTTATGGATCAGTTTATTGTCCATAACAGTAGGAATGATTTCTTGTGTAGATTATTTGGAAAAAGCGCCCGAATCAATAGTATCAGAAAATGAGGCTTTTAAGAATTTCACTAATTTCCAGGGATTTATCGAAGAGATATATAATTGCATTCCCGATAAAGAAAAGTGTTATTGGACAACTTCGTGGAACTGGGGAGATGACGAGATCATGAATACGGAAGCTGACTGGCACATGGTACATCAAGTTGATCTCGGTAATTTTTGGGCTTGGCAGGCAGGAAGAATGAGTCAACCGGGACAATGGCTGGATAAACCTTCAACTAATCCTACCTCGACCAATAAGTTTGATCATGCTTTGTGGCCTCATGCTTGGTATTGTATCCGTAAAGCAAATCTAGGCCTTGCTAATCTTGATAAATTGACGGAAGTGACTTCGGAAGAAAAAAATTGTATTGAAGGGCAATTGTATTTTTTCAGGGCTTGGTGGCATTTCGAAATGATGCAATTCTTAGGTGGTTTACCCTATATAGAAGAGGTTTTACCCGCAAGCGGCAAACTCACTTTACCTCGTTTAAGTTACCAAGAATGTGCAGATAAAGCAGGCGCCGATTTCAGGAGAGCTGCCGATTTATTACCTATCGATTGGGATAAAACCACTGTGGGAAAGAAAACCTTAGGAAAAAACCAATTGCGAGTCAATAAAATTATGGCATTGGGTTATCTGGGAAAAAATTACTTATGGGCAGGGAGTCCTCTCATGAAAAATGGACCACAGACAGGCGGAACCAAAACCTATGATTATGATGAAACATATTGTAAAAAAGCTGCTGAGGCATTTGGGGAATTATTGAGTTTGGTAGAAAATGGAGAAACACAATATGCGTTGGCCGAATTTAATTATAAAGACATTTATAATCACGTAAAAGCCAATAATGCAACCTCTTGCTTTAGCGATATCTTTTATACGACAGGCCAAAATTGGTTGATGCCCGGAACAACGGAAGCTATTTTTCGTGGCCCTTCAACCGATTATAATGGAAGCAATTGGAATACTTCGAAAACCTTCGGTCCCAAGGTTCGGGGACTTGTGGAGCATGATAATATTATTCATCAGCCGACGGCCAATTATGTGAATTTATATGGTATGGCTAACGGTTTACCGTTGGATGATCAGCATTCGGGATTCGATCCGAATTATCCGTTTAAAAATCGGGATCCTCGTTTTTATCATGATATTGTGTTTGATGGTTTCAAATATGTGAATGCGGCTATGCCGGCCGATATGGAAGATTTGCGTTATTGCAGTCTTCACACCGGAGGAATCATGAGAAGCGATGCCAATGGAAGCCGTACCGGTTATTTCATCCAGAAGCTGGTACCGCATACCTGCAATAAATATGATGGGACATACAATTGGAGCGGCAATCTTCACGTCTATTTACCCTACATGCGTTTGGGGGATATTTATTTGATGTATGCTGAGGCTTGTGCGGCCTTTGGTGGTGCAAACGGAAAATCGGACAATTTCACAAAAACCGCTGAACAAGCCATTAATACACTTCGTGATCGGGTAGGTGCCGGTCATGTGGGTTCTGCTTATTTATCAAATTCTCAAAAATTTATGGATGAAGTGCGTAGAGAACGGGCGGTTGAATTATCGTTTGAGGGTTTTCGTTTCAATGACTTGCAACGCTGGCTGTTGCTTACGGAATATCCGTATAATGTAAAAACTTCCCAGGAATTTGACAGGATGGAAAATAATGAATTTTTTAAAAATAATGACCCGAAGGATGCCAAGGTTTCCAATTTCAGAGAAGTTCCTATTTTGACTCGCCAATTTAGCACAAAGCACTATTGGTTTCCATTAAAAATTGAGGATACTTCGTTGTACCCTGAATTCGGACAAAATCCGGGTTGGTAAGTTAGATTTGTACAAAAACATTTAAATAACTAAACAATGAAATATATACAAATAAAATTCATTTTATGTGGAATGTTAGCTTTCTTATCATTTTATATAAAAGCACAAACATTTGCAGAAAATGGGGTTGATTCGCTGAATAACGGTAAAGACTCACTAGTTCAGGTGGCATACCAGAAGGTAGCATCAAGCGACTTGCCGGGAGGTGTTTCGATGATCAATGTTAGAGAACTGATCAAGAAGAACTATTATACCTATAGTTTGGATAATATGGAGGGATATGTTGGCGGATGGAACGGAAATTCATTGTGGGGAATGGATTCCTATTTGGTGTTGGTGGATGGAATTCCTCGCGATGCAAGTAGTGTATTACCGGAAGAAATAGAACAAATCACTTTTTTAAAAGGAGCTTCGGCAGTTGTTCTTTATGGCAGTCGTGCTGCAAAAGGTGTGATTTATATTTCTACAAAAAAAGGGAAAGCCGAACCCTTTAAAATCAATGCACGTGCCAATACGGGTTTTCATGTTTCGAAGCGTTATCCCAAGTATTTGGGTTCGGCAGAATATATGAGCCTTTATAATGAAGCTCGTGAAAATGATGGTTTGCAACCCCTATATAGCGAGGAGGATATATACCATTATTCCACAGGGGAAAATCCGTACCGATATCCGGATATCGATTTTTATTCTTCCGACTATTTGAATAAGGCGTATAATCGTTCGGATATAATGGCAGAATTTACGGGTGGGACCAATAGAGCCCGGTTTTATACCAACATAGGATACGCTCGTCAAGGTGACGTGTTTAATTTTGGTGAAGCCAAAAATAATTATTCTAGTCGTTTAAACATTCGGGGAAAGGTCGATGTAACATTCAACGATTACATTCGTGCTTCGATAAATGCGAATACTATATTTAACGATTCCCGAAGTGCGAATGGGGATTATTGGGCAGCCGCTTCCACAATGCGCCCTAATCGGCTATCGCCACTGATTCCCTTGGATTATATTGAAGAAAATGATATCAACTCATGGACTTTAATTAAAAACAGCAGTAATATTATTGGTGGTAAATATTTTTTGGGAGGTACTCAAATTGATATGACCAACATATTTGCCGATTATTATGCCGCCGGTTATAATAAATCCACAACCCGACTTTTTCAGTTTGATACGGGAATCGATTTTGATTTGTCGTCGTTATTGAAGGGACTCTCGTTCCGTACTCAGTTTGCGGTTGATTATGCCACTTCTTATAGGACTTCGTATGATAACGAATATGCTGTTTTTGAGCCTGTTTGGTCGAATTATAACGGTAAGGATGTGATTGCCGGTCTTACGAAATATGGGAATGACAGGAAACCCGGAATACAAAACATTGGTGAGAGTGCCTTTAATCAGACGCTTGATTTTTCGGGAGCCTTTAATTATAAAACATCGATCAACTCTATTCATAATATCTCCGCTATTTTAGTAGGTGCGGGTTATCAACAAACCCAATCGGGGGTGTATCATCGGACTGCGAATGCAAATTTGGGCTTACAGCTGGATTACAATTATAAAGATAAATATTTTGCAGAAATTGGTTCTGCCCTTGTTCATTCCGCTAAGTTGGCCAAAGGTCACCGTAATGCCTTTTCACCTTCGCTTACTTTAGCGTGGAAGATGCATAACGAGGATTTCCTTAAAAATTCGCAAGTGGTTGACGAATTCGTGTTGAGTACATCGGGCAGCATTTTGCATACCGATCTGGATATTTCCGATTTTTATATGTACACCGCAAATTATACACAAGCTCAAGGAGCATGGTGGGGGTGGTATGATGGAGCTGTAGAACGGTCAACCAACTCGTTGAGAGGCAGTAATGAAGATTTGACTTTTATAAAGAGAAAAGAATTTTCAGTAAATGCACGAACTTCGTTATGGCATAATTTGATTAATGCGGATGCTTCGTTTTTTATTAATTCGATGGAAGGTATGATTGTTAGACCTTCGACAGTTTTTCCGAACTATTTTTTTACTTATTGGCCGGAAGCTTCCTTTATTCCCTATCTTAATTATAACAATGACAAACGTATCGGATTTGATTTCAATGTTAAATTCAACAAGCGCATCGAAAAAGTCGATTTATCTTTAGGAGTGAGTGGTACTTATTATGATACTGAAGCAACCCAACGCGACGAAAACTATGAGTGGGCTTATCAAAATAGGGTTGGACATCCTGTTGATGGTATTTGGGGATTGCAAAGTGAAGGTTTTTTTCAAGATCAAGAAGAAATCCTCAATTCACCCGAACAAAAATTTGGTGGAACGGTAAAGCCGGGAGATATTAAATATGTGGATCAAAATAAAGATAATGTAATCGATGAAAAAGATGAAGTCTTTTTAGGACGAGGCGGATGGTATGGAACGCCATTTACCCTGGGTGTGAATCTGACTGCAAAATGGAACAATTTCACCTTATTTGTTTTGGGGACAGGTAATTATGGAGCATATGGATTGAAAAATAGTACGTACTATTGGATTTATGGAGACAGAAAATATTCGGAAGTTGTTCGTGGTCGTTGGACAGAGGAAACAAAAAAATCGGCAACTTTTCCTCGTTTGACAACAGAAAGTGGCAGCAATAATTTTAGGAATTCCGATTTTTGGCTGTACAAAACAGATCGTTTTAACCTTGCCAAAGTTCAACTCACCTATGATTTACCTAAGCACATGTTGCGTAATTTCTTTCTTCATGAGGTTTCCTGCTATGTTAGTGGTTCTAACCTGCTAACGGTTTCCGATGAACGTGAAATTTTAGAGATGAATATTACCAGTGCTCCACAGACAAGATTTTATAATCTCGGAGTTAAAGTAGTGTTTTGAATAAATTAAAGACGGATAAAAATAATTATGATGAAAAATATACTAAGATTATTAATTATTGTTCCCTTATTTGTAGCTTGTGAGGATGTATTTACGCCGGAAAAGGAAAATATAAGGGATCTGGATGCAATGTATAACGAGCCCACGTATGCTCAAGGTATTTTGGCCAATGCTTATGTTCTTCTTCCCTATTCGACATCACCCACAAGTGATGTAGCTACGGATGATGCGGTAACCAATGACATAAGCAATGATTATCTGAGAATGGCTACAGGGTCTTGGGCCGCTAATTTTAATCCGACTTCTCAATGGCAAACTCGCAAAAATGTTATTCAATATTTGAATATATTTCTTGAGAATGCCGATAAAGTAATTTGGAGCAAGGATGAAATTGTACGAACCATGTACAACGATCGGTTGAAGGGTGAGGCATATGGTTTACGGGCTTTGCAAATGTATTATTTGTTATTGGCACATGGGGGTTGGACAGAAGACGGACGATTATTGGGCGTACCTATCGATACGATTCCTGAGACTTCTTCATCTGATTTTAATAAACCTCGGGATACTTTCGGAAAATGTATTCAACAACTTTATAGAGATGCACAAAGAGCTATTGAGCTCCTTCCTTTGGATTACGGCGATATTACGGATGCTCAAATTCCGGCTAAATACAGGGCGTTGGGTGTAACCGTAGCGAGTCATTATAATCGTGTAAACGGCAATCATATGCGGGGCCGTTTAACGGCACGTATTGTGGAAGCTATACGTGCTCAGGCAGCATTGTTAGCCGCAAGCCCGGCTTATAATCAGGGTTCGGGAGTAACTTGGGAAGAGGCGGCCAATTATGCTGCTGTGGTTTTGGATAGAATTAATGGAACTACAGGTTTAGCAGCGAATGGCGGAACGTGGTATGCGAATGTTAATGAAATTGAAAATTTGGGATCCGGGGTAGTTCCTCCTGAAATTATTTGGAGAGGCGATATCGGGCAAAGCAATAGTTTGGAAACCGATAATTTTCCTCCTTCTTTATATGGGAGAGGGCGAATAAATCCTACACAAAATTTGGTTGATGCCTTTCCTATGGCTAATGGTTACCCTATAGATAATGGGGCAAGCGTATATGATCCTGCTAATCCGTATTCAAATAGAGATCCCCGCCTTGCAAAATATATTGTTGTAAATGAAAGTAAACAGGGACCACAGAACAGTACGATTATTACAGGGTTGTACGGAACCAACAACGATGTTCTTAATAAAGAAAGTGGTTATTCAACGCGTACAGGTTATTATTTACGTAAACTGTTGCGCCCTGATTGTAATCCCGATCCTCAATATAATACTTAACAGAAGCATTATACTGCTCGTATTCGGTACACCGAAATTTTTCTGATTTATGCTGAAGCTGCAAATGAAGCTTGGGGTCCTACAGGGAAAGGCAGCCATGCGTATTCGGCATACGATGTAATTAAAGCTATTCGTAAAAGAGCAGGTTTAGGAACCGGTAATGAGGATCCCTATCTTGAAAGCATTAAAAATGACAGGGATAAGATGCGCGAATTGATCAGAAATGAACGCCGATTGGAACTTTGTTTTGAAAATCATCGTTTTTGGGACTTGCGCCGATGGAAAGTTGAATTGAATAAATTGAATGAAACGGCTAAAGGAATGCAGATTCAGAAAAAGTCGGATGGCTTGTTGCAATATTCTCCAATTGAAGTGGAAACCAGAGTTTACAAAGATCATATGTATTATGGTCCAATACCGTATGAAGAAATTCGCAAATGGAGTCAATTGGAACAAAACAAAAATTGGTAAAATATTAATTAACGAATTAATTGAATACATATGAAATATTTTAATTTATTACCCCTGATATTCATCGGAATTCTTACTTTATTCATCACAAGTTGTGAGAATCAAGAGGTTGAATTTCCCGATTTTGATTACAGTGCAGTCTATTTTGCTTACCAATATCCGGTAAGAACGATTGTGCTGGGTGAAGATATCTATGACACTTCGCTTGATAATAATCATAAATGTATGATATATGCTACAATGGGAGGAGTTTATTCAAACAAAAAACTCATTACTATTGATTTTGTTGTGGATAACTCTTTGTGTAACAATTTGTTTTTTGATGGTAATGGCACATCTCCGGTTGTTCCGATGCCATCCAATTATTATACGATGGCTTCGAACCAAATAGTTCTTGATCATAATTTACAGGGTGGGGTTGAAATTCAGCTGAATGATGCTTTTTTTGCAGATTCAAAAGCAATAGCAAATACGTATGTGATCCCTTTACAAATGAAAAAGGTCGTAAATGCCGATTCCATACTATCCGGGTTGCCGAAAGTACCTAATCCTGTTAAATGTAATCCATCCGATTGGGATGTTCAACCCAAAGATTATGTGCTTTATTGCGTTAAATTTATCAATCAGTGGCATGGCAACTATTTACGTCGCGGAAAAGATGTTATTCGTGAAAATGGAGAGACCCGTACGAATATTCGTCACAAGCAATATGTTGAGAACGACGAGGTTTGCAACATGCGTACTCTTTCTTTACAGGCTGTTGAATTTCCCGTTAGAATAGTAAATATCAATAATGAAACAAAAACGTGTACACTTCTTCTTACTTTTGATGATAAAGATAAATGTACCATATCTACTCTAACGGATGGTTTTACTGCGTCGGGGAATGGAGAATTTATAAAAAAAGGAGAGAAGAACAGTTGGGGAAATAAAGATCGGGATGCATTGTATTTGGATTATACTATCCAAATGAATGGGAAGACTTATGATACCAAAGATACGCTTGTGGTTCGTGACAGGGGTATTAAAATGGAAACGTTTACTCCATTTTACAAGATTGACTAATTTATCTAAATTAAAAAAACATGAAATACTGTAAGAAGTTTTCTTTAATCGGATTCTTTTTAACACTGTTGATATCTTGTGCAGATAACACCAGACTTGAGTATGTGGTTGAAAAACCCCAAAGTCTTGCTCAACGCGAATATTTGAATGATTATGATGTATTGAAGGCCTATGTTGACCGGACCAAAAATCCCGCTTTTAAATTAGGAGCAGGGGTATCGGTAAGTGATTTCAATGCAAAAGGATTAATGTATCGCTTGATATGTTCAAATTTCGATGAGATGACAGCCGGTTGGGAAATGAAACATGGTGCAATAGTACAAAAAGATGGTTCTTTAAATCTTTCGAATGTAGAAAGTTTTATTGCTACAGCAAAAGAAGCAGGCATCACGATTTACGGACACACATTATGTTGGCACGCCAATCAGAATGCTAACTATTTGAATGGTTTGCTCAAACCAACTGTTATTCCCGGTGAACCGGGTTGGGATGTTATTGCTAAGCTAGATTTTGAGACTAACGATGCGTCACATTACACGTATAATCAGAATGCTATTGTGTCTTTTACGGCACAGGGTGAAGGAGCAAACGGGAAAGGAAGAGCATTGAAAATTACTAACGAGCAAGTTCGGACGAACGATTGGGATTGCCAGTTCTTTGTTACTTTCTCTCCTCCGATGGAACTAGGAGAAAGGTATGAACTGAGCATGGATGTCCGTTCCGATGTCCCGACTACTTTTGCTACTCAGGCTCACGTAGTTCCTTATCAATATAAACATTGGGACTTTTTTGGTTCGATTGAATCTACCACAGAATGGCGCACTTTTGTAAAACAAATCACAGTAAGTGAGCTGGTTGCAGGAACAGGAGCGATTGCATTTAATTTGGGTAAAACGGCCACCAGTTATTATTTTGATAACATTAAACTAACGAAATATAACCCGCTTGGAAGTAGCGGACCATCCTTAGATCCGAGTATAATTACCAATACTGATTTTGAAAATGGTATCACAGGTTGGGGGGGATGGGGAAATAACTCAACGAGGAGTCTTTCCGCTAAAGGTGAAGGTTATGGAGGAGGTTATGCATTTACTTTTACCAATCCTTCTGTAACCAATTATTGGGGAGCACAGGTTGCTTATGACTTTTCATCACCCTTAGAGAAGGGGGCTACTTACCAATTAAATTTCAAGGTACGGGGAAGTATTCCCGGAACTATTCGCGCCGAGGTTCAATCGACTTCTGATTATTCGAGCGATAGTTTTGGAACATTTGCAATTTCAGAAGAATGGAAAGAGTACACGCTCACAACTGTAATAACGAAAGAAGATCGTAATCGTTTTGTGATAAGTTTTGGAGATTATGCCGGCACTGTTTATCTCGATGATATTACTCTTTGTCGTGTGAATCCCCATGGAGGAGGACAAATCATCGAAAAAACCCCGGAAGAAAAAGAAGAAATCATTACGAACGAGCTGGAAAGATGGATTTCAGGGATAATGGGAGTTTCTAAGGATTACGTAAAAGCGTGGGATGTTGTAAACGAACCCATGTCGGATTGGCCGGATCCGTCTCAATTGAAAACCGGTATCGGGAAAACAAATTTAGCTGCCGATGAATTTTATTGGCAAGATTATCTTGGTAAGGATTATGCTGTAAAAGCCATTCAGTTTGCGCGAAAATACGGGAATCCCGATGATAAACTTTTTATTAATGATTATGGGTTGGAATCAGAAGATCAGAAAAAATGTTTGGGCCTTATCAGTTACGTTGAGTATGTGGAGAGCAAAGGGGTTAAAGTCGATGGCATTGGTACACAAATGCATGTTACATGCGGTGTTACCACAATGGAAGGTGTACGGAAAATGTTTCAAAATTTGGCAGCGACCGGTAAGTTGATAAAAATTTCGGAACTAGATATGGGTTACAGAATTCCGGGAACTAATGTAAATTTGAAGACAAATCAGTTAACGCAAGAACAAGAGTTGGAAATGGCTGGTTTTTATAAGGAAATTGTTAAAGCTTATTTTGAAATTATTCCGGTTAATCAACAATATGGCATTACCCATTGGAGTCCGCTTGATAGTCCTGAGGATTCTTCGTGGAGACCAGGAGAACCCATCGGACTCTGGACTAGAAATTATGAACGCAAACACACTTATGCCGGTTTTGCAGATGGGCTGGCAGGTAAATAAGATAGTTCATTAGTTGTTGCTATTCAAGGAACGAGGTAATTCGTTTTGAAATTATCTCGTTCCATTTTATGCTAAATGATACAATAAAAAGTATCGCTAAAAAATAAATCGATACCCTTGCTTTTTCAATTTTATTTTTTGCATGTTTAGTTGCAAAATAATTGAAAGTCAATTAAATAAATTTATATGAAAAAAGAATTATTGTTAATCGTAAGTTTTTTGTTTTCAATCGGT
Organism: Bacteroidales bacterium UBA1410; assembly: GCA_002305015.1. Lineage (GTDB taxonomy): Bacteria > Bacteroidota > Bacteroidia > Bacteroidales > Dysgonomonadaceae > Anaerorudis. The sequence goes on from DBPW01000020.1 coordinate 46,809, forward strand.
TTGTCGGCTCAGCAATATCCCTTTCAGAACGCAAGTTTAAGTTCGGAAGAGAGAGCAAAAGATCTGATATCACGTTTAACTCTTGAAGAGAAAGCCGCTTTATTGGTCGACGAATCGGAAGCCATACCGAGGTTAGGCATTCCTAAATTCAATTGGTGGAGTGAGGCTTTGCATGGTCTTGCCAATAACGATAGCGTGACGGTTTTCCCTGAGCCTATCGGCATGGCGGCGTCGTTTGATGATGAGTTGGTTTACAGGATATTTACTGCAGTTTCAGATGAAACCCGAGCCAAATATCACGCAGCTAAACGGTCCGGGAAAGAAAACAGGCGTTTTTTAAGTCTTTCGGTATGGACTCCCAACATCAATATTTTTCGTGATCCGCGTTGGGGACGAGGACAGGAAACATACGGGGAGGATCCATATTTGACTTCGAGGATGGGTACATCGGTGGTTAACGGATTACAGGGGCCATCGGATTCGAGGTACAGGAAACTGTTGGCATGTGCCAAACATTTTGCCGTTCATTCCGGTCCGGAATGGAGTCGTCATGTTTTAAACATCAATGATCTCAATCCGCGCGATCTGTATGAAACCTATCTTCCTGCTTTCAAGGTGTTGGTTCAAGATGCCGGCGTAAGGGAAGTGATGTGCGCCTATCAACGTTTGGATGATGAACCGTGTTGTGGCAGTACCCGGTTGTTGCAACGAATACTACGCGACGAGTGGGGCTTTAAATATATAGTGGTCTCAGACTGTGGAGCCATATCGGATTTTTACACCCATCATAAGGTTTCTTCTACTCCGGTTCATGCTGCAGCAAAAGGTGTTTTAGCAGGGACAGACTTGGAGTGTGCCGGTCCTTCCTACAAATTATTGCCGGAAGCCGTAAAAAGGGATTTGGTAAAAGAAGAAGATGTGGACGAAAGTTTAAAGCGTGTTTTGATCGGTCGTTTTGATGTGGGCGATTTAGATGATGAGGAATTGGTTCCTTGGACAAAAATACCGCTATCCGTCGTTAATTGCGAATTGCACAGGAATTTGGCTTTAGAGATGGCACGTAAATCGATGACCTTATTGCAAAACAAAAACAACATTCTTCCTTTATCGAAAAAAAGTAAAAAGATAGCCGTAATCGGGCCAAATGCTAACGATGAACCGATGCTTTGGGGGAATTACAATGGCGTTCCGATACGTACTATTTCGATTTTAGAAGGGATTCAATCGAAGATTTCATCGGAGAGCATTTTATATGACAAGGGATGCGATTTGGTTGAAGACAAGGTAACCCAAAGTTATTTTTCTTTCTGTTCTATTGAAGGGAAAAAAGGTTTCAAAGCAACGTATTGGAACAATCGGGATTTTTCCGGTGAGATTGTGACGATTCAACAACTAACGGATCCGATTAAAATGACTACTGCCGGTCAATATGCTTTTGCACCCGGGGTAAATTTGGAGAATTTTTCCGCAAAATATGAAACAGAATTTATTGCACCGGCAACTGAAGAAATTGTTTTTAAAGGAGGAGCTACGGGGTATTTTGAACTATTGGTAAACGGGGAATCCCTTAAGAAATATTCCAATTGGCGGACATTGCCTTCACGAATACCTTACAGCGTAGAAAAAGGAAAAAAATACAAGATTGAGATTCGTTATGCCCAACTCAATAATTGGCAAGCCAATATTGAATTCGACTTTGGTAAAGAGGTTGATGTGGATTACACCGAATTGATCAAAAAACTCGACGGCATTAAAACAGTCATATTCGTGGGCGGCTTATCGGGCAAATTGGAAGGGGAAGAAATGCCGGTTTCCTATCCGGGATTCAAAGGTGGTGACCGAACCCATATTGAGCTTCCTTCGGTACAACGCAATTGTTTGAAGGCTTTAAAGGAAGCGGGCAAACAAATTATTTTCGTAAACTGTTCAGGTTCTGCTATTGCATTAACCCCCGAAACAGAAACTTGCGATGCCATTTTGCAAGCATGGTATGGTGGAGAATCGGGAGGGCAAGCTGTGGCTGATGTCCTTTTCGGTGATTTCAATCCGTCAGGAAAACTACCGGTTACTTTTTACAAAAATTCCGATCAACTCAAGGATTTCGAAGATTACTCTATGCAAGGGCGTACTTATCGGTATATGGACGATGCACTTTTTCCATTTGGGTTTGGTTTGAGTTATACCACGTTTGAAATTGGAAAGGCTACTGCGGATAAAACCCAAATTAAGTCAGATGAAAGTGTACGGCTAACCATACCCGTCAGCAATACGGGTAAACGAGAAGGGACCGAGGTAATTCAGGTGTATATCAGGAAAGTGGATGACATTGATGGTCCGCTGAAAACGTTGAAAGGTTTTAGCCGCATTCATCTAAAAGCCGGTGAAACCGGGAAAGCAGTGATCGATTTACCTCCTTCTTCCTTTGAATTTTACGATTGGAGTCAACGAAAAATGACAATAACTTCAGGTGAATATGAAGTGTTTTATGGAAACAGTTCCGATCCAAAAGATCTCAAGTCAATTTTTGTTACTATTTCATGAAGACAATCATTTACTCATATTTATTTCTCGTTGGCCTGTCTCTTGCATTAGCAACAGATACGTTAGCGCAAAACCCTATTATTTGCAATCAGTTTACTGCTGATCCTTCGGCACGGGTTTTCAATGGGAAGGTATATTTGTATCCTTCACACGACATACCGCCTGAGAGCGGAAAATGCAAGGAAAATTGGTTTTGTATGGAAGATTATCATGTTTTTTCTTCCGACAATCTGGTTGAATGGATGGATCATGGTGTTATATTAACCCAGCGAGAGGTGCCCTGGGTAGATAGTACCTCATACAGCATGTGGGCACCTGATTGTATTGACAGAAACGGGAAGTATTATTTCTTCTTTCCTTCTCAAGCAAAGCCCGGAAATGAGAAAAGCGGTTTTAGAATTGGGGTGGCCATTTCCGAAAAACCTTATGGCCCTTTCATTCCTGAAACGAAGCCAATAGATGGTGTTAGAGGAATTGATCCCAATCCTTTTATTGATGAAGATGGGCAAGCGTATTTATACTGGTCAGCCGGTAATATTTATGGTGCCAAACTAAAAGATAATATGCTTGAACTTGCTTCGGAACCCAAGGTTATAGAAAATCTTCCGAAGAAAGGTCTCAAAGAAGGTCCTTATCTGTTTAAAAGGAATGGGATTTACTATTTAACCTATCCGCATGTGGAAAATAAAACGGAAAGAATCGAATACGCCATAAGTGACAACCCATTAGGTCCTTTTGAAGTTAAAGGTGTAATAATGGATGAATCGCCAAACTGTTGGACTAATCATCATTCTATCATAGAATACAACTCTCAGTGGTACCTTTTTTATCATCATAATGATCTATCTCCTCATTTTGACAAGAACAGGTCAGTTAGAATTGACAGCTTATTTTTTAATGAGGACGGTACAATTCAAAAAGTAATACCGACATTACGCGGCGTTGGAGTGACAAAAGCATCTCAAAAAATCCAGATTGACAGATATAGTGCAATAAGCAAAGAAGGTGCATCCATTGCTTTTAACGATTCCAATAATACGTTCGAGGGATGGAAAGCTATGTTCGATAAAGCGAATGCTTGGTTAATGTACAGCAGGGTTGATTTTGGGAATAATAAATTTAAATCGGCTATCATAAGGGCTTTTTCGAAAAATGGAAGCCTTATACAATTAACATTAAATAATGAAAAAGGACCCGTTATTTCCCATGTGAAAATCCCCAAAGGGGATACCTGGCAAACTGTTAAAGCTCCAGTTATCAGGTCGATAAAAGGTGTTCAAGATTTGGTCGTTATATTAAAAAATGACAATACGGCTGAAATTGATTGGATTAGTTTTGAATAAAATAGGGAGGGTAAGAGTATGCATGATAAATTGATTTTCTTTTTTTCTCTGATTATCTGTACGCATTGTTTTGGTCAGCAATATTCAAAGAGCTGGAAAGATCTGGATTATAGTGGTGATGAAAAGGTCTACCATAGATTGGATATCTATTTACCTCAAGCGGAAAAACAAATTTTTCCGGTAGTGATAGTAATATATGGTAGTGCATGGTTTAGCAATGACCTAAAGGAAATGGCTTTTTCTTCTTTAGGCAAACCACTGCTTGATGCAGGATTTGCTGTTGTAACCCCCAATCATCGTTCGAGTGCAGATGCGAAATTTCCTGCGCAAATAAATGATATTAAAGCGGCTATAAGATTTGTGAGAGCTAATGCGGCAATCTATCAATTAGACACTACGTTTATCGGTATAACCGGGTTTTCATCCGGTGGTCATTTAGCATCTCTTGCCGGAACATCGAGCGGAGTTAATTTACATACCGTTGGTTCGGTAACTCTCGACATCGAAGGCAATGTCGGCAAATACACCTCCTATAGCAGTTCGGTCAATGCGGTTGTGGACTGGTTTGGACCTATCGATATTTCGGTAATGGATTCTTGTAAAAGAAATAAAGACGTCAATTCTCCAGAAGCTATTTTAATGGGTGGACCAATTGATGAAAATCTCGATAAATGTGCCTTGGCAAATCCTATTACCTACATCGATGCAAACGATCCTCCTTTTCTTATACTTCATGGTGATGCGGATCCGTTAGTTCCTCTTTGTCAGAGTGAACTTTTTTTCAAGTCACTGCAAAAGGCTAATGTACCAAGTCGATTCGTTGTAGTTCCGGGCGGTCAACATGGGCCGGGTTTGTTTGAAGAAAAATACCATAAAATGATGACAGATTTTTTCTTAAATGAAGCCAACAAGACTTTGCAAACAGGATTCGATATCGTACGTAACAATATTCCACATGGTAAAATTGATTCGGTCTTGTATGAATCCAAAACTGTCGGCGCAAAACGTAAGGCTATAATTTACACACCGCCCGGTTATTCAAAGAATAAAAAATATCCTGTTTTGTATTTGCTGCATGGCATTGGCGGTGATGAAAAGGAATGGCTGAATGGCGGGCAGCCTCATGTAATTCTGGATAATCTTTATTCAGAAAACAAAATTGAGCCGATGATTGTGGTTATGCCCAATGGCAGAGCCATGAAAGATGACCGTGCTGTGGGTAATATTATGGAGCCGGAAAAAGTTCGGGCATTTGAAACTTTCGAAAAGGATTTGTTAAACGATTTAATTCCTTTTATCGAAAAAAAATATCCTGTATTTAAGGATAGAGAGCACAGGGCTATTGCCGGACTTTCGATGGGCGGTGGACAGGCATTGAATTTTGGATTGGGCAATCTCGATAAATTTGCCTGGATCGGCGGTTTTTCACCTGCACCGAATACAAAAGCTCCGGAATTACTGATACCCAATCCGGAAGAAGCAAAGAAGAAACTTAAATTACTTTGGCTATCCTGTGGAGATAACGATAATCTGATAATGTTGAGTCAACGGACGCATGAGTATTTACAGGCAAACGACATTCCCCACATTTACTACATTATGCCGGGTGGGCACGATTTTAATGTATGGAAAAGTTCATTGTACCATTTTTCTCAATTTCTTTTCAAACCGGTTGATACTTCGGTATTTCCTAAATTTACCATACTTGGTACACCGGCACCTACAAATGTTCGAGGTGCAAAATATCCACAGATATTCCCTGATAATAGTGTGAAATTCAGAATCAAAGCTCCAGAAGCGCAAAAGATACAAATTGATCTGGGGAAAAAATATGACCTGGAGAAGGACTCTGCAGGATTTTGGGAAGTTACAACAGATACCATAAGTGAAGGTTTTCATTACTATTCGCTGTTGATTGATGGCGTAGCGGTTGCTGATCCTGCCAGTGAGACTTTTTATGGAATGGGAAGAATGGCAAGCGGTATTGAAATGCCAATAAAGGGAGAAAATTATTATGCTGTAAAAGATGTACCGCATGGTGAAATAAGAATTAAACGGTACTTTTCAACGGTATTTAATAAATGGAGACAATTTTATATTTATACTCCACCCGGATATGACGAAAATATTGCTGAAAAATATCCTGTTCTGTACATTTTGCATGGTGGAGGCGAAGATGAAAGAGGTTGGGCGAATCAGGGAAAAGCAGATTTGATTCTGGATAATCTTATTGCCCAGGAAAAAGCTAGACCGATGATTATTGTTATGCCCGATGGAAACGTAGAGTCGATGGGGATGTTTGGCGAAATGACATTGAAAATGTTTGAAGCAGAATTGAAAAATTGTGTCATCCCGTTTGTCGAAAAAAATTACCGAACAAAGACTGATTCCGGAAATCGTGCACTTGCAGGCTTATCTATGGGCGGCATACAGACCCTTTATGCCGGAATCAATAATTCAAATATGTTCTCATACCTTGGAGTTTTTAGCTCTGGCTGGATACAACCCATGCAAAAGGATCTGGCAGACGCACAATATAATTTTATGGCAAAAAATGCTGATATGCTCAACAGCAATATCAAACTTTTCTGGATTTCAATGGGAGGAAAGGAGGATATAGCATATAATAATTGTCAGCTGATGCTTGCAAAATTTAATGAGATGAAAATCAAATATGTTTACAGCGAATATCCAGGAGGACATACCTGGCCGGTATGGAGAAACAATTTGTATAATTTCGCTCAATTATTATTTAAGTAAAATGGCGGTCGGTATATCGAAAATACAAGTACATAACTTAATCATTTATTAATATTATAGGAGATTGAAAACATGAAACAAAAACAATTAATCAATTGGCTGATGATTCTATTATTTAATGGAATATGTTTCGCCCCAAAAGCTCAGACAGTTGTTGAAGATTTTAAACCCTCTTCGACCAATCAGCCCGGCAAGGATTATCCAATGGTGAATTCCGAAGGCAGGGTGCGAGTGCAAATTAAAGCACCAGAGGCACAACATGTACAACTGGATATTAGTGCTGTGAAATATGATCTTGTCAAAGACGCAAGTGGTATATGGACTGGCGAATCGAATCCTCAGGATGAAGGGTTCCATTATTATCAACTCTGGATCGATGGCGCTGCAGTTCCCGATCCCGGAAGCCTGTATTTTTATGGGGCTATGCGATGGGGTAGCGGCATTGAAATACCTGCACATGATCAGGATATTTACGCATTAAAAAATGTACCTCATGGACAAGTATGTCAAATTTTATTTTTTTCTAAAAGTACAAATTCTGTGCGCAGAGCTTTTGTATATACCCCACCAGATTATGACAAGGATCTAAACAAACAATACCCTGTACTGTATTTACAACATGGTTTTGGAGAGGATGAGACAGGTTGGACCAATCAAGGGAAAGCTAATTTAATCATGGATAACCTGATTGCTGAGGGCAAGGCAAAACCTTTTATCATAGTAATGACTTATGGAATGACAAATGATATCAAGGTGGGAGGACTTAGAGATTTTGATATCAAACCATTTCAAACAGTTCTGGTTGATGAATTAATTCCATTTATTGATACTAATTTCCGTACTTTATCAGATCAGCCGCATCGTGCCATGGCCGGGCTTTCGATGGGATCGATGGAAACAAAAATGATCACGATGGAAAATCTAGATAAATTCTCAAACATTGGCCTTTTCAGCGGTGCCAGTATCAGCATGGATGATGTCAACAAGGCAACCGATTTCAAGCAAAAAGTCAAACTCGTATTTGTCAGTTTTGGAGGTAGGGAAATTGAAAGTATGAAGAATAGGCCTTCTCGCGGAGCTTTTGGCGGTGATCCAAAAGAGAATACTGAAGCTTTAAAAAATGCAGGCATCAATGCTCACTTTTACGTATCTCCTAATACTGCTCACGAATGGCAAAGTTGGAGACGAAGTCTGTACGAATTTGCACAATTGTTATTCAAGAATTAAGAATAAAGAGTTATGAAGAAATATTTCATTTTGTCTTTGATTAGCTGTATTTTTCTATTCAGTACTTTATTTACTCATGCTCAATCGGCTCGGAATCCCGTTATTTTTGCCGATGTACCCGATATGTCGATGATCCGCGTTGGTGACATTTATTACATGAGCAGTACCACCATGCACATGAGTCCGGGTGTTCCCATTATGAAATCGGAAGATCTGGTCAATTGGCAAATCGTTAATTATGCTTACGATATATTGGACGATGTGGATGCATTGAATCTGCAAAACGGGAAAAATGCCTACGGTGGAGGATCATGGGCAAGTTGTCTTCGTTATCATGATGGCGTTTATTACGTCAGTACTTTTTCGGGTACAACCAATAAAACCTATATTTACACCACCAACGATATCGAAAGAGGTCCTTGGGATGCGATATCTTTTGCCCCCGCCTATCATGATCATACCCTCTTTTTTGACGACGATGGCCGAATATATATGATTTGGGGAGCCGGGAAACTGATGATTGCCGAGCTCGAAGCGAATCTCTCGGGAGTGAAAAAGGGAACAGAAAAAGTATTGATCGAGAATGCAAGTGCCCCTGCCGGCTCCGAGATTGGACTTGGGGCAGAAGGTTCCCAGCTGTTTAAAATAAAAGGTAAATACTATCTTTTCAACATCACTTGGCCAAGAGGTGGCATGCGTACAGTGGTTATTCACAGGGCAAACAACATTCATGGTCCTTATGAGGGTATAATCGGTTTGCAGGACAGAGGTATTGCTCAAGGCGGTCTTATCGATACCCCTGATGGAAGATGGTTTTCCTATCTTTTTCGCGACTATGGCGCTGTCGGTCGTATTCCTTATCTTGTTCCCGTAAAATGGGAAAATGACTGGCCGGTGTTGGGTATCGACGGTAAAGTTCCCGATACGCTGGATCTTCCGGCAAGCAAAGGTTTGATACCAGGAATCGTATCATCCGATGAGTTTTCTCGTCAAAAGGGAGATCGTGCGCTTCCTTTGGTATGGCAATGGAATCACAACCCGGACAATACGCTTTGGTCGGTCCATGAACGCAAAGGCTATCTGCGGTTAAGGACAGGACGAATCGACAACGATTTTTTGCAGGCAAAAAATACATTGACACAACGCACCTTTGGACCTGCGTGTTCGGGCATCACATCCATCGATGTATCGCATATGAAAGAGGGAGACTTTGCCGGTCTGGCGTTATTGCAACAAAAATACGGACAAGTGGGTGTGAAATATGAAAATGGGAATAAGTTCGTTGTAATGGTAAGTGCCGAATCGGGCGTTCCTGTTGAAGCGGAACGTCTACTCTTTAATAGTCAAACGGTCTATCTTAAAGCCGAATGTAATTTCAAAGATAGAATAGACATGGCAACATTCTACTACAGCCTCGATGGGAAAAAGTGGGAACCGATTGGTTCGTCGCTTAAAATGGCTTACACCATTCCTCATTTCATGGGATACCGTTTCGGTTTGTTCAATTACGCCACACAAAACACGGGCGGGTATGTCGATTTCGACTATTTTCGGATAAGTGAAAGGACCGAGAAAAACAATGAACCGGAATAACACAACGAATTAACCGGGAGCAACATGAGATTAAGCAAAAATTAAAGATAATTTACAACTAAAAAAAGGAATGATGAAAATAAGTTTAAAAAATCACTGTGTTTCGTTTTCAGTATCCCGTCATTTGACCAACGAAGCGATCCGTAATTTAAAAATACTATCAAAAGGTTTTTGCCTGTGCCTGATAATTTTCGTTTTATTTTCAGTCCATGGGTATTGTCAGCAACTGCAATTAAACGAGTTGGAGTATTTTGAAAAACAAGGTGTTAATGTATTGGTTTTTAGTAATCAATATAACGGGATGTTTTTCGATGAGAAGACTGCGGGGATAGAGCTTATTCACCATGGAGTGAGAACTGCTACAGGAGGGGCTGTGAGGCTACAAAATACTCCTGAGCAATGGGATCTGATTCCTGAAATGGTAGATAGAAAAATTGACAAAACGAATCATTGTGTTGAAGTTACTTTACGGTATAAAGAATACGATTTTGATTCACATATCAAAGTAGTATCAAAAGAAGAAGGTGTAGAAATAAGTGTTTATCTCGACAAACCACTTCCTAAGGAATTGGAAGAGAAAGCCGGTTTTAATCTTGAATTTTTACCTGTTTCCTATTTCGAAAAATCATATCTTGTCGATGGAAAGCCTAATATTTTCCCACTTTATCCATCTGGTAATACATTGATCGAACCATTATCACAAAAAATTCCCCAATTTGCCGGTCATACTACTTTCGATGACAGAGGAAGAGGAGAATTTATAGTTCCTAAACCACTTGCAAAAGGAAAAACTTTGGTGTTGGCGCCTGAAGATCCGGAGCGTTGTGTGAAAATACAATCGGAAGATACGCTAATGATTTTTGACGGACGAAATCTGGCACAAAACAGTTGGTTTGTAGTGCGAAGTTTATTGCCGGCAAAGAAAACCGGAAAAGTGCTCACATGGTATTTGGAACCTAATGCTATTCCTAATTGGAAGCGTAAGCCGATCATTGAATTTTCACAAGTAGGTTATCTGCCGGAGCAGAAAAAAGTAGCAGTAATTGAGCTGGATAAAAACGATGCTCCTTTAAAAACAGCCTCTCTTTTTAAGGTTAAAGAAAATGGGCAAATCATCGAGAAACTCAGCAGAGATATTGAGACTTGGGGTCGATATCTCCGATATAATTACATCAAATTCGATTTCAGTTCGGTGAAAGAACCCGGTTTGTATTTTATTCAGTATGGTGACCAAAAAACGAACACATTCCCCATTGCATCTGATGTTTATGATCATATATGGCATCCGACTTCCGACGTTTGGTTTCCCGTACAAATGGATCATATGATGGTAAATGAGGCTTATAGGGTGTGGCATGGTGTACCCTTTCTTGATGATGCTTTACAGGCACCTCCTCATCACCAACATTTTGATGGTTATTGGATGGGTGATACAACCGATACAAAATATAAACCTTTCGATCGCATTCCGGGATTGACTGTAGGAGGTTGGTTTGATGCAGGAGATTTCGATATTCA
>DBPW01000021.1 GCA_002305015.1 Bacteroidales bacterium UBA1410
TCGGAATTCACATAATCCACGTTTAAAAAAGCAGCCTCCTGCCATGGTTTTCCTGAGGGAACGGCATAAATACCGATATGATCATCGGCATCCCATTCAGTCCCCGACGCACGGCTTAAAGGAGGATCATTATGCGATACCCTCCTAATCGCACTGTAAAATGTCACGGCTACACTTTCGTCATTCCCTTGCGGAATATCCGTTTTGCTGCAAGCGCTTGCAAAAAGAACCATCATACCCAATACGGGCAGAGAAAAAACCATTCGATATTTCATAATAATAAATAAAAAATCCCCTTAACGGTTTATATCGTTAAGGAGAAAAATTATGCGGATTCAACTTCCAATCCTATCTTGAAAATGATCTCGCGACAAAGGTAGGCAATTTAGCAAAAGAAAAAAAATATATTTTTTAATTGATGAATAAAAAACTTTAGTTAAATGATTACCTGTATGGGTTTCTCTTTGAAATCGAATACCTTATCACACTCTAAACACTTTCCTTTACAATTCATTTTTTCTTGTTTTCCACAACGCCATCGGATGATGCTTTATTCTTTCTTGTTGTACCTATGCAATTTCATTTTGACCTTGTTCCAGATAAGAAAGAATATTTTCAGGAGCAAATAGCTTCCATTGGGAGTGATAGACCAACGTAGCCGCCGGTTCATCAAGCAGATAACGCGTACTTTTTCCTTTCTTTTTTCGGCAAACCTCTAAGAATTCGTCGCTCAATTTTAATTCCTTTTGAAAATAAGAAAGCAAAAACCCCGTCTTCTGGTAGAGAAATTGTTTGTCGTATATTTCAAGGTAAGTCATCAGTTTGTTTTCGTTCAAATAAGTCATGGCAGCTATTGCATGCAGCAATTCTTCCAATCCTCCTGCCCGATCGATGCGGTCGATGCAATCGATTACCGTCCGCTCTTCATCGGTTACATGCACCAGCGAATTCATTGGCGGTGTATAAACCCCTTTTTCGCTTATCGATTTGCAATAAAAATAATGAATGCCTTCGAAATCGAATGGAGTAAATTTTTGTGCAGAGGAAATGTAAAGAATAAAAAATTGCTGGTGAGCCAATCCATGATATTCTAAAGCTGAATGATGCGATACATAGGCTGAGGGTGTGATATTGCTTCCGATTTCGAATTTTGTTGCTATGGCCTGTTTTGTTGCCAAATCGGTAACTGTATACAAATCGCGGCGAATCTGGCAGATCAATTGTTGTTTCTTGTAATTTCGCAGTAAGTCTTTTGCCGATTTTTTATTTCCGACAATTTGGACAACATCTTCCAGACGAAACAATTTCATCCGATGAAAATCTTCCAGATATTTCTTCATTTTATTTTAAATTTTTCTCAAAGGTACGGAAAAATCCGGACTTTCGGGAAACATTTAAAGTTTTTTCTAAGAACAGCATAAATAAAGTCCTCGTATATTGATGTTTACCCAACAAGTTCAACCCTTCAATCATTTCATCGGTAATAAAAGAATACTCATGCGTAACCTGGTTGATTACAATGTAACCATTCGGTGATGCCTGTATATGAATTCAAATTCTTTCAGATTCAACTTATTTTTTTGTTGGCAAAGATAAAGTAGGAAAATGATTGTTTGGGAAACGCGACTTACCGAATGGTTACGTCGTATTTTCACGAACAAGTGTAACATCCAAAAAAGTTGAAAGATTATTAATCATATTATTTACATTTTTTTAAATGATTCGGATTATTGCAGCTTTTCCACCAACTCATCAAAATCCAATTTAATCAATTCCCATATTTTACCTTTTAAGCAAATCGGATCCATATCTTCATCGGCAAAAGCGAAATTTTTAAATGAAGCGAGAATTTGTTTCCGATCATGTGTATATTCGTGTCTTTGTTTGTGAAATTCAAGCATTTCAGATAAAGAATACTTGCCTAAGAGTTCGTGTAAATCCCAGAAATCTTTTTTGCGTCCACCACGTGAAACAACATCTACTTTCATGGATATTATATCGGGAAGACTTGCCATGCGAATACTGTCTATTATATCGCAGGGGTCAATTATTTCATCGTGATAAAACAAATCTATTTTCACGCTGTCTTCTTCCGAATCACCTACATAATATGACCTTCCAAAACCGATCAGTTCAGTTTTATCTAAGCAGTCATAATAGGCGTATTTATCATAGAAATATTTTTCGAAATTTTTAAAATCCAAACTCCGGTAGGGAGCATTAGTGAATAAATCGATGTCAACGGATTTTCTATGCCCTAAGCGTAAACTTAACGATGTCCCTCCCACCAAATAAAATGGATCGAAAATCGGATTCTCCATTATATCGTGAAGAATTTTTTTCAATAAAGGCGTAATTGTTTCATAATACAATGTAGGAAAATTTTTATTCGTCATTCCTCTTTTTTTGTTAGATCGGTTGGTCGAAGAAACCTTGGTTTAAACTTTTTCAAATCGCTTTCCGTTAGTTGATAATATCGCATGATTTCGTCGATTTCTTCTTTATTCCCTCTCTCCAACACCCTGTTGATAACAGCCGTTTTATTTCTTTCCCAATCAATTTTATCAACATCCGTATCCCAAAAAACTATCCTGCGAATGTGGGGAAATTTTTTGGGGTTTAATCGCGAAAACTTTTTATCCTTGTATTGTTTTATATCGTGGTAAGTTTGGAGCAGCGAAAGAAAGCCTTCTTCATAACCCATGAAACTTTCAATTTTCATTGCCTGATCAATGGTCAAATTGCGTTTTCCGGTGACAATTGCGTTTATGGTTTGATACTTAATGCCCGTATTCTTTGACAATGTCCGCTGCGTTATTCCCTTTTTCTTTAAGTCTCTTTCGATAAGTTTTCCGGGATGAATACCTTTTATGAGTTCAATGCGATTATTCATATTTTTCACTCTTTAGGCAAAGATATGAAATATAAACAGAAATGTTTATTTTTCGGCGTCATTCTTTCTATTACGTTTATGTTCTGAAAAAAGTCGCAAAAGTTTTTTTATCATTCGCATATTGTCGGTTTACAGCAGAGAGTGAAGATAGTTTGCTGTTTGGTATCCAAAACTGCGGTAAACCTGACACTATGAATCATAAAGCCCTAATTCTTCATCTGCATTCATTATTTCAACGAGGTATTTCTTTTGATCCTCTTTCATTTTCTGCTTGTAACGAACAATATCTTCGTATTTAATGCGTCTATGTTTACCTATTTTGGTGTACTCAATCTTACCCTCTTCCAGTAGTTTCACCAGGTGAGGCCGTGAACATCCCAGCAATTCTGCCGCTTTCTGTGTGGTCACTTCCGTAGCCATAGGCACTATTGAAACAGGTTTTCCCTCGCTCATCGCTTTTAAGATTTCACTTAAAAGTTTCAATGCTTTTACCGGGAGTATAATTTTTTCTCCGGTCTCTTCAATTTCAATTTCAGCCTGGTCTGTTTTTAACCGGTCGATAGCCGAAATCAAGGAAGAATAAGAATTCCGTGCTAATTTTCGTTCATGCTTATCCGGTCTTTTTATTTCATTGATTGTTTTCATATTTCTTTCATAGCTTGATGTAAATTGTATTCACTACAAATATAAACGAAATATTTGGAATAATCGAAATATTCGAAACATTTAACATCTATTTTTCACTCTTTAGGGGCGGCGTCTTTTTCATTGTTTCATTGGTAAGTTGCAACTTCAGAATGCAGATGGTTGTCGGTAGTTGGTAGTGGGGTAGTTGGGGATTAGAGTAGGGGAGCGGATGGGAATTCAAAGGTTGGCGGAGCGGGAACTGTCGTAGTGGCCTGAGTGGTTGGGGAAGCTGGAGTAGTTGGAAAGTTTGGGATGAAATGAGATGAGATGGTTGGGTGTGAATTCAGGGGTTGCAAGATGATGGTGAGGGAAATGGCGATTAGAGTTTGGTTTCTGATTCAGATTTCATTTTTATGAAATTTACCGGGGGCAAGAAAATAAGTCCGAGTCCGGCCTTTGCTGCCAGTTGCGAGAAATGCTCTCTTATATAAGGATAAATTATAGCAGAA
>DBPW01000042.1 GCA_002305015.1 Bacteroidales bacterium UBA1410
ACTCCAAATTTTCTTTCAATTTCTCTTCTCCTGTCTCGGCAAACACATCGGCAACTCCTGCATACAAATAATTGGCTCTCACAGCATGTCCCATTGCAGTTGTTTGTTCACGGAAAGGGATCCTGTCCTGATTGTCGTCGGTTCCGTTTTCGACCATGCCACGAATATCGATGAGATTTTTTGCCAAATTCAAATAAGCCGGATTACGCGTAGTCCGGTACATTTCGACCACACCCATATAGTGAGAAGGACATATGGCATTTCGTGCCAATTCGGCAGAAGCCGTTTCATAAAAACGACACAGAAAATCGGTTGATTTTACAGCTATATCCAACAATGTTCGTTTGCCTGTAGCTCGGTAATGCACACAGGCTGCCGTCATTAGATGTCCGAGATTATAGGTTTCGAAATTTAACCTATCGCTAAATACGGTTTCTTTAGTTGTTTGATTTCTCTCTTCAATAATTACGGGAGTATGAATATAGCCGTCGGCACGCTGTGCTTTTCCTATGGTATGAATGATACGATCCATCAAACTGTCGAGTTTTGGATCGTTAGTCACGGCATAAACCGAAGCCACAGCTTCAAACCATTTATAAAAATCGCCATCGTGAAAGGGGGGCCCGGAATGGGTACCCTCCATCTCACCGGCAGCAATTTCGAAATTTCTGAAAGAATGGGATATTTCCGGATCATTCAGCGTTCTCCACATGCTGAGAATCAGGGTATCCTTATACACTTCAAACCGCTCTACCCAAAAGCCTTTTGTCCATCGCACGTCCGTCATAGCCACATTCTTCAGTCTTATATGATTACTGTGGCTTGTATTCATCAATCCTTTTTCCTGAGCCGTCAACCATAACGGAAAGAGTAAAAAAAAGCATACGATCTTACCGTTTTTCATCATCAAATACTTATTTTCATCGATTATTCATGAAGTATTATATAATATAAACGTTAATCGATGCATATTTGTACTCAAAAAAAAGCAAGACCCTGAGGTATGATGAAAAAGACTTACCAATTATGCAGAAATACTATTTCCTAAAAGGCGGCTTAACAACTTCTGCTTTAACGGGTTTGTTACGGATATTGATATAAATGGGTGTTCCGGGCTTGGCATATTCGGGTTTTACGTATCCCAACCCGATGCCGACTTTCAATATCGGAGAGATGGTTCCCGAAGTAACCTTACCGATCGTCTCGCGATTTTCGTTCTCTATTTCGTATCCTTGACGGGGTATCCCCTTCTCGACCAACATAAAACCGCATAGCTTACGAGGTACTCCGGCAGCTTTTTCGGCTTCTAGTGCTTTACGACCGATAAAATCGTTACCGTCCACAAATTTGGTAATCCATCCCAATCCCGCTTGAAGGGGAGTGGTTGTTTCATCGAGATCGTTACCGTAGAGGCAAAAACCCATTTCCAAACGCAGCGTATCTCTTGCTCCCAATCCGGCAGGTTTTATCCCGAATTCTTTTCCCGCATCGAAAATAGCATCCCATATTTGTTTTCCAAACTCGGGATAAAAATAAAGCTCGAAACCTCCGGCACCGGTATATCCTGTGTTGGAAATAATGACCTTGTCCACTCCGGCTATTTTCCCGGTAACAAAAGAATAATACGGAATGGATGAAAGATCGACATCGGTAAGTTTCTGCAGCGTATCTTTGGCTTTCGGTCCTTGCACGGCCAATTGCGCCGTATGATCGGATGCATTTTCGATTTCGGCCCCCATCGTATTCTGTTGCAAGCACCAAGCCCAGTCTTTTTCGATATTGGCCGCATTGACCACCATCATGTATTTTTGGTCATCGTAGCGATACATTACAAAATCGTCGATAATGCCTCCGTTTTCGTTCAACATGCAGTTGTACTGTGCTTTTCCTACACCCATAGCCAAGGCATCGTTGGTACCTATTTTTTGAACAAATTCGGCAGCTTTGGGTCCTTTCACCCAAAACTCACCCATATGAGAAACATCAAAAACGCCGACAGCATTTACTACCGTCAAATGTTCATCGATGATTCCCGAATATTCGATAGGCATGTTGTATCCTGCAAATTCGTGCATTTTTGCACCCAGTGCAATATGCAAATCTGTAAAAGGTGTTTTTTTCATATCTGTATAGTATTGATTATGCTTCTTCTGCTACTATTTCTACAATTTTTTCGATTACTTGTGTGGCTTTTTCTAATGACTGAACAGGAATAAATTCGTAGCGGCCGTGAAAATTGAGTCCTCCGGCAAAGATGTTGGGGCAAGGCAACCCCATAAACGACAAGCGTGCGCCATCCGTACCTCCGCGTATAGGTTTCACCCGAGGTGTTACCCCAACGTTTTCCATTGCACGAAAGGCATAGTCAATGACATGTTTCACCGGTTCAACTTTTTCGCGCATGTTGTAGTACTGATCGCGCAGTTCGAGTTTCAGCCGATCAGGATAACGCTCATTAAGAAACGATACGGCATCCTGCATGATTTTTTTGCGCTTTTCAAACCTATTGCGTTCATGATCACGTATGATAAACGAAACCACAGCCTCCTCTACCGTTCCATTCAAAGAAGTCAGGTGGAAAAATCCTTCATACCCTTCCGTAAATTCAGGCCGTTCATTTGCAGGCAGTAGGTCTATCAATTCATTTGCCACATGCAAAGCATTGATCATTTTGTTTTTGGCATAGCCGGGGTGCACATTACGCCCTTGAATGGTAATTTTTGCCGATGCCGCATTGAAATTTTCATATTCAAGCTCGCCAACTTCTCCCCCATCTACCGTATATCCCCATTCGGCTCCAAATTTTTGCACATCGAACTTATCGGCACCGCGACCAATTTCCTCGTCGGGAGTAAAGGCAATGCGTACTTTACCGTGGGCGATTTCGGGATGATCGAGAAAGTACTGCATGGCAGTAATGATCTCAGCAATGCCTGCTTTGTCATCAGCTCCAAGTAATGTAGTTCCATCGGTTACAATCAGATCTTCACCTATATGATCCAACAGTTCAGGAAAATCATGAGGCGAAAGAACAATATGCTGCTCCTCATTAAGCACGATATCATTGCCTGCGTATTGCTTTACAATACGTGGTTTCACATTTTCTCCACTCATGTCGGGGCTTGTATCGAGATGGGCAATAAACCCTATTGTCGGAATGCGCTTATCACTATTTGCCGGCAATGTTGCCATTAAATAGCAATTATTGTCCAATGAAACGTCGGTCATCCCCATTTCAATCAGTTCTCTTTCGATTTCTTTTGCCAAATTGAACTGTTTTAGCGTACTTGGCGTCTGATTGCTGTTCTCATCGGATTGAGTATCGATTTTAGCATATTTAATAAATCTGTCTACTACATTTACCTTCATCGTGATATTTTTTAATAGATAATCAAATTCGTATTTTAGTTTTGAAATTTTGGGAAAAAGATTTACCTTTGCATCAGGGTAAGTCCTATACGGCCAGCTCCCGAAGAATCCCCCAGGTCTTGATCGAAGCAAGGGTATTTGGTTGTAGCGGCGCGATATAGTAAGCTTACCCTATTTTTTATCCTTTTCTTCATAATTACACCTTCTCACAAGCACCTTTCGGGTGTCATATTCATAAATATAGCGAATATAGATATTATTTTCTATCGAAAATAAATTATGGGCAACAATTCCCGATAACTTCTTGCAGTGTTTCAAATTTTTGCATATAAAAAAACGGCCGAGATCCCATAACCCTTTTATGCTTACCATAAAAGGCTGCTTCAAAACATTACGCAACGCATATTTATAAGCTTTCCGAAGGAAAAACCGATCGGCATATTCATTGATCTTTTCAATCGTCTTATCGGTCATCGGCATCTGCTTTGTGCTTTGCATATAAGAAACGTATTCTTTTGCAATAAACGCAGACACATGAGGAGAATAACTTAATCGAGATAAATTTTTCAGATACCGTTTATCATACTTGATAAACTCCATCCTGTTGGTATCCACTACCGAAAATTCATATTTTCCGGAGTCGACGTTATACTTCCATAAAATATTTCCGGGACTATAATCTTTATGAAATATTCCTGCACAATGAAGTTCTGCTGTATATTGGGAGAAGGCGGTAAGTAGGGCATCATTTTTCTCTATACCGTCTAAATAAATGCGCATAGTGTTATATTCTTCAAGATAGGCGCAAAGGTAATAGCTGTCGCGTAATCTCCCGTACCTGAATTCTTCGATATAAGCTATAGGCGTGGGCGAATTGAATCCTCTTCTTATTACTTCCAAACTGTTTTCATACGATCGCCGGGCTTTTGATTTTCGAAATGTGGCATAAACCATGCTGTTAATGAAATTGGGTATTGCAAATTTTTTAACGACAATATCACCGTCATCAAACGTAAACCTTTTTAAGGTATTACGTCCTTTATAAACCATGTCGCCATGTTGATCGAACAATTTCGGGATATTATTCACAAACTCCGAAACAGTACGATTCGTGGTATATGGAGGAGCGATTACCGTTTTGGTTGTATGTCGTTGGAAAAAATTATGCATATTGTGAATTCACCTCGAAAACCTACTGAATAAGTCGTGCGGCAAAGTTAATACTTTTTGTCATAATCTTCGTAAACATGCCGCTTATAACGTTACGGTGTAGATTCAGCCTGCAAGTGTAAGACATGCAAAAACGTAACGAATTCGTTACAAAACATCAACCGGGGGGGGTGATGTACTTCAAAGTTGGACTTAATTTATAAAAGTCGAACCAAGAATAGAAGGCTGAACTCAGGGATAAAATCATCCAAAATACGTATTTTTGCATAAAATATCGAATCAACATGTCTGTTTACGCTCCTTTTGCCAAACCATTATATGTAATGTTGAAGCCGGTTGGCTCATTTTGCAATTTATCGTGCGATTATTGCTATTATCTCGAAAAATCGAAATTCTATACTCAAAACAAAAATCATGTGATGAGCGACGAATTACTTGAACGGTTTACACGAGAATACTTGGAATCGCAAACCATGCCTCAAGTACTTTTCACATGGCACGGCGGAGAACCATTAATGAGACCGCTCTCTTTCTATAAAAAAGCATTGGAATTGCAAAAACAATATGGCAGAGGAAGGCAAATCGATAATTCCATACAAACCAACGGAACACTGCTTACAGATGAATGGTGCACGTTTTTCAAAGAAAATAATTTTTTGGTGGGAATATCTATTGACGGCCCTCAAGAATTTCATGACGAATATCGTCGCGACAAAATGAACAGACCAACGTTTCAACGGGTAATGCGAGGCATCGAACTTCTAAAAAAACACGAAGTGGAGTTTAACTGCATGGCGGTGGTGAACGATTATAATGCCGATTACCCCCTCGAATTTTATCGTTTCTTCAAAGAAATCGGATGCCAATTTCTTCAGTTTACACCTATCGTTGAACGAATGGCCAACGGACAAATCCAACCTGCACTCGCCACTGTTACAGAAAAAAACGCCGAATTAGCGCCTTTTAGCGTTTCGCCACGACAATGGGGGAACTTTTTATGCACAATTTTCGACGAGTGGGTAAAAAACGATGTAGGAAAAATATTTGTTCAAATCTTTGATTCTACTCTTGCCAACTGGATAGGTGAACAACCCGGAGTATGCACAATGGCCAAAACATGCGGACATGCTGGTGTGATGGAATTTAACGGCGATGTGTATTCATGCGATCATTTTGTTTTCCCGGAATACAAACTCGGAAATATTTACACAAAACCGCTGACCGGCATGATGTATTCCGAAAAACAGTTGAAATTCGGGAACGATAAATTCGACAAACTACCACGACAGTGTAGGGAATGCGACGTACTGTTTGCCTGCTATGGTGAATGTCCGAAAAATCGTTTTTCGTCCGATAAATACGGCGAGGCGGGACTAAATTATTTGTGTGAAGGATATTACCAATTTTTTCACCATGTAATGCCTTATATGGACTTCATGAAAAAGGAATTGATGGAACAACGTCCTCCGGCCAACATAATGAAATGGATTCAGCAAGGGAATCCATAATTTGTTAGTATAATTAAAAAAACCGGATCATTATTTAATAATCCGGTTTTTTACTGATATATTTATTCAACGTTATCAGTTTTCTCCTTTTCTTGCAGAATAACTGATTTTGAGTGCATACGCTTTCCTAAGAGCCTGTTTAACATCACTAATGTACTTCATTCGCGTGTTTTCGTCTGCCTTAATGGAAACTGTCATAAATTGCTGATCAGCTTCATTCAATCTTGACTTTTCTTGAGCAATATAATCCTGAATGTCCGAAACTTCAGCAAGTTTGTCGTTCAATTGCATCCGCGTTCCAGTACCTAACCTTGGATCAAGCGGAATACCTATATTGATATAGGTTACAAGAGACTTCTTCTCGAGTTTCTGAACTTCTGATGCAGTCGGAAGTGTGTATTTAACAATCAACGTTTCCGAACGCATGGATACAGTCACCATAAAGAAAAACAAAATAGCGAAAACCAAGTCAGGCATTGAGGCAGTATTTAATTCAGGCACTGAACGAGTATCGGCTGATTTATTAAATTTTCCCATTATTTTCCACCTCCCTGTTGTTTATAATCTTTAGGTTCTGCCTCCGAAATCCGCTGTGGATATACTTTATTAATCAGTTCTTGCTGATCCGGGAGCAATTCTTTATAGGATCTCCCAAAATATTTTTTGGCTGCTTCATCACGCAATTCGTTATAGGCTTTTACCAGCTCATTTTGCACAGCTATATAAGCTTTATAACTTGTTGTAGCATCATTTTGCAAGGATATCACGTGATCAGAAGTTACCAAAACTTTACCAATTGGAGGGCCAAAGTCCTCTTCAATCAGTTCGGGCAAGTCCGGACGATTATTAGGATTTAAAACAAACTCCTTAACCTTATCTTTTAATCTTACTTTCCCTCCCTTTCCTTCCATTTCGGCTATATTGTTATACCACTCGTCCCCGGCTTGAGTTCTTACCATAATCTGGTTCTGATAGTTTACCAATACTACCATTAGGTTTCTTCGTTGAACGTCCATTTTTTGGAGCTGCTCTTCACTTTGAGGAGGAGGAGGCAACCGACGCGCCAATCCGCTATCGGTATCCATTGAAGAAGTCATAAGGAAGAAAGTAAGCAAAAGAAAAGATACGTCCGCCATCGAACTTGAATTAAGATTCGGCGTTTTTCTTTTTTTCTTCTTTGCCATAATTTCTTTTATCTTTTAAATTAAATTCCCTCACAAAAGGGATAAAAATTACTTTTTCCTCGATTTTAACAGCGGGGAAAAAAGTAGAGCGAGAATATTAAGTACCAGCATAATATACATGCTGAACAACCACATATCGGTAAACTTCAATATTATAGGAACATTCTCCGATCCTGTGTAACCAACGATATTCAAAGGTTTACCGCTCCCCAATGCAAAAGTAATAATCAACATTGCCGCAAATGCCAAAACTACCAAGAGCGACCTAAAAGCACTTTTTGGTCTGGCCTTCCATGATGAGATAAAGTCGGAAATAGCAAATGCAAGCAGCACCAATATTGAAATTGCCAACAAAGCATAAACCCAATATAACAATATATCGGTAAATCTAGGCTCCGAAATTGTCGGTACTACTCGCTGCTCAACCGGAACTTCTCCCCCGAAGAGAAACAGCGCCAATACCAAAACTGTAATTCCCATAATGGTATATAATACCATTTTGGAAGTTTTATGTATTTTTGTTACAGCCATAATAAATTACAATTTTTTATATTTAACATTGTATTTGATCACTTGATCAAGAAAAGTGATGGAAGCATCCTCCATTCTGTTAAGAATACCTTCCAGTTTATTAAGAAGATAATTATAAAATACTTGAAGAATAATGGCAACGATAAGACCAAATACCGTCGTGATCAAAGCAACTTTCATACCGGCAGCAACAATTGTCGGACTGATATCGCCTGCTCTCTGAATATCGTCGAATGCCATAACCATACCAACAACAGTTCCCAAGAATCCGAGAGAAGGAGCAATGGCGATAAACAACGTAATCCACGAAAGATTTCTTTCCAGCAATCCGCTCTGAACTCCGCCATAAGACACGATGGAACGTTCTACCACATCCGGACCCTCTTCGAGACGAAGCAACCCCTGATAAATAATGGAAGCGATAGGACCTCTTGTGTCACGGGCAATATCTTTTGCACCTTCTACATCTCCATTGCTGAGGGCTTCGCCAATTTTTTTAAGAAGAGCTTGAGAGTCAACATCTGCCAAGCTTAAATAGATGATTCTTTCAAGAGCAAAAGCCAAACCTAAAACAAATACTAAAGCAATAGGAGCCATAAAACCTACCCCACCTTCAATAAACTTAATTTTAAGGGCTTGATGAAAACCACCCGAGGCGCTTTCTTCAACAGCCGGAGCAGCTTCGCTTGCGGCCGGTGCTGCTGCTACTTGTTTGCTTTGAGCAGCAGTATCTGCAACTGCAGTAGAATCTTGCGCTAAAAGAACCGATGGCAATCCTACCGACAATATGCCGAGAATTGCTAAAATTGCAAATAACTTTTTCATTGTGTGTTCAATTTTTTAGGATTAATGATCTGAAATTGTTTATAAATTAATTATTCTAATTATTATATTCATTATTTCTCTGAATATCCAAACTCAATAAACGCTGCTAAAATTTTCTCTCTTTACTGAATGTTCTCTGCGGAGAGAGCGGGATTCGAACCCGCGATACACTTTTGGCGTATACACGCTTTCCAGGCGTGCCTCTTCAACCACTCGAGCATCTCTCCTGACGGAGATTTTCAGAAAACGGGCGCAAATTACAAAAAATATTTCATTTGCACTCCATTCAACAGACAAAATTAAAGAATTTATCCCATATATGCCGCTAAAATTCCATTTAATTTTTTATAAAATCCGCACCCAATCAACAAAAACCTCTACTAAACTCCTATTCCCAATTACTTATATCAACTAGCTTTGCTACATTTTGCGTAGTAATTCGGGCAACTTCTTCTTCCGGGATACCAAAAATATCTGACAACTTCTTCGCTATCTTCGTTAAATAAGCCGGTTCGTTACGTTTTCCTCTGTAAGGTACGGGTGCCAAATAAGGAGCATCCGTTTCCAATACAATCCGTTCGATATCGCAATCCGCTAATGCATCGGACAAACCGGAATTTTTAAACGTAACTATTCCGTTTATTCCAACAAAAAACGAAGGCAGCTTCAGTATAGTATTTAACTCTTCCTTCGAACCACCAAAACTATGAAAAACGCCTCGAAGAAAACGCATGCCCACATTTTTGATACTTTGCATCACTTCACTATTTGCATTTCGTGAATGAATTACCACCGGCAGATTCATTTCAATACTCCATTGCAATTGTTTTTCGAAAGCTATTATTTGCTGCATCTTAAAGGTTTGATCCCAATAAAGATCGATACCTATTTCGCCTATACCGATATAAGGATTTGTTTTCAGTTCATGATGAATGATATCCAATTGATATTCCCAATCTTCCTTTACAGCAGTTGGATGTAATCCCATCATCGGGATAAAAAAGGAAGAATCGTACTGAACGGTTTGTTTAAGTAATTCTATGGAGTCGGTATCGATGTTAGGCAATAAAATTTTACGCACACCGACATTTTTAGCCCTGATGATCACATCATCAAAATCGTCATGAAAATCAGGCAAGTAAAGATGCGCATGCGTATCGATAAGATTCATTCTTCAATTGTTTCCCCTTTCCTATAGTAATACACCACCCCGTATTCCCGATTCTTTTCAAGACGTTCGAGCAGGGGCAAATCTTTGTTTGTTCTTTCTACTTGCTCCCAAATATCGAAAATAATGTTGTCTACTATTTCTCTTGCTTCCGTCACCTGATTTTGCAGACGCATAGTAGCCTTTTGATGTATTTTTTGAGTCTGATACCCCTCCTTAAAAAGCGAAAACATGACTTTGACTTTCGCAATAGTAGGATTAAAGATGGGCACCCCACCCTTTCTTATACGGGATTCTTCCCCTGTAATTATTTTTTCGCCCCACTCAAGGAGTAGTTCATTTGTAGAAAAATCAGGAACGATCATATGCTGATTTTCTAAACCATATAATTTCAAATGATCCGTTTTTATTTCGGAACGAATAATGCACATATATAACACTTGCACAAAATGCGAAAGATACATACGTGCATTTTTAGCCTTCTGTTGAAATAAGATATTTGCTTTTACCTGTGTATCGAAAGATTGTTGATACTGATTGTATAGACGTTCAAATCGCGAAAGCACATTTTTGGCCTCCTGAAGTGTTTTCATATCAACCGCCAATTCTCGAAAATCTGTATTTGAACATTTTTCGATGGCAGTTTTCAATGCGCGGATGCGTGCATTATCGGTATTGGGCAATCTGCGATAAGGCATGATTAATTCACTATTAAAGACTATTTTTGAAACATTCTATTCCTCTCTTGACTTAATTATTTATGCCGTTGCATCAAATTATCAACCAAAACTAACAGCTCATTTTTCCGGGCAGATGCAACAGGTAAATTTGAGAAACAATCTAATGCCGAAAGATAATATTTTTCGATGAGATTTTCTGAAATAGCCTTCAAATTTAATTCATCATAGATATTTTTAACAGCATTTATTTTTGTAGTAGAATCAACATCTTTTGCCGTAAGCCATTTATCGAGCTCTTTTCGTTGCGAAGCATTGGAATTTTCCAGGGCTTTTATCAACAAAAAAGTTTTTTTATTGCAAACAATATCGCCTCCTATGTTTTTACCGAATGTTTTGGTATCACCATATACATCCAACAAATCGTCCTTAAGCTGAAAAGCCATCCCGATATGAATACCAAACTGATATAAGAGATCCGAATCAAGCGATGATGCTTTACCTAGCATTGCACCTATTTTTAAAGAACATGCAATCAGAACTGCCGTTTTCAAACGAATCATTTCCATATATTCTGCTTCCGTTACATCCCTCCTTTTTTCGAAATCCATATCATACTGCTGGCCTTGACAAACCTCCATAGCAGTTTTGGAAAAAAGAGAAAGAACGTCGGGTAACAGATGTAGAGGGACATCGGCAATATACGTATAAGCTTGTATTAACATGGCATCACCCGATAAAATAGCGGCATTATTTCCCCAAAGTTGGTGTACCGTAGGATTTCCTCGGCGCATATCCGCCCGATCCATCAAATCGTCATGTAATAAAGTGAAATTATGAAAGATTTCTATGCCTACTGCAGGAGAAAGCGATAAACTGACATCGTCACTAAAAAGGTTGGTCGCCATGAGTGTAAGTATGGGACGTAACCTTTTCCCATCGCTAGATAAAACATAACGAATAGGATCATACAAAGCCTGTGGGGACAAATCCAACGGTATTTTTTTTATGGCATCATTAATTCTATTTTCCAGGTCACGTATGCTGTAGATCATTTTATTGATAAAATAAGAGTAAAATTGCAATAAAAGCTGCTTTTTTGTTAAAGCAGCTTTTATCAATCCAATTAATTTCTTTCTTTATTACTGTTGCAAGCGGAATACAATAGGCAACGTAAAACGTACTCGAACGGCTTTACCTCGTTGCTTACCCGGTTTCCATTTCGGCATAGACTGAATCACGCGAACAGCTTCTTTATCAAGTGAGGGATCGACTCCACGTACTACTTGAACATCGGTAATACTACCATCTTTTTCAACAACAAAAGAACAAATTACACGACCTTGAATTCCGTTCTCCTGCGCTATTACCGGATACCTGATATTGTCACTCAAAAATTTCATCAGAGCTGCTTGTCCTCCCGGAAACTCCGGCTGTTCTTCTACAACAACGAAAATTTCCTCTGCGGCTTCTTCTTCTTTAGGTTTTGGAGGAGGGGGTGGTGTAAAAGTTTGAATTTGAGCCTTACTCTGATCATCTTCTATATTAATATTGAAATGGGTTTCAACTTTCTCTTCTACCACTTCAATAATTTCTGGCGCTTCGGGTTCGGGTGGAGGTGGAGGAGGCGGAGGGGTAGGATCACGTCTTGTGATTTCGATTTCTTCCTCGGCTACAACGTCTTGAACAACCACATTTTTATCTACTGGGGCTATTTTCGAAGACCATTCAAATGCAACGAACATCCCGGCCAAAGCAATAACAAGCCCCATTAAAAAAGCCATGTCTTTTTGATTCTCAAGGTTCGCTTTCGGCGATTTTTTTATTTCATCCTTATCCATGATATAAATAATAGTTTATGCATTTAAAACTTATTCATTTTGTTCTATGAGACAAAGATAGATTTTTTTTCTTTATGATGTTCTTATTTTAATAGAAAAATTTGAAAAAATCCATCCTATCCTATCTTTTATTTATTTATACGATAGAGAACTTAATTTTTCAACTTGTAAATATCGGCAAGATTTCTCCCATAACCATCATAATCCAACCCATATCCTACAAGAAAATCAGAAGGCACCTCCATCGCAACATAGTCCGGATGAAGATCGTATTTTAGTGCTCCCGGTTTCAACAACAAAGAAGCAATCTTTATCTCGCATGGATGATGCTTTTTTAGTTCTTCTATCAATGCCGTCAACGTATTTCCACTATCAATAATATCTTCCACAATAACAACGGTTCTGTTTTCTATCGATTCTGTCAAGCCGAGTATCACTCTTACAGACTCTGTGCTTGAAGTCCCTTGGTAAGAAGCCAAACGGATAAAAGTTATTTCACAGGGAATGGAAACTCTTTTCATGAGCTCGGCTGCAAACATGAACGCTCCGTTCAATACAACAAGAAAAAGCGGATTCTTCCCTTTAAGGTCAGTATTGATCTGATTCGCAACTCGAGATATATTATTCTCTATTACTTCTGATTCGATAAACAGCTCAAACTCCTTATCATTTATTTTTACACTCTTCATACCCATAAAAGTCATAATGGAAAACAAAGGGACAAAATTACAACTTTTTATGGATTACAAAAGAAGGTTGTCTTTTTGAATCTAATTATCTTTAAACGCATCGTATGCTCCATCTACAAACTTAAGCTTAATTTTGCCCTTTGCTACACTATTCCCCTGCAAACCGACTGCATCCAATATACCCGTTTTGACAGCCATATAGAGCGTTTGGGGATCGGTCAACGGATCATCTATATCGGGAGATAACTTTTTGATTTTTTCAAGGATAGACCATGCTTCGTTTTTTAAATAATCAGCCCGACTTCTTATTTCGGGATCGCATTTAAAATCCGGTAATCCCTTGGCAGCCATCGAATGGACTCTGCGAACCAACTTTATACTTTCAAAAATCTCCTTTGAAGTTGCTCTTCTCATGGCCTCACAATAGGAAACGACATGAATGATATGGGGTTTCAGATAAGAAGCATAAAACATAGAAGCCGCCAACTGTCCTCTTGCACTATCCGGATCGGCAGGAAAAGAAAGTAATCCTGTTCGAATCATTCGATACGGAATAAACGAATCATCGGCCAACGATTCAACCAGTTCCTGTTTTGCAATCGCTTTTGCCACATCCATTTTGGGCGACAAACCGGGAGGAGTATTCATCATATATTGCTGAATATACCATTTAACGCCAAGTTTTTTCGCCACATAAGCTGCAAGATAAGTGGTGGCAACCGCCAATCCGTCGTGAGCATACCTCAGTTCCCATTGATGAGCGTCATTAATTTCTACCGGCACACCATGAGCCGCATTCCACTTTATACCTTCCATATTTTCAATTATGGCTTCCAACAGATTTCGTTCGGAACGCCGGTCAAGTTCGGAGTACCAAAAAAGAGGAATAGCCGCCCATGCATTGTTAACCGTTTCTTTCAAAAGCTTGGAAAAATCTACTATCCGATTGGTACCCGAATAGCACCTAATCAACGGATAGTTTCCGGTTCGACTTGCTTGATAAAGCCTCATAAAATCGGTTTTCGAGCGTATCGGCGCCCCACCGGCCCCATCTTGTGCAGGATGCATTTTATCGGGTTCGAAAAAATATTGCTGACAATTCTGATCCGGTGCCAATGAGATAATATCTAAAAGTTCGGACTCAGCCATTTTTCTGACTTCCTCCATGGTTTCCTCCATAGTTTGCAGTCCGATATGATGTCTTATCAAGGGATAAGGATATTTAAATGCGATTCTTTCCGGCAAACTATCGGGATAATTCCTTTTTTCTTGAAATTTTAACTGACCCCGTAAAAAGAGAACCACATCCTCTTCTTCTTCTGACCCATCGAATATTTTCTTAAAAATGCCAGATTGAGCTGCAATTTCGGAAGTTTCTATAGTTCCACCGAAAATAAAATCAATATTATCTCCCCTCTCTATTTTCTCTATTTCTTTTAAAAATTCATGCAATAGATTTGACAGAGCAACCGCTCCTAATCGATAACTTAATGCCACAATGTTTGGCTTTTCTTTTTCGATGCTTTCAATCACCCGACTTATCGGCACAGCTGCGCCCAAATTAACTGTTTCATAACCTTCCTTTTTGGCAAGTTCCAAAAAATTCAAAAGTCCGGCAACATGAACATCACTTCCGATAGAAGCACCTAAAATTTTATTCATCCTTCCCCCTCCTCAACGAACTTGACTATTTTTTCTATGCTCCAACCTTTCAATCCTAAATCTTCAACCGTTCTCCCTGTTTCCCAAAAGTTGCTACCCAACATAGCATTCGCTATACTTATCATAGCATCGATAACGGGAGTTTTAACGTCAAATTCTTTTCCGAAAGAAGAAATCGGAACCAGACTCATTGGCACATCTTCCAAAAGATAACGATTATCTAAGCTGGTGGGTGCATATATCCCCCGATAACCTTCATTATTGCGGATAGCATGATATAAATTTTGACCACTGACATCGTAGGCATAACTCAACCATTCTTTAACCGTCATCGGCTGAACATTAAAAAGCTTCATTACCTCACATCTTTCCTCATCAATTTTTTCGAGTACTTTAGCAACCGAAGGTGAAATGCCTTCAAAATAAAATTCGAACTTGCCCGCAGTTGTTTCTACTCGTGCAGCATTCAAAATTAAGGTTGCAGGGTGCAAAACAACACCTATGTTATTAAAACTTGTATAAACGATGTTTTTAACAATCTCAAATTCCGGCATTACTTGCTGCAATGTTTCGGCTAACTCGGGATTTCTTGATGCGGGGAGAGCTGAAACAGGTACAGCATTTTTTATTCTGAAAATTCGGGTAACACCGGGATTAGACATGCGGGAAGCAAAAATAAAAGTTTGCGCTTCCGCAACAATAACATCCTTCTTTACGCCTTCCCTTTTCAACGTATTATAAAACTCCAACGCTCCACCTGTCCTGCCGGGATTCAAAACGATAATCTGTCCGTCTTCCAGGAAAGGAGCCATTCTCTCTGCAATTTCTTTGTGGGCGAAAGCCGGCACAACAACCATAATAAGCTTTCTTCCTTTCATCGCCTCATCAATTTTTGTTGTCGCAAAAGATACTTCATATTCTCCATCAACTTGTCCTTCAATTTTGATTTTATGTGACTCGATGATAGGATATATTCTCCTTCTCGATCTGTTAAAAAGTGCGACATCAAAACCTTTCATGGCCAGATATCCTGCAAGAGCTTGTCCTCCATTCCCTGCTCCGATTACGGTTATTTTAATCATATCTATGAAAATTATAAAGGTTATATAAATTGTATACTAGTTCTATGGGGCTCTCTCAAATAAATCTAATTATCTAAATCTGTGGGCGTCATGACTCTTCCAAATACAAATAAAAATCTTTCGCTAACTGAATGAATTCGTCCGAATAATGATGCCTCTCCATTTCAATCACCAGATGTTTATGAATTGTGCCAACTTCAGAAGGAACTAACGATAATTCCATTAATAGCCGCTTAGGAGAACTGTGGGGTGTGGGATACACATCAGTCTGACGATGAATATACCATCCTGTTTCTTGAATTAATCCGTTCAAAAAAGACTTCCTTTCAAATGGATAAATAAAAGAAAGTTTTCCATGTGTTGAAATTACCTGTCTACTCAAAAAAAGTAAATCTTCAATTGGAAGAGAATAAGCATGACGAGCTTCACTACGCCGTTTATCCGGTGGTAACAACGAATTCACAAAAAAGGGAGGATTACAAACAATGCCATCAAACTTAACGGAGGTTTGCTCTACAAAATCTCGAAAAGAGATATTGGCCACTTCAATCCGATGGTTGAAAGGTGATGCCGCCACATTCTCTTTTGCCTGAACAACAGCATCGTTATCTACATCAATAGCGGTGATATCGGCTAATTCGTTCCGTTGAGCAAGCATTAAAGCAATCAATCCTGACCCTGTTCCCACATCCAACATATTTTTGTTTTGAGCTACCGAAGTCCATGCCCCCAACAATACCCCATCTGTACCTACTTTCATTGCACACCGATCATGATAGACCGAAAATCGCTTAAAACGAAAACAAGAAGCCGACATTTTACAAGTTCTATATATTTGGCATGAATTTTGACGCTTTCTTATACATTATTAAACAAAATAGCCCTATTTTTGTTTGCATTATTGCGATGCAAAAGCTTTTCTTTTCATAAAGCAAAAAATAAATTACAACTGAAGTAAAGATTGATTATGTTTCAAAGAAAAATATATAGCCACGATACCGAAGAAACGGATCCTAATTTTATTTCCTTTATTGCGGACGATTTTATGGATAACAACAAAGAAATAGACAATTCGCTTCTACCCGATATCATACCTATTTTACCCCTCCGAAACACCGTTATTTTCCCGGGAAGCAGCCTCCCCATTTCGGTGGGTAGAGAAAAATCGCTCAAACTCATTAAGTCGCTGGGAAAAAAACAACGCTATATTGGATTGGTATGCCAAAAAGATGGCAATATCGAAAATCCCGAATCGGACGATTTGTATCGCGTTGGTGTTATTGCCGAAGTAATGAGAGTGATCGAATTGGCCAATGATAATCTCAGTATCATCATTCAAGCAAAAAAAAGATTCGAATGGCATGAAATGGTGCAATCGGAGCCTTTCTTTAAAGCACGGTATAAAATAAAAGAATCTATCCCTGCTTCGAAAAACGACAAGGAATATGTAGCCGTTCTCGATTCCATCCGCGATACCATGATCCAAATGTTGCAACTATTAGGCGAACCACCTAAAGAACTGTTGCAAACACTAAACAATGAAGCTTTTTTGGATATGCTGGTAAGCTATTGTGCTACTAATCTTCCTATTGACAGTCGTGAAAAACAGGAATTGCTAAACATTGACGATGAAAAAGAACAAGCCTTCCGACTGCTGATGATCCTGAATCGCGAAATGCAGGTGTTGGAGTTGAAAATGAATATTCAAATGAAGACTCGCGAAGATCTTAATCAGCAGCAAAAAGAATACTATCTGCAACAACAACTCAAAACCATTCAGGAAGAGTTGGGAGGCAATGTTCAACAGCTTGAAATCGACGAATTTCGTAAAAAAGCCAAAGAGAAAAAATGGAGTACCGAGGTTGCTGAAATATTCGAAAAAGAAGTAAAAAAACTGGAACGATTAAGTCCCCAGTCACCCGATTATTCCATACAATACGGATACCTGCAAACCATTGTAGAATTGCCGTGGAATGAATTTACTCCGGACAATTTCGATCTGAAAAATGCACAGAAGATTCTCGATCGTGATCATTTTGGAATGGAAAAAGTAAAAGAACGTATTATCGAACACTTGGCGGTTCTGAAGCTCAAAGGAGATATGAAATCACCCATCCTTTGCTTGTATGGACCTCCCGGAGTGGGGAAAACTTCGCTGGGAAAATCCATAGCCGAAGCCCTGAACCGAAAATATGTTCGTATTTCTCTTGGAGGATTGCATGACGAAGCCGAGATCAGGGGGCATCGCCGCACTTATATCGGCGCCATTCCCGGTAGAATCATTCAAAATATTCAGAAGGCCGGCTCCTCAAATCCTGTTTTTGTATTGGATGAAATAGACAAGATCGGCAGCGATTTTCGTGGCGACCCGGCTTCTGCCCTGCTTGAGGTGTTGGATCCCGAACAAAATTCGGCATTTCACGACAATTATCTTTCCATCGATTACGATTTATCGAAAGTTCTTTTCATTGCTACAGCCAACAACCTAAACACTATTCCGCAGCCTCTTTTGGATAGAATGGAACTGATTAATGTGGGAGGATATATCACTGAAGAAAAAATCGAAATAGCTGCACGTCATCTTCTTCCCAAAGAATTGGATAATCACGGCATTCCCCGAGATGCTTTCAATATCCCGAAAAATACACTGGAAAAAATAATCGAAAATTACACGCGTGAATCCGGCGTGCGGGAATTGGAAAAGCAGATTGCAAAAATTCTGCGAAAAATAGCCCGGAAAATAGCTGACAACCAAGAATATCCCAAAGAACTGCAAGTTAGTGATTTAAACGAATACCTCGGTGTGGAGCCCTATACCAAAGAAAGTTATCAAGGTAATGAATATGCAGGTGTCGTAACCGGCCTGGCATGGACAGCCGTAGGTGGAGAAATTTTGTTTGTAGAAAGCTCGTTAAGCAGAGGAAAAGGATCGAAACTCACCATAACCGGCAATTTGGGTGATGTAATGAAAGAATCGGCCATGCTGGCAATGGAATATATTCGTTCCCATGCCGAAGAATTGGGTATCGATCCGGAAGTTTTCGAAAGCTGGAATACGCACATTCATGTTCCCGAAGGAGCTATTCCAAAAGACGGTCCTTCGGCAGGAATAACAATGATCACCTCACTTGCTTCGGCATACACGCAGCGGAAAGTGAAAGCCAATTTGGCCATGACGGGTGAAATTACATTGCGAGGAAAGGTGCTGCCGGTGGGCGGCATCAAAGAAAAAATTCTTGCTGCCAAACGCGCCGGTATCAAAGAAATTATTTTGAGTGCCGAAAACAAAAAAGATATAGAGGAAATTAAACCCTCCTATCTTAAAGGACTTAAATTTCATTATGTGAATGACGTAAAAGAAGTTTTAGAAATTGCTTTACTAAAACAAAAAGTAAAGAATCCCAAAGATTTTACCCTCAAGAAAGAAAAAACCAAATTGCAAATAGACAACTGACTTTCATTAGTCCAATAAAAAACCCTGCTGAACCGCAGGGTTTTTTATTGAAAAATACACCTATAAATTAAATTCATTTCTTACCTGAAATCTTTCAGCATTTCCTGAAGACGTTTCCGAGCAAAGAAAATCCTACTTTTTACTGTTCCGATCGGAAGACCTAAATGCTGAGCAATCTCTTCATATTTGTACCCTG
This sequence comes from Bacteroidales bacterium UBA1410, assembly GCA_002305015.1. Classification (GTDB taxonomy): domain Bacteria; phylum Bacteroidota; class Bacteroidia; order Bacteroidales; family Dysgonomonadaceae; genus Anaerorudis. The sequence goes on from DBPW01000042.1 coordinate 19,357, forward strand.
CAACATGCATCGAAAAAGGAATTTTATATTCATCGGTAAAACTATTGATGGCCATATTAATCTCTTTAATGGTATAAGCACCATCCGGAGTATCAAAACCCGAATCCTGGGGCAAGTTCAAATGATATAAATTTTCTGTTTTATCTATAACTGTCTGGCTTCTCACTACTTTGCGATAATTATTCACGAAAATATTATGCATAATGGTAAAAACCCACCCCTTGAAATTAATATTTTCATAATATTTCTCCCTATTGTCCAACACGCGAAGCGTTGTTTCCTGCATTAAATCTCTTGCTTCTTCTCTATTTGCTGTAAGCGTCAATGCAAAATTAAGCATGTTATCTTGCAATCCTAGGAGCTTGTTTTCGAAAGAATCATTTGATTTCATAAGAATCATTTTTTGTGTGTTAACGGACTTCCAGTATATAGATTATCAAAAATCTTTCCACTTTCATCCATAACAAAGATAAAAATATATTTTTTAAAAACACAATTATTTTTTCTCTCCTTATAATTAAATAGTGTTAACAAATAAAGCAAACATGTTATTCACTGATTATCAAATAGATAACATGTTAAAAAATACAGAAATTCACCACCTATTATCAATCGATTTTATCTATATCTATAAACTGAAAAATAAATTACAAAAATAACGCATATCGTCCATTCAATATCGACAATAAGACAGTATAAATAAAGAAAAAATGGCTTATTCCTATATTGATGACGAAATGGCATATTATTTGCACCATCCGATAAGGAATAATCACCTAAAAAAATAAGATATATGCAAAAAGAAGGACGTATTGGGGTAACGACAGAAAATATATTCCCCATCATCAAAAAATTCTTGTACAGCGATCATGAAATTTTTTTACGTGAAGTCATATCCAATGCGGTTGATGCAACTCAGAAATTAAAAACGCTGGCTGATAAAGGTGAATTCAAAGGAGAATTGGGAGATCTGTCCATACGGGTTTCGATCGACAAAAAAGCAAAAACGCTGACAATATCCGATCGGGGAATCGGCATGACCCCGGAAGAACTCGATAAATACATCAATCAGATCGCCCTATCCTCCGCCAATGAATTTCTGGAAAAATACAAAGATAGTGCAAATGCTATTATTGGTCACTTTGGATTGGGCTTTTATTCAACCTTCATGGTTTCCAAAAAAGTAGAGATCATTACCAAATCCTACAAAGAAGATGCTCCGGCTATTAAATGGTCTTGCGAAGGAACGCCCGATTATAAAATAGAAGAAGCAGAGAAAAAGGATAGAGGAACGGACGTCATTTTATATATTGACGATGAAAACAAAGAATTTTTAGAAAAAGAAAAAATCGAATCCTTATTAAAGAAATACTGTAGATTTCTGCCTATTCCTATAGTTTTCGGGAAAAAACAGGAATGGAAAGACGGGAAGTATGTTGAAACGGATGAAGACAACATTATCAATAATACCAATCCGTTATGGAAACGAAAACCATCGGAATTGAAAGATGAAGACTACCTAAACTTCTATCACGAACTCTACCCGATGACATTCGATGAACCGTTGTTTTGGATCCACCTCAATGTGGATTACCCTTTCCATCTAACAGGAATTTTGTACTTCCCCCGCATAAAAAGCAACCTCGATTTACAAAAAAACAAGATTCAACTGTACTGCAATCAAGTATTTGTAACCGATTCGGTTGAAGGTATCGTACCGGAATTTCTAACGCTGCTTCATGGCGTTATCGACTCGCCGGATATTCCTTTAAACGTATCTCGCTCCTATCTGCAGAGTGATAAAAATGTAAAGAAAATATCCAATCATATCACCAAAAAAGTTGCAGACAAACTGGAAGAAATTTTCAAAAAAGATCGTTCTCAATTCGAAGAAAAATGGGAAGGACTTAAGTTGTTTATCCAGTATGGCATGCTGACGGAAGAAAAATTTTACGAAAGAGCCGTTAAATTCTGTCTGTTGAAAAACATTGACGGAAAATATTTTACCCTGGAAGAATACAAGACGCTTATCGAAAGCAATCAAACGGACAAAAACGGAACGTTGGTTTACTTGTACGCTACGAATAAGGACGATCAATATGCCTTCATTGATGCAGCAAAAGAAAAAGGATACGACGTATTGCTAATGGATGGGCAACTTGACATCCCTTGGATGGGACTCATTGAACATAAATTCGAAAAGACCCGTTTTGTACGTGTAGATAGCGACACCGTTGAACACTTGATAGAAAAAGAAGAAACAGCAAAAGTTGAACTTTCCGATAAGGAAAAAGAAGCGCTGAGCGAGATCGTGAAATCCCAATTGCCAAAGATGGACAAAACCGAATTTGTCGTGGAATTTAAAGCATTGGGAGAAACCGGCAAACCCATTCAAATCACGCAGGATGAATTCTCTCGCCGTATGAAAGACATGTCTGCAATACAACCGGGTATGTCTTTCTATGGAGAAATGCCCGATATTTATCAGGTAATAGTAAACACCGGGCACCCCCTAATCAAGGAAATTGTTAGCGAAACAGCAGGTAAAGAAAAAGAGGAACTCATCCAATATGCTTCAGAGAATAAAAAACTGAAACAAATGATAGATCTTGCGCTGCTTTCCAACAGCATGCTAAAAGGGGAAGCGCTCAGTGATTTTATCAAACGCAGCATTGAAATGATGTAAGGAAATTCACAAGGGACTGCAGAAGAAGTCAAAGCCATTGAGAACCGGTAAATGATTTATCATTGTTTACCGGTTTTTTTACTTCCATCCAATTCCTATCTATTTTCCTTCCTAACCCCATTTATCTTCCATAAAGCATGTAAAATTTGTAAAAAAGGATTTTTTACGGGTTAGCACCCTAATTGATAAAAATTATCGTGTAAATTTGCAGAACGAAAATAAATAAAATGAATAAACAACCCTACGAGGTAACTTACTCACCTTTTCGAAGTTTTACACGAAAAGAATGGAGCATGCTCGAGGAGCACCCAATGTTCCCTGTTTCCGACATCGATGTCTCAAACCTGCAAGCGCTTAATGAACCCCTTACCATACAAGAGATAGAAGAGATTTACCTCCCCATGATAAGGTTGCTGCAGATACACATTACACACTACCGAAATCTGCATAACGAACGCGACCAATTCTTCCACAATACCAGTCGCCGCATTCCCTACATTATCGGCATAGCCGGCAGTGTAGCGGCGGGGAAAAGCACTACCGCACGTGTCCTGCAGAAATTGCTTTCTATGACACCCGAAAACCCAAAAGTTGAACTCATTACAACCGATGGTTTTTTATACCCGAATGCCGAGCTCGAACGAAGAGGAATTTTCAACAAAAAAGGATTCCCCGAAAGTTACGATGCAAAACGTCTGCTATCTTTTCTTGCTGACGTAAAATCAGGACGCGACATACTTGAAGCTCCTGTGTATTCGCATCTGTATTATGATGTCATGCCCAATCAAACTCAGCTAATTGAAAGACCGGATATCTTAATTGTAGAAGGTATTAATATTTTACAAGTTACCATAAACAAAAAATCGAGGCATAAAGTATTTGTATCCGATTTTTTCGATTTTTCCATTTATGTAGATGCCGGCGAAAAAGATCTTCGCAAATGGTACGTGGAACGTTTCAAAAAACTCCAAGAAACCGCTTTTCGGAATCCTGAATCTTATTTTCATCGCTATGCTTCCTATTCCGAAAAAGAACTGGAAGAATTTGCAAATAAAGTTTGGGATGAAGTCAATCTTCCTAATTTAAAGCAAAACATTTTACCCACCCGTTTCCGCGCTGATCTGATTTTAGAAAAAGGAGAATGCCATTTTGTCAGAGGAGTAAGAATCCGTAAAATCTAAGAAGAGCAACGCAATCAGCGTTGCTCTTCTTGATTTTCGACATACCGCTTTTTAGTTGCCATATGCGCACGTTGGTGTTTGAACCACTTTGAAAAAATCGTTACCCTTGTCATCAATCAGAATAAAAGCCGGAAAATCTTCTACTTCGATTTTCCATATAGCCTCCATTCCAAGCTCAGGATATTCCACACATTCCAGTTTTTTAATGTGATTTTGAGCCAAAATAGCGGCTGGTCCGCCGATACTTCCAAGATAGAAACCACCATGTTTTTTGCAAGCATCCACAACTTGTTGACTACGATTTCCCTTCCCGATCATAATCATACTGCCCCCGTGCGATTGAAACTCGTCCACATAAGGATCCATCCGATTTGAAGTGGTAGGTCCCATCGAACCCGAAATATAACCTTTCGGAGTTTTTGCAGGACCTGCATAAAACACAGGATGATCTTTAAAATATTGAGGCAGGTCTTCACCTCTATCCAACCGTTCTTTAAGTTTTGCATGAGCGATATCGCGAGCCACAATAACCGTCCCGCTCAACGACAAACGAGTAGAAACAGGGTATTTGCTAAGTTCGGCCAAAACTTCTTTCATGGGGCGATTTAGGTCTATTTTGATACCTCCGGCATCTCCGGCTTGACGATATTTTTCAGGAATAAACCGACCGGGATTGTCCTCCAATTTCTCAAGCCAGATACCTTCTTTAGTGATCTTTGCCTTAATGTTGCGATCGGCCGAGCACGAAACACCCATTCCCACAGGACAGGAAGCTGCATGACGCGGCAAACGGATAACCCGCACATCATGAGCAAAATATTTCCCACCAAACTGGGCTCCTAATCCTAATTCTTCGGACGCTTTTTTCAGTTTTTCTTCCAATTCGTAATCACGAAAAGCCTGCCCCCATTCATTACCAACAGAAGGAAGATTATCGTAATATTTTGCCGAAGCCAGTTTTACGGTTTTCAAATTAGCCTCGGCGGAAGTACCCCCAATCACAAAAGCAATATGATAAGGAGGACAAGCAGCGGTACCCAGTGTTTTCATTTTTTCAATCAAAAAACTCTCCAGTTTATCAGGTCTGAGCAATGCTTTGGTCTCCTGATACAAATAGGTTTTATTTGCCGATCCGCCACCCTTCGCAATGCAAAGAAATTCATATTCATCTCCCGGAACAGCATATAAATCAATTTGTGCGGGAAGATTACAACCGGTATTCACTTCCTCATACATCGTAAGAGGAGCAATTTGTGAATAACGAAAATTTTCATTCACAAACGTATTGTAAACGCCCTTTGATAAGGCTTCTGCATCATTGCCTTCTGTCCAAACACGTTGCCCTTTCTTCCCGATAATAATTGCTGTTCCGGTATCTTGACAGAAGGGAAGTACTCCTTTAGCAGAAATCTCAGCATTACGCAGAAAAGTCAACGCCACAAATTTATCATTCTCACTTGCTTCAGGATCTTCCAAAATCTTGGCAACCTGTTTTTGATGTTCGGGACGGAGCAAAAATTCCACATCACGAAATGCGTGCTGAGCCAATAAGGTTAGCCCTTCAGGCTCAATTTTCAATATTTCTTTTCCATCGAAATTCGAAATCGACACATAGTCTTTCGTCAGCAAATAATATTCGGTATCATCTTTCGACAAAGGAAAGGGATCTTGATACTTAAATGGTTTTACACTCATAATTTAATTGATTTATTATTCTATTTTGTGTGACTATTAGAGAACAGCGAAGCATTTGCTACTCCCGTCCTTGCAAAAATACAAAGAAAAATGGTCTCACTGAAAGAGAAAGGACACAAAAAAATAAAAATCACCATAAAAGTAAATGAGCAAAACCTTTTGCATTTATATTTTTTAAATTTTTAATCCACAACGGTGTGTACTTTTCTGTAAATAGAATTAAATTTGTAGCTTAATTAAGGGAAGATAATATATAAATGACTGATAAAATTAAACATGAATGCGGCGTTGCAATGATCCGCCTTTTGAAACCGCTCGATTATTATTATAAAAAATACGGTTCGTGGCAATATGGGCTTGATAAGCTCTATTTATTGATGGAAAAACAACACAATCGCGGTCAGGAAGGAGCCGGACTTGCCGCAGTTAAGTTGGAAGCAACGGCAGGCAATGAGTTTATTTTCAGAGAAAGAGCAGCAGGTTCAGGTGCTATCGCCGAGATTTTCGGAAAGGTACACGATACCTTTCGTCGTTTTTCCCCCGAAAAATTAAATGATATTGATTTCGTAAAGAAAAGCGTTCCATTTGCAGCGGAGCTTTTCCTCGCCCATCTTAGATACAGCACAACAGGAAAAAGCGGGTTAGCCTATTTACATCCGTTACTGCGACGAAACAATTGGGCATCAAGAAGTCTCGCTCTGGCAGGAAATTTCAACATGACCAATGTCGATGAAATGTTTCAGCAACTCCTTTCTGAAGGGCAACATCCTCGTGATTATGCCGACACTTTTATCATTCTCGAATCGCTAGGCCATTACCTGGATAGAGAAGTTCAATATCAATATGATCATATCAACAAAGAAGGATTAAACGGGCAGCAAATCAGCCATTTAATCGAAGAGCGACTCGATATACCGTTCTTGTTGAAACGAGCCAGCAAAATATGGGATGGAGGTTATGTAATAAGTGGACTCATTGGATGTGGTGATGCTTTTGCTTTACGCGACCCGTGGGGAATCCGGCCTGCATTTTATTATTATGATGATGAAGTTGCTGTGGTTGCCTCAGAACGACCGGTTATTCAAACAACATTTAATCTGACTAAGGACGATGTTCATGAACTGGAACCCGGGCAAGCCTTAATTGTGAAAAAAAGCGGAAAAATATCCTTATCTCAAATTATCGAAAAAAAAGAAAAAATCACGCCCTGTTCATTTGAGCGCATTTATTTCTCGCGCGGATCCGATTACGATATTTATCGCGAACGAAAAAAACTAGGCGAACTACTCATTCCGAAAATATTAGACACTATTGATCACGATTTCGACAACACTGTTTTTTCATTTATCCCCAACACAGCCGAAGTGGCTTTTTTCGGCATGATGGAGGCATTGGAAAAACATTTCAACAAGGAAAAAGCACAAATTCTTGCGGAGAAAGGCACTTTGCTGAATAAGAACGAAATTGAACAAATTCTCTCCAAACGTGTCCGTGCAGAAAAAGTAGCCATTAAAGATATTAAACTTCGCACTTTCATTACAGAAGGTAATACCCGTAACGATTTGGCTGCACACGTATACGATATTACCTATGGTTCTTTGGAACGGAACAAAGATAAATTGGTAATTATCGATGATAGCATTGTGCGAGGGACTACATTGAAGCAGAGCATCATAAAAATTCTGGACAGACTCGATCCCACAAAGATCGTTATCGTTTCCTCCTCTCCGCAAATTCGCTATCCCGATTATTATGGCATCGATATGTCGCGTCTGAGCGAATTCATCGCTTTTAAAGCAGCTATCGAACTACTTAAAGAACGAGGTTTGCAACATGTGATAGATGAAGTTTATCAAAAATCACTGGCACAAAAGGACAAGAAAAAAGAAGAAATAGTGAATTACGTCAAGGAAATTTATGAACCCTTTACCGATGAAGAAATTTCCGACAAAATCGCGCTTATGCTTACACCGGAAGGGACGAAAGCAGAAGTAAAAATTGTATATCAAACTATTGAAAATTTGCACAAAGCATGTCCTGATCATGCCGGCGACTGGTACTTTTCAGGCAATTACCCCACTCCGGGAGGTAATCGAATGGTCAACCATGCGTTCATCAATTACATTGAAGGTGAAGAAAATCGCCCGTATCAATTTAAACTGAATTTCTAACCATATTAATGATTGAAAAAATAATCATCCTCGAAAATGTTGATCCTGTTGTTTTTTTCGGAATAAACAACATTAATATTCAATTAATAAAAACACTATTTCCAAAACTTCGGATTGTAGCGCGGGGAAATGTTATCAAGGTTATTGGCGATGAAGAAGAAATTATCCGTTTCGAAGATAATATCCATAAATTGGAAAAATTCGGTATTGAGACGAATATCCTTCGAGAAGAGGATATTATCGATATCGTAAAAGGCAAAGTGCCTACCCTATCCTCTCAAGACAACCTGATTATTTACGGGATCAACGGCAAACCTATTCTAGCACGAACGCCCAACCAAAAGAAGCTCATAAAAGCTTTTGACGAAAATGATTTGGTTTTTGCCATCGGGCCTGCAGGATCGGGAAAAACATACACTGCCATAGCGTTGGCTGTCAGATCACTTAAAAATAAACAAGTTCGCAAGATCATCCTCAGTAGGCCGGCAGTTGAAGCCGGAGAAAAGCTCGGCTTTCTTCCGGGAGATATGAAAGAAAAAATCGATCCTTATCTGCAACCTTTGTACGATGCGTTGGAAGATATGATTCCACCGTTGAAACTAAAAGAATATCTCGAGAACAAAGTTATTCAGATTGCACCATTAGCTTTTATGCGCGGCCGTACCCTCAACGATGCCATCATTATTCTGGATGAAGCCCAGAATACAACTAAACAACAAATAAAAATGTTTTTGACCCGTTTGGGTTTAAACGGAAAAATGATTGTGACAGGAGATATAACTCAAATCGATTTGCCGCATTCTCAACAATCGGGATTGATTCATGCGATGAAAGTGCTGCAGGGAATAAAAGGCATAGCCACCGTAGAATTCAACAAAAAAGACATTGTGCGCCACCAACTGGTGCAACATATAGTTGAAGCATACGAAAAAAGCGAAGCAAAAGAAGAAAGAGAAGCTTTTCCCGATTCCCCTAAAAAGGAATAGCCGGGCATTCAACATATCCTATTTACGCCGAAACTTCGTCAACAACATTAATAAAAACGAAAAATATGAAGAATACATTGGTTAAAACAAATTATCATTTCCCCGGACAAACCGCTGTTTATCACGGTAAAGTACGTGACGTGTACACCATCGAAAACGATATACTGGTCATGATCGTAACGGACCGAATTTCGGCATTCGATGTAATTCTTCCGGAAGGAATTCCCTACAAGGGACAGGTATTAAACCAGATCGCCAATAAATTTCTGGACGCAACCTCCGACATCGTTCCCAATTGGAAAACGGCTTCACCCGATCCGATGGTTACCGTAGGAATACGCTGTGAGCCCTATAAGGTAGAAATGGTTATTCGAGGATATCTCACCGGAAGCGCCTGGCGCGAGTACAAAAAAGGCGTACGCTCTCTTTGCGGTGTTCCTCTGCCCGAGGGGATGAAAGAAAACCAGAAATTCGAAACCCCTATCATCACTCCAACTACCAAAGCAGCTGAAGGTCACGATGAAAACATCTCCAAGGAAGAAATCATTGCCCAAGGACTGGTTAGCAAAGACGAATACGAACAAATCGAAAAATATACCTATGCTTTGTTTCAGAGAGGGACAGAAATGGCAGCCGAAAAAGGGTTGATTCTTGTGGATACAAAATACGAATTCGGTAAAAAGGATGGCAAAATTTATTTGATCGACGAAATACATACACCCGATTCCTCTCGTTATTTCTATAGCGACAGCTATCAGGAATGTTTCGAAAAAGGTAAAGAGCCCAGGCAGCTCTCCAAAGAATTTGTTCGCCAATGGTTGATTGAAAATGGTTTTCAAGGACAGCCCGGGCAAAAAATTCCCCACATGACCGAAGAATTTTGCAATCAAGTTTCGGAACGTTATATCGAACTTTACGAAATCATTACCGGAGAAAAATTCGAAAAAGCCGATACCGGCAACCTGGAAGAACGTATCGAAAGAAATGTAATGGCTTACTTGGAAAAACAATCATCGCATTAAAAGCGAAATGATATGGGTTATAACTCGGAAAAGGTAATTCCATACAATTCATCCGAATCCAAAACAAAGCAAGTGGAGCATATGTTCAACTCCATTGCTCCCACTTACGATAAACTTAATGGTATTCTTTCGCTGGGAATCGATAATTTCTGGAGAAAGGATGCCATTAAAAAATTAAGGCCTTACCATCCGCAACAAATGCTGGACATTGCCACCGGAACGGGCGATTTTGCCATTCTGGCACAACGAATTTTGTCGCCCGACACGATTATCGGAATCGATATTTCCCGGAAAATGATGGAAACAGGAAGAAAAAAAATCGAAGCAAACGGTCTGGAAAACCATATCATCCTCGAACAACAAGATTGCACAGCCATGAATTTTCCTGACAACACCTTTGATACAGCAACCGTAGCTTTCGGCGTACGAAATTTTGAAAATATCGACCGCGCTTTTAGCGAAATCCGTCGCGTATTGAAACCCGGCGGCATATTTTTGTTTCTCGAGCTTTCTACCCCGCAACATTTTCCCATGAAACAATTGTATAGCATGTATTCCGGACTTTTCATCCCGTTTATTGGGCGCATATTGTCCACCGATAAAAACGCATACCGATATCTACCCAAATCCATCAGTGCATTTCCCCAAGGGAAAGAAATGATGACTATTCTCGAAAATAACGGTTTTTATAACCTTCAATACAAAACCTACACAGCAGGCGTTTGCAGTTTGTATATTGCACAAAAAAGAACATGATGGATACATACGGACTCATCGGATTTCCACTAAAACATTCTTTTTCGGCCATGTTTTTCACTGAAAAATTTAAAAAGGAAAACATTGATGCCGAATACCTGAACTTTGAAATTGAAGATATTCTGCAAATCAGGGAAGTCATTTTGGCTAATCTCCATCTAAAAGGGTTGAATGTTACTATACCCTACAAAGAGCAGGTAATTCCTTTTCTTGATGAACTTTCGCCTGAAGCTAAAAAAATTGGAGCAGTAAACGTCATCAAAATCGATCGAAACCCAACCGATAAACATAACTCCTATCTAAAAGGCTATAATACGGATTATGTGGGATTTAAAAAATCCATTGAGCCCCTGATCAACTCAGATATTCATAAAAAAGCGCTTGTCTTGGGTACAGGCGGAGCATCGAAAGCCGTTGTGCAAGCTTTAATTGATCTGGGAATTGATTGGAAATACGTTTCACGCACAGCCGGTGAAAATAAATTCACCTATAATGAACTGACACCCGAAATCATCAACGACTACCGAATTATCATAAATACCTCTCCTGTAGGCACTTTCCCGAATGTAAACGAATACCCGAACATTCCTTATCAATACCTTACACGGGATCATCTTCTTTTTGATCTGGTATATAATCCGGCAGAAACAGCATTCTTAAAAAAAGGCAAGGCTCAAGGAGCCACGGTAAAAAACGGCGAAGAGATGCTTCATCTTCAAGCAGAGGAAGCATGGAAAATTTGGACAGCATAAAAAAACCGCTCTCGGGAGATTACACCTCGAGAGCGGCAGTCCGACAAAATGAACTTTCCCTCCGGATTGCTCATTTTGTCTATCGAGAATGAGATTGTGTTAACCTGCTTAAACAGCGGTTATCTTTTTGCAATGCAACGTTCTCCATTTGCATTACTTTCTACTTGACCTCTTTAGATTCATCTGTTTTTTCAGCTTGTTCAGAAGTGGTATCCATTGTAATCTCGTTACCCTCAACATCAAAGTAGAAGGTTTTCTTCGATTGATCATCCTTTTTAGTGGCTTCTACTTTCGTGATCTGTTTTGCTTCATTAAACTGAAGCGAATCGATCTCATAACTTTCAGCTAGTGCCCGAATTGCAGCTTGCACCTTCTCATTCAGCTCCTCCAATTTTACATCCTTAAACCCATTGTCTTGTGATTGATGTGTAATCACCGTCGTCTGATCTTGTCTAATCTGACCCTTGTTTTGGCTTTGAGCTTGTGTCGCACCAATTATACCCAGCATTAATGCTACTGATAAAATAACTTTTTTCATTGTCTTCAAATTTTAAATGTGAAATGTAAATTTTCGTCGATTTTGTTTTTGTTAGTGGCCACTAACATCATCTCTTGTTCACTTATTTATATTCAAATAACGTACTACAATACCAAACGCCATCTCATGTAATCGCATAATGCTCATATTCAAATAAATATAAATAATGAACTTTTTATGTCCTCAATTTTCATTGTAGAAATGTGTGGAATACATGTAGAAATATTCCACAATAGCGTAAACGGAATCGACAAGTGCGTTTTCAAGCTTTTTATGGCATGTTCTTCGCTCTTCCTTCGCTCTTCCTTCGCTTCATGCTTGCCTCTAAGCAGGGACAAAGACTCCGTATTCTGTGAAATCGGTGTAAAGCGAACTTGCTTGTTTTTCGCACCCGGAGCGGGATACAGAGTAGGAGACGGAGTAGTTTTTGTGCAAGGATGATGTAAGGGTGATGCGACCTTGATGCAAGCATGGTGCGAGGATGGTACGGCCTTGGTGCGAGGAAGGTGTTGTCTTATCCTGAAAAGGTTTAAAGAAAATGGATACAAAATCCGGACAATGCACGCTATTTTATAATATCTCGACTTTTTTCCCTAAATTTGAGGTATGAATCTGAAAAATGAATTCGTGATTGCGTGTAGCCTATGAAGAAAAATAGCACACCGGAACATACCATCAGAATAAAAATAGGATTGATATTTTTAGTGGTGACCCTTTATTTTTGTGGCGTTTTCATCTATTCCTATACCTTGAAAAAAAATATCGACAGTCAGGAGAAAGAAATTGCACGTTCCTACCAAACACTTTCCTACACCAATCATCTGATATCCTCCATTCAACACATCCAGGATATAACCAATACCCTTCTTTTTTCTCCCGATCCACTCTTCAAACAACATTACGATTCTCTTTATACCGATATTTCGCGTCAAATAAAAGAGATGCAAAGTATTTCCTCCACAACAAGTCAAGATACCCTCCTTCAGAATATTCATATCCTATTGGGAGAAAAAAATGCACTCGTCTCCAAGCTGGCCGGGCAATTCAAGTCGCAAAATCCGCTGAAAGAGTTAAGCAAAAAAATAGAAAATATCCCGGATTCATCCTTTGTTGCCACCAATCGAAACACTACCGTCATCGTCAAAGAAAAAAAGGATTTTTGGAGCCGTCTAAAAAATTTATTTGTACCACAGTCCGCTGTCGACACAACAATCCGTGTGACCACTATAGAAAAAGACACCTTAAAATCGGGGGTAGATAAAGAAATAGTTGCCGATCTGAAAGAAACTACCCAAAAAGCTTCTCGGTATTATTCTTCTCATTTACAAGGGATTGAAAAACAAGTAAGGGATCTGGTTCTTTCCGAACAGGAAATATCGCTTCAACTCTCCCAACTGCTGACCCGTCTTCATCAAGAAACCATTGAAACGGCACGAAAGGGAATCTCAGAGAGCAGCCAACTCACCCGGCAGATTTTTATTTTTTCAGTCGCTTCCGGTATTTTTTCACTGCTTTTAATATTAACCTTCATCCTGCTCATCATCAACGACCTGAACAAAGGGCAAAAAGCGAGGAGTGATCTGATAAAAGAAAAACAACTTACCGAGAAACTCATGGAAAGCCGGCATAAATTGCTGCTATCCGTTTCTCATAACATAAAAACACCACTTGCCTCCATCATGGGCTATATGGATTTGTGGAAATCAAGCGAAACATCCGACACCAAAAAACGTCAAATTCAATCGGCCCTGAATTCGGGAAAATATATCCTGACCATGCTCACGAATCTGCTCGAATTCTCCCGCTTGGAGCAAAACTCAAAAAAACTCAATCTCTCGCAATTCAATTTGTCAGAGGCGGCCGAAGAAGTAATAGATATGTTTCGCCCTTTTGCAGAAACGAAAAACCTTCAACTCGAATTCGATAATCAGTTGGAAAATCCCTTTATTGTCGAAACCGATTATACCCTACTTAAACAAATCCTTTCCAATCTTCTCTCCAATGCCATAAAATATACCGTTCAAGGAAAAGTTGTATTATCCCTGAAAAAAGGCGAAGGCGAAAAGATAATTTTCACGGTTGCCGACACCGGTATCGGCATCGACAAAAAAGACCTCCCCGAAATTTTCAAACCGTTTTCCCGCGTACAAAATCCACTGAAAGAAGAAGGAAACGGTTTCGGCATGTATGTTACAAAAGGACTCACGGAAGCTCTCAACGGAACTATTGCAATAGCATCGGAAAAAGACAAAGGGACCCGCGTTACCGTTGAACTGCCACTCAGAAAAATGACAGGGGCTACCCTGTCGGACAACAAAAACTTCACTGCGAACAATCCGGCAATTGCGCATCGCATTCTGATTTTTGAAGATCATCCGGCATTGGCCAACATGCTGAAAGAAATATTGCAGCAAATAGGGCATGAAGTGACTTTATGCACAGACGACACCCATATCGATGAAAACATCAAAAACATATCACACTACGACATCGTATTTACGGATATGGAACTTCAACATGCCACAGGTAAGGATATTTTGGCACGTATAAAGAAAAGCCATGCCGAAATCCCTGTATGGCTGATGACCGCCTACGACGATTACACGGAAGAAAAAGCACTATCGGAAGGATTCAGCGGATTTATAACAAAGCCCGTCGATATAGAAAAGCTCGTGGAGATACTCTCGAAAAACAAAAAACGGGAACCCTCTCCCACCCTGTTGGCAACCCATTTCCCCCTTTTGGTATCCTTATTCGACGGAGATGAAAAAGCGATCAGAGAAATCCTTGCCACGTTCGTCAAAACCACGTATGAAGATATCGAAAAACTGGAACAACAGATTGAAGAAAACAATTTTGAAGGTGCACAGCAGATATGCCACAAAATGCATCCTTTTCTTGCTCAATTAAATGCCGAGTATCTGTGTAGCGTATTGCGAAAAATGGATCGCCTTCGCGGAGAAAACGAGGCTGCTTTTCCCCAATGGAAAGAGGAACTTGCCATGACGATAAAAGAACTGCGAACTTTTGCCGATAAAATATACACCGATTACCTGTAAGAGAAACCGATCAGAGATCGAGGTCATATAAATGCATTTTGTTATAAAGGGTCTTACGGTCGATCTGAAGCAAACGCGCCGCCAATGTTTTGTTTCCCTTAGCTTTTTCCAATGCACGCACAATCCTTTCTTTTTCTTCACCTGCATCCCTCGTTAAGGACATCTCTTTTTCACATTCTTTACCTGTCTTTTCTTCCAAGACAGGCAAATTTGCAGCCGTAATCGTGTCACCTGTAGTGAACAACACCGCTCTTCGAATGACATTTCGCAATTCGCGCAAATTACCCGGCCACGAATAATTTTCCAATCTCTGTAACGCTTCCGGAGAAATAGAGCAAACGTGCCGATCGAGCTCGACGTTCGCTTCTTCAAGAAAATGAGCAGCATATAAAGGAATATCCTCAAGACATTCCCGTAAAGGAGGCACCTCTATCAAAAATTCGTTTAACCGGTGATACAAGTCTTCTCTGAATTTACCCTCGGCAATTGCCTTCTCGAGATTTTCGTTTGTGGCAGTCACGATACGCACATCCACATCCACATCCGTCGTTGAACCTACCGGTCTGATTTTCTTTTCCTGTAAAGCCCGAAGCATCTGCATCTGCACACCATACGGCAGATTACCAACTTCATCAAGGAACAAGGTACCACCCTTTGCTTCTTCAAAAAAACCTATTTTATCTTCCACGGCAGAAGTAAAAACTCCTTTTTTGTGCCCAAACAGTTCACTTGGTGCAAGTTCCATCGATAAACTACCGCAATCTACTGCTATAAACGGTCCTTCGGCTCGATTACTTTGCTCGTGAAGCATCCGTGCTACATATTCTTTTCCGCTCCCACTTTCGCCTAAAACCATAACCGCCATTTGTGTCGGAGCAACCAAAGCAATATATTCGTACATCTTTTTCAATAACGGACTATTCCCTTTTACGAGAGAGGGGATCAGAGAGGGTTCCGCTGTTTTGGATTTACTCGCTTTTTTGGAAGTCGTTTTAGTGTTGTTTCCTGTTTCCTTGACATGCTGAAAAACACTTTCAATTTTTTGTTTGAGAACAGAGGGATTAACGGGTTTCTCAAGAAAATCAAAGGCACCCAATTTAATCGCTGTCACAGCAGTCGGCACTTCTCCGTAACCGGTAAGAATAATCACGGGGGTACTCATCTTTCGTTCTTTCATCCACTGCAACAGCATAATGCCATCTCCGTCCGGTAAACGCAAATCGGAAAGAACCACATCGTATTCTCCCTGACTAAGGGCTTCCTTGGCAGAATTTAACCGCGTACACCATCGAACCGAGAAATTGTTTCGTTCAAACCATTTCTGCAGCATGGTTCCAAACCCCGTATCATCTTCTACCAAAAGTATTCTTCCCTTCATCGAATAATCGAATATAAAATAACGGCAATTAGGTTTGAGATCAACATTATTTCGTACAGAAACAATGTCTTCTAACCCGACAAATTTACAAAACAATCCCCAATAATACGCACAAATCGGATTAATCATTACCTTTGAAAATAAAAACGACCTATGATTTCGACCCCCAAAGAAGAATTAAATGACCGATTGCGAAAAGTTCAACACATTATTGCAGAACTGCAAGCTGATGCCTGTATTATAACAACTTCCGTCAATCAGTTTTATTTGAACGATTTCATTTTTGACGGCTATCTTTATATTTTGCCCGAAAGTGACCCCCTCCTCTTTATCAAACGTCCCCTGGGCATCGAAGGCCAACGCGTGGAATATATCCGCAAACCGGAACAGCTCCCCGACATACTCGGCAAACATAACCTTTCTCTTCCACGGCGTCTGCTTCTTGAAACCGATGCATTATCCTATACCGCTGCCGTTCGTTTGCAAACGGCACTGAATATGCCCGAGATGATTAATGCATCACAAAAATTACGCGAAATACGCTCAGTAAAATCAGATTTTGAAATTCAACAGATACGCGAAAGTGCCATCATCCATGCCGAAGTCTATTCCCAAATCCGCTCCATTTATCGACCGGGAATGACCGATATCGAATTTCAGATTGAATTGGAATATCGGATGCGAAAAGCAGGATCGTTGGGAATTTTTCGCTCGTTTGGCGAGAATATGGATATTTATATGGGGAACATTTTGGCCGGGAATAATGCTCAGACACCGTCTCCATACGATTATGCATTGGGAGGAGGAGGCATCACCCCGCTATTGCCCCTAGGTGCAAACGGAACACCACTAAAAGAAGGCACTACCCTTATGGTCGATATGGCCGGAAATTACCGTCCTTACATGGACGACATGACCCGCACCTTTGCTATCGGAAAAGTGCCGGAAATTGCCTATCAAGCACATCAGGTGTCCATTGACATTCATAACGAAATTTGGGAAACCGCGAAACCCGGCATTCCTTGTGCCGAGCTCTATTTATGGGCAGAAAAAAGAATTAAAGAAAATCAACTCGAACCCTATTTCATGGGAACCGTTCAACAGGCAAAATTCATTGGACACGGCGTAGGACTGGAAATAAACGAGCCTCCTGTACTGACACGCCGATCTAAAGAAATTCTTCAGCCGGGCATGACAATTGCTCTCGAGCCCAAATTCGTTCTTCCCCATATCGGAGCTGTAGGAATCGAAAACACCTATATCGTCAACGAAAACGGGTTGGAAAAAATTACGCTATTTGAAGAAGCACTGATTTCTTTGTGAAATTTTACACCGCACGTGCAACGAGTGGATTTCTGTTGCTTTTTATTTCACGATTTTAAACTTTGCAAACTTTAGCAGTAATTGTTTTCTTCCGACAGAATCGAAATCGACGAACGCCCGCTTATCACTTCCGGTAGATTCTATTTCGCTTACCACACCCCGGCCGAAACGTTCATGTTCGATGATATCGCCTTCGCAAAGTTCATCGGCTTCTTTCGGCAACGCTCCGGATGAAGTTTGAGCAATTGGAGAAAGCTTCTCCTTTTGAAAATTATAAAGAGGTGCTTGACTTCCCGCATTTGCCGTTTCCTCTTCTCGTTTGTGACGCAACGAACCCCAAAAACCATCCTCATGTTCAGCATGAGCAACAAAAATTGCCTCACTTTCCGATGTAAGAAAGTTGTGATCGATATCGCTCAAAAACCGACTTTTCTGTGTTGAAGTTAGGCGACCGTTTCGAAAACGGCTCTTTGCATACGTAAGTGTACACGTTTTTTTAGCACGGGTGATAGCCACATAAAACAAGCGACGCTCTTCTTCTAACCCCCGCATCTCGTTTTTTGCCATTGCCACAGGGAACAAATCCTCTTCCATACCCGCTACAAAAACATGATCAAATTCCAATCCCTTAGCCGAATGGACTGTCATGAGCGTTACCCTTTCCGAATCCGAATTGCCATCGGTATCCTGATCAGTAAGAAGCGATACTTCTTGTAAAAAGTCCTGCAAACGAATATCATCATCGCCCTCCTCCTGTCGTTGAGCAACAAATATATTCATAGCATTCAACAATTCTTGAATATTTTCGGCACGACTCATTCCTTCCGGCGTCATATCCCGGTATGTCTCTCCCACAATGCCGGTTTTTTTTATTACTTCTTGTGCCAACTCAAAGGCATTCAACTTTTCGTTTTGATCGATGAAATCACGGATTAACGCACGAAAATCGGACAGTTTTTTCAATGTGCCGAAATTCACATGCAATCCATACCCCACCGGATCGGAAAGCACTTCCCACATGCCGATATTGTGCATCTGCGCTGCATCCGAGATTTTATTGACGGTAACATCGCCGATGCCACGAGCCGGATAATTGATAATCCTTCTGAAAGCCTCTTCATCTTGGGGATTAATAATCAATCGAAAATAACCAATAATATCCTTGATTTCCTTGCGCTGATAAAAAGAAAGCCCACCATAAATACGATAAGGAATATTTTTCTTACGCAACGCCTCTTCAAAAATTCGCGACTGGGCATTGGTTCGGTAAAGAATAGCAAAATTGCCATAAGAAACATGATCCTCAAGGCGCATACGGGCAATTTTATTGGCAATGATCACCCCTTCTTCAAAATCGGAAAAAGCACTGATCACCTCTATTTTTTCACCCTCTTCTTGTTTGGAGAAGACATTCTTGAAAATTTGGCCTACATTTTTTTTTATCAGACTATTGGCCGCATTCACGATATTTTGGGTTGAACGATAATTTTGCTCAAGCTTGAATATCTGTGCCTCAGGATAAGAAGTTTTAAATTTTAGAATATTATCGATATTGGCTCCCCTAAACGAATAGATACTCTGCGCATCGTCACCTACAACGAATACACGATGATGCACCTCGGCCAATTGCTTTACAATGAGATGCTGCGCAAAGTTCGTATCTTGGTATTCATCCACCAGGATATACTGAAAACGATTCCGATAATTCTCCAATACATCGGGATGATCCCGAAAAAGGATATTGGTATACAGGAGCAGATCGTCAAAATCCATGCTGTTTCCTGCCCGTAAACGCTCCTGATACCGACGGTAAATTTCAAAAATCAGCGGTTGCTTTATTTGACGGTCGTACTCCCTGATTTCGGCATTTTGTTCGTACATAGCAGGAGTAATCAAGCTGTTTTTTGCCATTGAAATGCGGTGATGCACGCTTCCGGGACGATATACCTTGTCGTCGAGGTTCATATCTTTTATGATCAAGCGCACAAGGTTATGCGAATCCGAAGCATCGAAAATCGTGAAATTGGAATCGAACCCGATGTTTGCGGCTTCATTACGCAATATCCGCGAAAAAATGGAATGAAAGGTACCCATCCACACCTGCCGGGCCTTCTTTTCTCCCACGAGGTCGGAAACTCGCGACTTCATCTCCTTTGCGGCTTTATTCGTAAACGTAAGTGCAAGAATATAGTAAGGGGGAAGGCCCTGTTCCAATAGATAAGCTATTTTATAGGTAAGTACCCGCGTTTTCCCCGATCCTGCACCGGCAATGACGAGTGACGGCCCATCACAAAATTCAACAGCATCACGTTGAGCTGCATTCAATTGAGCGAGTAATTCGGTCAATGTATTTTTATCGGACGATTGCATACTTACAAAAGTACGAATTTTTCGGCGGTTATTCCCCGAAAAGTCGTAATTTTGTACCGGTTTTCAACCCACGAGTTTAATGAAAGGAATATTTAAAATACTCAAACGATTTTTGCCTCCTTACAAAAAATATGTTGTACTTACTTTTATTTTCAACATATTAACCGCCATTCTAAATGTATTCTCTCTAGCAACCATCATTCCCATTCTTCAGGTACTGTTTAAAATCAATACCGCCACCTATGAATTCATCTCATGGGATACTCCCGGCGTTTCGTTCATGGACATTCTTTTAAACAATGGATACTGGTATATAACTCAACTGATTGAGACCTATGGAAGCAGCCAAACATTGTTGATTCTTTCAGCCGTTTTGGTTATCATGACTTTTTTTAAAACGTCAACCGCTTATCTCGGTTCGTATTTTACGATACCTATCCGTACCGGAGTAGTAAAAGATATCCGAAACCAAATCAATGACAAGATATTGGCTTTGCCTATCGGCTTTTTTACCGAAGAACATAAAGGCGACATTCTGGCCAGAATTTCAGGCGACGTCAACGAAGTTGAAAACTCGATCATGAGTTCTCTGGATATGCTCTTCAAAAATCCTATTCTTATTCTTATCTATCTGTGTACGATGATTGCATTAAGCTGGCAGCTTACCCTTTTTGTGTTGGTACTGCTCCCGATAATGGGATATGTAATGGGTGCCGTGGGAAAAACACTTAAAAGAAAATCTTTTGAAGCGCAAAATAAATGGGGAGAATTAATGTCGCAAGTGGAAGAAACCTTAAGCGGATTACGAATAATAAAAGCATTTAATGCCGAAAATAAGATTTCGGAGCGATTCCGAAAAGGGAGCGACGAATTCAGAAAAATGTCCAACCGAATAGCCCGACGCCAGTATTTGGCTCATCCAATGAGCGAATTTCTTGGTACCCTTACCGTTGCGATTGTTCTGTGGTTTGGGGGTTCACTCATATTAGAAGGAAAGGGGCTGATCGATGCTGCCACATTTATTTATTATCTCACCATTTTTTACAGCATCATCAACCCTGCCAAAGATTTTTCGAAATCGGCTTATGCCGTACAAAGAGGGTTGGCTTCCATGGATAGAATAGATCGCATTCTGAAAGCTCAAAACGAGATAGAAAATCCGAAAAATCCAAAAAAACTTCAATTTAATTCCCATATCCGGTACAACCACGTTTGGTTTGCCTATCAATCGGATTGGGTATTGAAAGATATCGATCTGGTTATTCCTAAGGGAAAAACGATTGCCATTGTGGGTGAATCGGGTTCCGGAAAATCGACAATGGTTGATCTTCTTTCTCGCTTTTACGATATTCAACAAGGCGGAATTTATATTGATGATATAAATATTAAAGAGGTTACCCTTCACGATTTACGTTCGTTGATAGGATATGTGAGTCAGGAAGCCATTCTGTTCAACGATACTTTTTTTAACAATATTGCCTTTGGTACCGAAAATGTTACTCAGGAAGAAGTAGAAAAGGCAGCCCGAATTGCCAATGCTCATGAATTTATCATGGCTACCGAACAGGGGTATCAGACCACTATCGGCGACAGAGGCGGAAAACTATCAGGTGGTCAACGCCAACGCATCAGCATTGCACGGGCAATTCTGAAAAATCCTCAAATTCTCATTCTCGACGAAGCCACATCGGCATTAGATACCGCCTCAGAAAAGCTCGTACAAGAAGCATTGGACAGACTGGTTAAAAATCGCACCACCATTACCATTGCCCATCGGCTATCCACCATTAAAAATGCCGACGAAATTTATGTTATGCATGAAGGGGCAATAGTAGAACATGGGCACCATGACGAGCTGTATGCCAAAAACGGATATTATAGAAAGCTGTGCAATGCCCAAATCGATTTTAACCGTTAAAAAACAGCCGAAAAAAACCGGAGAGTTACTGTTCAATGAAAGTTATTATTCAATGACAATCTCATTTTGTGAAACGACCATATTCATTTTAACATCATGTTTATCGTAAGGAATATGATCGAACAACTGAAAATCGAAACAAACACCTATTTTCGGAGCGTTGATGAGCGGTAACAATCGGTCGTAAAATCCCTTGCCTCTACCCAACCGATGGAGTTCTCTGTCAAATGCTACCCCCGGCACAACGACAAGATCAATCCGATCAAGGTCGATAAATTCATTCCCCGTCGGTTCAAAAATTCCGAAGGAAGACTTTATCATCTCTTCTGATGAAGTGAATTCTTTCAAAGCCAATTCATTTCCCTTTACTACAGGGAGAATAAAAGATTTGTCCTCGCGATATTTATCGATGAAATCATGCGTTTCCACTTCACCGGGTATGCTATAATAGATCAAGATACGGGTGGCATCTTGAAACAAAGACGTTAATTCCAGTGTTGATATAACTTCTGATGAAAAAAAACGTAATTCGGCTGGGGATAAAGTACCCTTTTTAGCGGCCACTTGATCTCGCAATGCCTGTTTGGGAGACACCTGTTTCATTTTTCCTGCAAGACATTATCAATCGAACAAAATAATTCGAGTTGAAAAGAAATCACTCTTTATAGAGTTCTCGAACAATCGCTTCGGGTACTGTTTTCCCCGTGACAATCATTTCAATGGCTTTGTCAACCACATTATCGTTTTCCATAAGAACAGCATAAAAGCCCTCTTCCCCCCAAAAATTACGAATAATATAAGCTTCCAACTGGGATTCCAAAAGTTTTCGAGATTCTTCGATGTAATAGGGACGCTGTCTCACTCCTTTTGAATCGGCATAACTTATCAGATTCGTCAATAACGGCTGCATACGCAGATAACGATGAAGATCTTCCCAGGATTTGAATTTGCTTAATTTATCCCTGTTTCGATCGCTGTAAACCATAGCATATTCCTGAATAAGATCTCGAGCCGCCAAGGCATTATAATAGGAATTGATTCCGGAAGTATCGCGGGGAATAAAAATATCGGGCATAATTCCGTCACCTCCGTAAACAGTTCGTCCGGCATCCGTCTTATACGGTTTTAAATCGGCATTCGAAGCCGTATCCACATTAGCATAATTTCCTTGAATAAAACGATTGATAGCATCCATTTCGTATTCATCGTAATGCCCTTTTTCGTATTTACGTTGAATGGATCGTCCCGATGGAGTATAATAACGGGCAACTGTCAAGCGAATGGCTGATCCGTCTTTGAACTGACGTTGGCTTTGAACCAACCCTTTTCCAAAAGACTTCCGCCCAATGATCAGGCCACGATCATGATCCTGGATGGCACCCGCCAAAATTTCGCTGGCCGAAGCGCTCAATTCGTCAATCAAGATAACAATTTGATCGTTTTTGCACGTTCCCGAACCATCGGCATAATGATCGATACGCGGGAATCGGCGACCTTCGGCATAAACAATCAATTTACCCTTATCTAAAAATTCGTTTGCTATGGCAATAACCGTTTCCAACGAACCACCGGCATTGCCGCGAAGGTCAATAACGAGGGAATTGCATCCCTGACTTTTCAATTTTGAAATCGCCGAAATAAATTCGCTGAAAGTAGTGAAGGCAAAAGTACCCACTTTTATATAGCCGATATTGTCTGTAAGCATATACGAAGCCGGAACACTACTAATCGGGATATCGTCTCGGGTTACGGTTATGTGAATCATTGTATTTTCGGTGGGTCTGAATATACTGAGTTTAACTTGCGAACCTTTTTCGCCGCGTAGTTTTTTTACTACTTGTTCATTGGTTATCTTTTTGCCTGCCACCAATGTATCGTTAACTTTAACAATGCGGTCCCATTGTTGGATTCCTGCGGCTTCGGAAGGCCCTCCCGGAATAATGCCGGTAACGACAATGGTATCGTTAAGTACATAAAAACTTACGCCTATTCCCGAAAAATGAGACTCCAACTCCTCGTTCACCCGTTTCATTTCTTCAGCAGGTATATACGCCGAATGGGGGTCGAGTCCACTGACGAGATGAGGCAAGGCATCTTCAACCAACTCTCTCATGTCAACCGGATCGACATACGATTCGTTGATGTAATTGAGAACCGCGTTCAATTTTTCGGTACCCGGAACTTTTACTCCCCGTTCAAACACCAAGAACTTGTTGCCAATAAAAATCCCCAAAACAATTGCCAAAGCAATCCATAGCGGTAACCACGTTCTCACGCTTTTTTCAGCATCCATCATCAACTATTTTAAATTACACCTTAAGGTAAGTTATTTATCTAAATCAATCGCAACAACATCAATGTTTGCTCTTTGGAGCAGATCGATTCCATCGGAAAGACGATAAGAATCGGCATATACAACCCGCTTGATTCCGGCTTGTATAATGAGTTTGGCACATTCAATGCAAGGAGCCGATGTCACATAAAGTGTTGCTCCTTCACTACTATTGTTCGATCGGGCAACTTTTGTGATTGCATTGGCCTCGGCATGCAAAACATAGGGTTTCGTGATATTATTCTCGTCCTCGCATACATTTTCAAACCCTGCCGGTGTGCCATTATAGCCGTCGGATATGATCATTTTGTTCTTTACTAAAATTGCACCCACCCGGCGACGCTTGCAATAGGAATTCTCTGCCCAGATAAATGCCATACGTATATAACGCTTATCCAACAATTCTTGTTTATCCGCTGTATTATCCATCCTTTTAATCGGCTTTTAAACTCATGTCGAGACTCTTAACCGAATGCGTAAATGCGCCTACAGAAATATAATCTACTCCACACTCAGCATAACTACGTATGGTCTCTTCGGTAATTCCACCCGACGACTCAAGAGCTACCCGGCCGGCAACCAATTCCACAGCTTTACGCGTATCTTCAACAGAAAAATTATCGAGCATAATCCTATCCACACCACCTACCCGCAAGACCTCTTTCAGTTCATCAAGATTACGTACTTCGATTTCGATTTTTAAGTCTTTGCCTTTTTCTTTCAGGTATTTCTGAGCTCCACGAATAGCATTTTCGATGCCTCCCGCAAAATCGACATGATTATCTTTCAAAAGGATCATGTCGAAAAGTCCGATCCGATGATTTTCTCCGCCACCAATTTTTACTGCCTGTTTTTCGAGCAAACGCATGCCGGGAGTAGTCTTGCGTGTATCGAGCAACTTCGTACGAGTTCCTTCAAGAAGTTTAACATAACGATGTGTTGTTGTGGCGATTCCGCTCATACGCTGCATGATATTAAGAATAAGACGTTCGGTCTGCAAAAGCGACTGCACTTTGCCTTCCACCACAAAAGCCACATCGCCCGGCTTAACATGAGCACCGTCTTCGATGAAAACTTCCATTTTTAAAGTCGGATCAAATTTACGGAAAACTTCTTTTGCCACTTCTACACCGGCAAGAATGCCTTCTTCTTTTATAATAAGCTTGGCTTTCCCCTGAGCATCTGCCGGAATACTACACAAGGTAGAATGATCCCCTTCTCCGATATCTTCGGCAAAAGCAAGGTCTATAAGTCTATCAATTAATTCCTTTTCGTCCATATTAAAACGTTTCCTGAAAAATACTACATCTTTATGAACACCTAAAACATCTTTTTGTTAACTATACCGATAACAATGAATTGACAAAATTATAAAAATAAAGTATTACATTTGTAATCAGGACGAAAAATTTGTGTTTCAAGGGTAAATTCATAAAAATGAAAATCATTTTGCTATCGGTAGGAAAAATAAACGACGCCGCTTATTGCAACCTGATAAATGCCTATGCAAAAAGACTCGTACATTATATCCCTTTTGAAATGGAAATCGTTCCCGATATAAAAAACACGAAAAACCTTTCCGAAAAAGATCAGCAGATTTTCGAAGGGAACCAACTTCTTAAAACTTTACAACCCAACGATTACGTGGTCCTTTTGGATGAAAAAGGGAAACAGTTTTCTTCGCCGGAATTTGCACGCTTTATCGAAAAGAAAGGACTCATGGGTTTGAAACGGCTGGTTTTTGTTGTAGGAGGTCCCTATGGATTTTCGGAAGAAGTATATGGACGTGCCAATGAGAAAGTATCCCTTTCGAAAATGACCTTCACTCATGAAATGGTGCGATTGGTTTTTATTGAGCAACTTTATCGGGCAATGACTATTCTGAACAACGAACCTTACCATCACGAATAATAAATCAAACTCCTTCTTGTCCTTTCCGATTATGCGACAGGCCACAGTTTCGTTGTTCTCTCATACGATAAAATCGGTATTGGAAAATTGAGCAAGCCATTTCATCCGAAGTAAAGGTAGATATCGCTAAAAGCGAGGAAGGCACAACTATTATAAAAAAATTTGACTACATTTGTGCCATTAAAAAAACAAAAAATAAAGATGAAAGGGAAAAAAATTATCATACGAATATTGTGGGTATTGATAGCATTAATCGTTATTGCTTCCCTCTATTTTTATTTCACGCTTCCTCACTGGAAAGCCATTTACATTGGCGGTGTGGGGTTATTCCTTACGATTAATTTGCTCATCATTGTTTTTTTTGTCAACAAGAATTTCAAGGAATAATATCTTCGAATTCAAAGCGCAAAATTTCGACAATCTCTTTTCCTTTGGAGCTATTTTCAAACGGCATTAATCGACTTAGAATAGCAGTGGCCAACTGATGAGAATTTCTTCCCGCAAATTTCAGGGCGTTCAAGGCAGCCTGAAACAAAAACAAAGAATCGGAAAAAACGTCGGAAAGCGCTCTATCGATAACTGTATTCTTATCTACTCTTTCAAATGTCGGAGCATGGATAATAGCAAGTCGGGCAAACAACCCATATCCTGTTATCCGCATCTCTTCATCCTCTTGATTTACCCAACTATCGACCAACTCGTCAGAAAAAACGGTTTTTTGAAATAAATTCATGCACACCTGCTCACGAATTTCCTGATTAGGAATCTCTATTACCCACCGTGCTGCATCTTCTCGAGAAAATTCATCGGGTGGATAAAGCATTGTAGCTATAATTTTTAGCTCGCGCACATCTTGTTTCCACAACGATTCGGCCAACTCTTTATCGGGAATATAATGAGACGCAATTCTGCGGATATCCGGCAATTTCACTCCAAAATTCATGCCGTAACTCATCCCTTTTTCCCGCATGCTTGCCGCTACGACACCATTCATGGAAAGACGAAGATCTTTTCTGATACTGCGGATCGTTTCTTCTACTGTATAACCCATTTTGAAATAGAAAACAAAAGCAAAAATAACCCATTAAAAAGAAATATACAATCCCTTATAAGAATATTGATTAAATTTGTCCACCAAGTACATAAAATCACAAAACTAATCATGAGACTTTTGCTTATCAGTAATTCCACGAATCCCGGGGAAAGTTATTTAGCACATGCCAAAAATCAACTAAAAGATTTTTTGGGAGAACGAAAACAAAACGTCATTTTCATCCCTTACGCCGCCGTAACATTTTCATTCGATGAATATGAAAAGAAAGTAAATGACGTATTTGACGAAATAGGCCATCACATCACCGGTATTCATCGGTTTGCTAATCCGAAGGAAGCAATCGAAAATGCCGACACCATTGTGGTTGGAGGTGGAAACACATGGCATTTGGTCAAAATGCTACAAGATAACAAATTGATGGAAGCAATCCGTAAAAAAGTAAAGGAAGGTGCACTCTATATCGGGTGGAGTGCAGGAGCAAATATCGCATGCCCTACACTGAAAACAACCAATGACATGCCGATTGTCGAGCCCGCTAAATTCAAAACCCTTAACTTGGTTCCTTTTCAGATCAATCCCCATTACACCGATGAACACCCAACAAACTTTAGTGGCGAAACACGCGAAGTTCGTATCAACGAATTCATTACGGTAAATAGAAACATATTTGTGGTAGGATTGCGTGAGGGAACCATGCTTCGACGTGAAGAAAACAACCTCACACTCATCGGAAATCGTAATGCCCGGATTTTCAAGTATGGAGAAACGCCGAGAGAATGGTCTCAGGAGGACGATATTAGTTTTCTCCTTTCCTAAATCAAATCACAATAATATAATCTCCCATAAACCACGTTTTCATGCCATCAGAATTAATTCGAAATTCAAAAAAAAGAAGGAAATTCACGCTGATAAATTTTATTCACGACAGCCGGTCAGTAGGCATTTTATTGCTATTTAGTACCCTTTTATCATTAATAGTCACCAATATTCCGACAATCGGAAATATTTACTATAATTTTTGGGAAACAGAAATTCCACTTTTCCATTCCTTAAATTTACCCCATACCTTTCTTCACATCATCAATGATGTACTCATGGCCGTTTTCTTTTTTCAAGTAGGAATGGAAATTAAACATGAAACAATATCCGGAGAATTTTCGGTACGTAGAAGAATGATCCTTCCCGTAGTAGCTGCCATATGTGGCGTTATAGTCCCCGCTATTATTTATTCTTCGATCAACGCAGGAACACCCTTTCAAAAAGGGTGGGCAATACCCACCGCTACCGATATTGCTTTTTCGCTGGGCATTCTGAGTTTATTGGGAAATGCCGTTCCTCACTCCCTGAAAATTTTCCTTACCACCCTTGCCATTACCGACGACCTATGTGCCATTTTAATTATTGCCCTATTTTATGGATCTCAAGTTAGTTTAATTTGGCTGGCAGGAGCAGCGATATGTACAATTGCACTCTTTTTTATTATTCGAAAATTCAGATCTGTTACAGGAAGAATATTAACCGCTATCGGAGCAATTGCTTTATGGCTCTGCCTCTATCGATCCGGAATTCACGCCACATTTGCGGGAGTTATCCTTGCCATGCTTTTGCCTGAAAGAAAAATTCATATTTACGGAAAGAAAATTCATATTCCTGTTAACTTTATTATACTACCCTTATTTGCTCTGGCAAACACAAGCATTCTTATTTCGGCAGCGTCCATGGGTAATTTGATTTCAACCTTGTCGTTGGGAATATTTCTTGGTCTGTTCCTAGGAAAACCGATAGGTATTATGCTGGCTGTATTTTTCTTATCCAAAAGCAAAATCATAAAACTAAATTCTTCCGATTGGGTTCAATTTATGGGAGTAGGAATTCTTGCCGGAATTGGATTTACCATGTCGATATTTGTTTCAACGCTTGCTTTCTCCGATAAAAATATTCAAGATACAGCCAAGCTTGCCGTACTCGTTACTTCCGGTTTTTCGATGATTGTGGGATATTTATGGTTAAAAATTGTAACCCGCTCAAAGAAACTCAAACAAAAGTAATTCGACAATAATAAAAAAACTGCCATTCAAAACACAGGTGAAGGCAGCGTATCGATCCGAATCCGGAACTATCGTTTGAATACCTATATAAAAAAAGGATTCATTCGCGTTTTGAAGTGAATCCTTTTTTTATATTTTTAATCCTGTACTCGGAGCGGGACTTGAACCCGCACAACC
The DNA here is from genome assembly GCA_002305015.1 of Bacteroidales bacterium UBA1410. Classification (GTDB taxonomy): domain Bacteria; phylum Bacteroidota; class Bacteroidia; order Bacteroidales; family Dysgonomonadaceae; genus Anaerorudis. The sequence goes on from DBPW01000042.1 coordinate 48,714, forward strand.
GCAATGGTCACAAGATTTTAAGTCTTGCGTGTCTACCGATTCCACCATCCGAGCAAACCTCAACCGATATGTTGATTTTTCGGAATACAAAAGTACAATTTTTTCAAGGGAATCCAAACATTTTCGGAGTTTTTCTCAATCTCATCAGGGATTAATCTTCAAACTTCAATTAAGAACAACTAAAGAAAATCTTTTCCTCTACCTACGAAAAATAAATTGTCAGCTGATTTTGTATTAGATCGTCTTGTTTTTCTGAATGGAATAAAAAATCCTTTTTTTTAAATCTTCAGATTCATCCTGCATCAAACACGATTTATCCTCGTTTTCAAACAAGATAATTTTTTTGGCTTTTTCGGCTATATCGGCAAGTTCGGGATGTTCATCCCTTGCTGTCCTTTCCCAATAATCAACGCCGGCATCGGATTTATTAATTACATAATCCAGAAAACTTTCGTTGACTAAGAAATCGGTTACTTCGTATTTTTTCACGAATTACTCTGTTTGCATTTTTTCTAAGACGAAACACAAAAACAGAATGTACTCATTTATTCATCCTTCTTTCATCAATTTAAATGGCAAGTGCACGTAACCTTGCTAACCCTCTATGAATAAGATTTCTCAAAGACTGATAATTGATCCCCATAATAGTACAGATATCGTCATATTTTCGTTCCTCAAGATAGTAAAGGGTGATAGCTTCTCGCTGGCGAGAAGATAATTTACCCAATAAAAACATAACTTTATGATTTAACCACTCTTTTTTTTCTGAAGAAATATAATCGGCTTCAACATTATCCGGAGCAAGCGGTTGATAATCATCAATTTGTTTTTCAGTAAGATGATTATTCTTTCTCATCTCGTCATATAACTTGTTCTTTAAGGATACAAACAGATAGGATTTGAAATTCAAAACATTATGCAATTCTTCTCGTTTATTGTAAATTTTAATAAATACATCATGAATACAATCTTTTAATAATTCACGGTCATTAGTCAACTTGCATCCATAATTAAAAAGAACATTTGCATATAAATCGTATAATTGCGAAAACGCTTCAATATTCCCTTTTTGAAACTCACCTAATAAGTATGACGCATCCCTATCTGCTGCATTCAGGTAACTCACGTTGGATTGATTATTAGTAATCATGGAAAGTAAATCGTTTTATTGTTTTGCATTTTTCTTTCTGCAAACATAAAAGACATACTCCCAAAAAACTGGTAGTATTTGGTATTAGAATAGAAAAAATTGATAAATATGTTTTAAAACATAAAAAATTAGCGTTCGATTCGCTTGAACCAATATATGCTGTTTTTTTCTCCCGAAGGGTGCAATATATATTGGTTTTTTACCCTTATTTTATTTTCTATAATCGAAACCTTACCTGTTACTTCATTGACAGATTTTAATTGGTATAATCCCGTTTCGAGAGGTATAAGTACTTCAGGATGCTCGTCCTCTAAATAAATAATAGCCCCTATATCGGATTTTCCCAATCGGTAATAACCATTACTTGCTGTATCAGTAATATCCATTTTTAAAGCGTCTTCCAAAAAAGAAGGATCATCGATAGACGGAAGGCTCGGCAACGATCCCCCGGCCATAAAAACTGCCCATGCCATTTCAGGATAATTTTGGGCAAAATAGGTAACGGCCTTCTGCGGATATCTTTTGCGATATTCACTCACAGCTCTGTAAGCATCTTTAAATGTCACCTTACCAACCTTCATTAATCTGGCATGTTGACGTGGGGCTAAATTTTTACCTCCTTCCGGAGCATAAAGCGAACCGTTATCTTTATAATGCCAATAACGAATATCTATAATATCTACCGCGGAAGCTCTTTCGGAATCCGACAACATCGCATCCTGAACATCCTTGGTTGCACTTAGTGCAATCAGGGCATCTTTACCGGTTTCTTTTTTCCATTCCCGGATTTCGTCTATCCAGAATTGAACAAAATGCAACGGACCGGTAAATTCGGCACCGGTTAACTGCACCACATTTTTATTTTCGCTAAATGCATCCAAACATTGTCTGATGTATTTTTTATGCAATTCTCTTCTTTCGGGATGAGTAATGTCATAAAACATATCCGCCATAAATATTCTTTTATCTCCGGCAAAAGGAACCGGTTCAGGAAATCCGGTAGCGTTGATATTGTTGGCTGTTCGCCAAGGACAATCTACCCAGTGTGCACCCGCTTCAAGGATGTTATGCTGAAAATAGTTTTCATGAAAAAGAAGGATACCATCTTGAGCAGCTTTGTCGGCAAATTCTTTTAATCTCGACCAATACCATGCATTCGGTTTATTTAAATCGTATTTGCTTAAGCCATCCCATGCTGTTCCTTTTCCACTGCGAGCAAAAGCTTGTTCATAAAACGGGCCCCACACATCTCCATTTTTTCGCCTTATACGCTGATGGTCATCCCTCCGTCTATCATACCATAAACCATAATTATGATCGAGAACCGCGAGATGATTTTCTTTCATAAAAGCAATCACCGAATCAATTTTGTCTGTAAGGCCTAATCCTTCACGACCGGGAACAAAACGGGTAATATGTGGTTTTGCTTTGGACAAATAATTGTTCCTTAATTTTCCATTCCACCACGGAACTTCAGTTCTTCCACCCGTTATCAAATGATTATCTATACTTATTTTTCCATTCTTTATCTCGATAGGAGAAATTGGTGTTTCAGGTTTAACCTTAGAAATTTTTTTTAATTGT
>DBPW01000039.1:0-12614 GCA_002305015.1 Bacteroidales bacterium UBA1410
TTAATTATACGGTTAATGCTAAATTATCAGGGAAGAAAGTTAAGTTATTATTGACGGTAAATTTTATGCTTACATTTTTTCGAAAAGAATTAAAAATATCCAGTGTATTTTTTTCGATAGGAATTTTTATAATTTGATTATTTGTAGAATATGTTGGGAAATATTTCGATCCTCTAATCTCAAAATCGACTTTATCGATGCCAACTAATGCATCATCCGATATAAAACAGATGATTTCCGAAGGAAATTGTTCAGTGAACTCGTCAAAAAACTTACTTTCCCATTGAATGTACTTATTGTCAAAATGATAAACCTCATTAGGGACAACTTCGATAAAGTGGGTATTCGATTTCTCATCATGTTCATAACGAACACGAGTTCCGGGGAATTCGTTTATAAACGATTTTAATTTTGATATAATAAATTCACTCGATGTCATATTAATATTTTTTTAATATAGGTCTGATTCTTTTTGATAACTCAATGGCTTTTAAACTATCGTTATATAAAAAGCTATTATCTTCATAATCGGCAGAAATTCTCAATTTCCTTAATTGGCCTATCGATTTATTTATAACGCGAAAATCGTCATAATTGTTTTCTTTGATATATTTTTGAATTTCGTTAATCAGCGTTTCGTGACTTCCTTTTATCTGTGCTTTGTTACCTTTATGCTTATTTATGATAAAATTCAAATCAGTTTCTGATTTCATTAACGAATAAAGCCAAATATGACGTAATAACTGATAACAACTATAATAAGCACAATGAGCAACTGAAGGATAATTCCCTCGGTCGTGCAAATATCGAGCCGATTCGTAATTAATTTCCGATTTATTCTGAAGTTCACTCATTATTTACAAATCAATAGTATTAATTCGATTGTAAAGTAAAGCATGATTTTCTCGCAAAGGTAGGCAATTCAGTAAAAGAAAAAAAATTTTCTTTCATAGAGCAATGCCTTCGTTCATGATATTGATTTGGAAAGGCGTTTTAAATGGTCTTTTTTCCCAATTCTTTTTTAAAACAATCATCGGACTGATGGGGACACCCGTTTCTATTTCTATCTCATAAAGTGGTATGGTGATTTGCTGTTCTTCTTTTACCGACAATCGCTCTTTATCTACAATGATTAGTAAGTCAATATCACTGTCCGGTCGAAAATCACCTCGGGCCCGGCTCCCGTAAACAATACTTTGTGCATCAGGAGCAACCCGCTGCAATGTTTCTTTTATTCGTTTCAATATTTCGCTTCTGTCTTGCATGGTGTATGGCTTTTATTCCGGAAGTTCAAACCGGTTTTTGACGAAATCTTTCACTTCTTCTAATATATCCAATATCACTTGCTGATGCTTACCCAACAAGTTCAGCCCCTCAATTATTTCATCGGTAATGAAAGAATATTCGAGTGTAACAATGTTTCTTGTTTCGCGGAGCGCCATCCATTCATCGGCACTTCCAATGACATTCAACTTCTCGAGTTTTGCCAGTCGGTCAATAAAAGGCAATTCCCTGATATCCTCCCCCAGATTCTCCAGAATTGAAGGGAACAATTTTCCACCCATACTATCCTGAAGTTTCGAAAAACGAAAAATCAGCTGGTCCATAAAACTCAATTCTTCCGGTTGCAACTGCTTATATTTTTCTTTATCCAGGGGAAAATGGTTTTTCACTTTCTCCCAGGCAAAACGCATGCGCTCGCTATGAATGGTACAGAGTTGAACCGCCTCTGTCAGTTTATTCCTATTTTCCGATTGATTTTGCATATATATTGGTCGAACGATCAGATTACAATTTTACCCGGTCGCGAATAATCGAACGGTAAAAGCTATCTTTTTGTCTCGTATTGGCATTGTCAAAAACTACATCGATTTTCCGGTCGCCGATTTTTGTTTTGAGCTCTGCCGGAAACCCCACTTTTGCCTCAAGAGTCAATACCTCCTCGTTGTCGTTGCCAATAAACAGGTCAATATCCCCGCCTTTTTTCCTATCGTCGGTTCTCGAACCAAACAGGTAAACGGAGGTTCCGTCCCCGAAATGTTTCTTCGCCAATTTCTTTATCGTATCTATCTCAAATTCATTTAAACGCATACCGGCTTCGTTGTAGAAAAATTTTTATTCGTCATCGATAACAGCGAGTCTTTAGGCAAAGATATGAAATATAAATAGAAATGTTTATTTTTCCGATCCTTATATCCCATGGTGGCATAGAGCAAGGATAAGAATCTCTTGCTATCATATTATGATGAATTTCGGGTTACAACCACAAATATACATCCTATTTTCATTTTTTTCGGGTTGCAACCACAAAATTATCTTGTTGACACTGATATAACCGGTACCCTTTGGTGCGATAGCGGCGGGATCCTTTGAGCGATATTATCCTGTTTTTCCATAGCTGCTCGAAATCCAACACATGCAAAGGTACCACTTCGATCGTTTTATCCCCTGCCGCTATTTTGTCCGTTTGATCCAAGGTAACGATCGATATCGTTAAATCTTTCAATCCGAAAATTGTTCATTCTGCATTATCCATTATCAATTAATTTTTATCTGCGTTTTCAATCTGCGAACATCTGCGTGAAATAAATTTCTTTCTCGCTAATCTACGCTGATTTTTTTCTGCGCTTATCTGTATATATTTGCGCATTAATCTGCGAACATCTGCGTGAAATATTTTTTTCTTCCTCTCGCCGATCAACATTCGTTAGCATAATTTTCCATTCACTTTTTCACAAGTTCTATAAAAACAATTCCACGCTCCGTTATCCTGAATTTCTGATCAGGATGATTGGGCTTATCGGGAATTGTAAATTTAATCAACCCATGCTCCTTCAACTTTGCAATTGTTCTGTTTAAATGGCCGGATATCGTTTTCAATCCTAACGCATTTGCCAATTCGCTACGCGATAGGGATTCTTGTTGGAGGTGAATCAATATAAAAGTAAACATCGTTTTTTCTTTACGCTCTTGCCCTAACTCTTGCCCAAACTCTTGCCCTAACTCTTGCCCAAACTCTTGCCCTAACTCTTGCCTCGATTCTATCTCTGCCTTAAAGTTCCTTTTAACAAATTGGACTTGAAAAGATAACCCGACTTCTTTCCAGCGAAATTCTATTTCAGGATATGCTTTCAGTTCGTCGGCAATCAATTTCAAACCATTTCCCCATTGATCGATGATTCCGAGCAATTTAAAAACCGGAGCAATCACTCCAACCGACGACCTTCCGGTTTCTTTAGTATTTCATGAATGTTCATTGCATAACAGAAGTAAGCGATTCTAAAACGACATGTTGATCATTTAAAAATGAAATTGGTAGTTTCGTTCATTATTACAAAAATAATCATTGAGTCCCCTCCAAAAAGTCGTTTTTAACTATTTTGATAATTGTAATCAACAGATAATCAAATAATTTTTGTAAAAAATTACTCTAAATGAGGTTGTCGGAGGGGACTCAATTTTCGTTTGAAGAATTTTCTTTGGACTTTAATAAATCCTGAACATCCACAGCATAAAAGGAATAACTGCCCCAAGGGAAATAGGAAGTTTGATTTGCAATGTAGGATCGCAAATTTGTGATGCATATACTTAATCCAGAAATTTGAAGCATCTGGATTTTTTGATCTTTGGATAATACGGCTGTTTTGTCGAATTCAAAAAAACACATACCGGTAGTCGTTATGGAATAACCCGGCATATTTTCTTCATTGTTTGCATTAATATTTACTGAAGCTACAATTCTGTAAATCTCCTCGGTAATATCTTGTTCAATACGAAAGTCTATATCTACAGGATAGGAGTTTAAAATGTCAATAGGGTTATTTTCTTCGACTTCGGTAGGCAATATAAATGAAAGACGACTTTCAACAATTACAAATTTCTTTAATATTAAATCTGATCTTTTGGCAATCATGATGCAATCTTTGTTTGAGAATTATTGGCGCTGGCATCTACACTCTCCCAGCCATTATGTTTGTCAGAAATATTATGATCTCTACATTTTGAAACAGGTTTGTTCGAAAATAAATATCCTGAATTAGCCAATATGTTTTTGCTTCGTTCTATATCATTGTAAGATATGTTATAATATCCTGCCTTATCGCGACGCATCACATCTTCCATTTTTTCAAAAGAAACAGAAGGAACTAGACCGATAGATAATGCCAATTCTACTAATTTGGAAATTCGATGATCGGCTTCGCCATTAAGAATTTGGCTAATGTAACCTTTGGATACCCCCAATTTTTCAGCGAATTGAGTGCGAGTGAGATTATTTGCTTTCATGTAAGCTTCAACTTCGTTGAACAAATCGATTTGAATTTTGGTAATCCAATATTCTTTAGATTGAATAAGTTCTTCTCTTTTCATAATTTTCTATGTTTTGTTTCCGAAAGATATTCATCTACTATCGAATGAAAAGTTCGGATATCGGCTGCTTGAGTATTTTTATATCCTCCCATTACAACCATTTTACCTCCCGGAATGTTGAACACATAAACCCTTAAATGTTTGCTTTTAAATTCATATCGTTTTACAGCTGAATTACTTCCTTTTATTTCTCGGAATTTAGTATTAGGTAAAGAGCTGCCATTTGCGTATAAATCCATGTAGGCGAAAATTGTAGTTAATTCCGAAATATACTGTTTTTTCTGTTTAATTTCCTTTTCAAACTCATCGATTAAACATATTCCATTAACCAGCAATTTTTCAAAAACCTGCCTGCCTTTTACTATATCAAATATTTCGGTTGCAAATGTACGCATAAAGTTTAGTTATTACTAAACTCAAACAAGGATTTTTGAGTTTAGTAATGTTTTTTAACGTAATCAGAAAGATTTTTCTTTCATCATAACATTGTATACATAAATCACTAATTTAGCAGTCTAATCAAAGACTGTCCTAAAAAGGGGTAGCTCACACGACGTCTTGCAACCGAAATAATTTCATTTTGTGAAAATCTTCCAGATATTTCTTCATTCTGTTTTAAATCTTTCTCAAAGGTACGGAAAAAACCGGACTTTCAAGTTAAAATTAAAATCAATGGTCTTAGAATTTTTAAAATAATTGACAAATCGNNCTACCATTCTCATCTCGCCTCGCCGATGGGGCAAAACTTCATTGGTAAAACAAGCCGGCGCAATCTGCGAAAGCAAAAATAAAAACCGACCTTTCCTTCGGTATCGGTTGGAAGGAATTGGAAAAGCAACCGGATGACATTCTTGATTTAGCGGAAAATATAGCACAGAAAAAAAATATGCAACTCGTCGTTTGTATCGATGAATTTCAAAATATCATGCACTTCTCCGATCCCGAAGCATTTCAACAAAAGCTGCGTTCGCATTGGCAGCATCATCATAATGTCGCCTATTGCCTTTATGGCAGCAAACGCCACATGCTGTTGGATATCTTCAGTAATCCTTCACGGCCGTTTTACAAATTTGGCGATCTCATGCTCCTGGATAAAATTCCCGAAAAGGAATGGATTGTTTTCCTCTGTAAACGTTTCGAAGATACCGGAAAAAAGCTTTCGATCGAAAATGCCCGATTAATCGCTCAACTGACCGACAATCACCCCTATTATGTGCAGCAATTAGCTCAGCAAGCATGGTTTCGGACAAAGGACGCATGCTCTCAAGAAATTATACTCTCGGCACACGAAGATATCATCGATCAACTCAGCCTTCTGTTTGCCAACAGCACGGAAAAATTGTCTTCCTTTCAGATTCATTTGCTGAAAGCTGTTTTAGCAGGAGAAAAACAGTTGACGGCGAAAGAAACCCTCGAGAAATATCGATTGGGCACTTCCGCCAATGTGGTGCGACTTAAACGGCTATTGATCGAAAATGAGATACTGGATGATACGGGAGAAGAATTATCGTTTTTAGATCCGATGTATAAATATTGGCTTCAAAAGAATTTTTTCAAGGAATAAAGTTTTCATGGTAACAATTACACACCAAAAACGTAGGATTTATATGAGATATGTGGTGAGAACGGCTTGAAGTGAGCGTAGGGGAGCGTGTTGAGATTTAAGCGCTTGTAGTTGGTGGTTGGAGTAAAGATGGGAGAGGGTTGAAATTTAAGGGTTGGCAGAGGAAGTTGATTTTTGTGACAAACGGATTCTTAGATGGGAGTAGGTGGAAATTTAAGGGTTGGCAGAGTAGGAATCGCCGGAGTGTCCGAAGTGGCCGGGATGGTGGGGGTTGTTGGGTTGGTTGGGATTATTCAGGAGGAAGATATCGTCCTTATCGGGGTGCGCAACGTTTTCGGCCGGCTCGGTATCGTCCAAGTCCGAAAGTGCCGGAGAAGTCTTGTCCAGCGAAGCGTAGGGCGAGTTGAGGCTGTGAAATTCCGGCACAATCTCCTTCATCTTCCTCACCGTCTTCCTGTCGTCATATTCATACGAAATGCGTATCAGCTCCTCGATCTCCTCCTTCACCACCTCATATTCGTACACCCGCACGTCGGCAATCATAATTTTCTCGTGGTGCGTCGGCTTGGTATACTCCTCCACGTTCAGCAGCTCCTCATACAGCTTCTCGCCCGGCCGCAGCCCCGTGAACCGTATTTGCACCTCCTTGCGTCCCGAAAGCGCGATCATCCTCTTGGCCAGATCCACTATTTTCACCGGTTTACCCATATCAAACACGTAGATCTCGCCACCGTTGCCCATCGAGCCCGCTTCCAGCACCAGCTGACACGCCTCGGGAATCGTCATGAAATAGCGGATGATTTCCGGATGCGTCACCGTCACCGGTCCCCCTTTCCGAATCTGCTCCTTAAACAGCGGAATCACCGACCCGTTGGAGCCCAGTACGTTGCCGAAGCGCGTGGTGATAAACTGCACCGAGTGCCCTCCCTGCCGCTGCAAGTACTTCGCCAGCGACTGAATATAAATCTCGCAAATCCGCTTCGAGCACCCCATCACGTTCGACGGGTTCACCGCCTTGTCCGTGGAGATCATCACAAACTTCTCCACCTTGTATTTCACCGCCAGATCCGCCAGAATTTTCGTTCCCTGCACGTTCGTCTGAATCGACTCCGACACGTTCTCCTCCATCATCGGCACATGCTTGTAAGCCGCCGCATGAAAAATATATTGCGGCCGCGTCTCCTCAAAAATCCGCTCCATGCGCGAACCGTTCGCCACATCCGCCACAAAAATCTGCGTATCCACCTCACACCACTTCTCCTTCATCTCCAGCCGCATATCGTGCAACGGCGTCTCGGCCTGATCCACCAAAACAATCGTGTACGGATTAAAAGCCGCCACCTGTCGCACAATCTCGCTGCCGATGGATCCCGCCGCCCCCGTCACCATCACCCGCTTCCCCTCAATGTGCGAAGCAATGTGCTGCATGTTTATCCGTATCGGTTCGCGCGGCAGCAAATCCTCAATCTCAATCTCCCTCAGCTGCGACTTCCTCGTCAACTCCCCATTTAAATCGCTCAGCGGCGGCGTGGTCAGCAAGGTAATGTTCCGTTCGAGAAACCGGTCGAGCAGCGGCGTGTTTTGCACCTCCTCAATCTTTTGAGGCGACACAATCACCGTATTCACCCCCTTTTTCTCCATCACGTCAAACAGCCTGTCGTCGTTGGCATACACATTCACCCCTATCAGCGTCTTCCCGATCATCCGCACTTCGTCCGAGATAAACCCCGCCACGCGGTAATTAAATTCGGGATTGCCGTTCAGCGAGCGCGCAATGCTTATGCCCCCCTCTTTCGTGCCGTAAACGAACACATTGTCCAGCGTTTTGGACTGATGCGTCACATATTCGTAAAACTCCTTGATGCATATCCGCGAAAACACCATCAACATCATGTTGAGCAGATAAGTAGAGAAAAACAACGTTTCCGAAATAGTAAATGGCGGATGATAAAACGAGAACGTTTTCAGCAGGATATACGACAAGCCGTAACCCAGCGTAAGCGAATAAACGATCTTCAGCAAGTCGGTGAAAGCCGAGAATCGCAAGATACCGCTGAAGGTGCGAAACACCATAAAGAAGATCACGTTGAACACCACCAGCACCAGGGTAATCCAAAACCCCTCCATGCGCACGTTCGTACTGAATCCGTCGAAGCCGTAACGCAAGAAATACGTCAACAGGCACGAAGAAACAACGATGGCCACGTCGATAACCAGTATCGAAAAACGCGACAATACCCTGTTCGACAGATATTCTTCAACGAACTTTTTCATTTGTGCTTCTCTAATTTTTTACAAATATAAAACAAAAATTAATATCGTACTCAAAACAGAGGATGAAATTGGAGGTTAGAAAATGGCGATTAGTACATCTCTTTGATATAGTAAGAGCAATCCACAAACAACGGCTGCAAGTGCAAAAGTAATGGATTATTCGATTTTATAAGTTCTTGGTAAGTTGCCACTTCTGAATATCATCCATTATATTGAAACATAGTAGATAAATTCTCTCATGCGGTTTTCCGTCTTTTGTTTGTGATTGCTGTTTGTTTCATCAACTTGAATTTTAGGCTGTATATGGCAACCAATGCAAGTGCCAAAATGGCAAATATGCTCCAAGCCTGGGTGGATACAATCACGGGATAATTGTACTTTCAAGAAAGGAGTCTCCCCTGATGATTCTCTATAACTTTTAATTGCTCTATCGCCATTTTATTGAGTAAAAGAAGCCTTTCCGGTTGGGGAATTCCTTGTTTTATAAGAATTGCATTATAACTCTCCATATTGGCTAAAACCAATAATTGAGGAATAGACGCATAATCTCTCAAATTACCTTTCAAATCGGGATTTTGCTCGCGCCATTCTTTTGCTGTCATTCCAAATAAAGCCACATTCAATACGTCTGCTTCAGAAGCATAGGTTATGCTTTGATGATATTTTGATAATTCTTTCGTAATTAAATATGTTTTAACTGCCTCTGTATGTATTTTATAATTTAATTTGGATATCTCTCTTTTTACATTCCAAGCTAAAGACAGCCGATTGGTCTCATCTTGTTTTAAACGCTCATAANNATGAATTTTGAAAAGAAACAATATATATTTGCAATTATATTGTGAAGACTAGCCAATAGCCGTTTAAATCCCATCTGCATATTAATTATTTTAATTTATTTTTTTTGCTGTTCAAATCCCCATTAATGTCAATGATATTACTATTATTGATATTGCCCATTTTTTGTTTATGATATTTTCCATTTTTGCTTAACAAATTGAATATGCCTGCTATTATACCTGATAATACTGCCACAATTATTGGAACTACCCAAACTTGGTTTTCTTTAATAAACTCAATTATATTCATAGTGCGATAGGATTTGACAAACTCGAAATGGACAGAGATGGGGTATTTGTGAATTTGTTAATTATTTTACTTCCAATATAACTGCCTAAAATACTTAAATCCAGTGTTTTTAGTTCTAAACAATTTAATAGTTTACATGCGCATTCCCAATTCTGATTAATATTACAAAGATACTCACGAACCTGTTTTTCTGTAAATAGCGGTTTGGTTTTCTTGAGTTCTTCAACAAGAGGAATGAGATATTCCTGTTGTCTATCTCTTAACCTTTTGTAAAATAATTTGCAATTAGCATCACTGAATTTCCAGTAGTTCATTTCAGAATCTATATAATAAAACATAGAGGTTCCATCATTATTAACTCGATGCATAATTTCCGGATGAATTTCACTGAATTTCTCTAATTCTTCTCGAGTACCTATTTGTCTGAAATATAAATCATACTGTTTTAGTAAATGATTTTCATAGGTGTCGATAGGAAAGATTCCGGATATTGTTTTTGTACACTTATTTTCTATAATATATTCTATGTCAATTTTATTTATATTGCAAGAGATATTTATAATCGGCGATAGTTGTCTAAAAAAACTTTCAAGCATAAATGAGTGATTAGTGGATACAACATAATGTCTAAGATTCATCAAAGCTATCAGACTTGAAGTTGACATATTAAGATTAGGAATGAGTTTTATAGCTTCATTTAAGATAGCTTTTTCAGTACTATTATTATCAATCTTTAGTCTATCTATCAAGATGTCAATAATAAATTCTTTCATTATTTCATCCTCATTAGAAATATAACCAATAAGAGTATCGTGCAAAAAGACTTGGATTGAGGGATTATTAAACTTTTCTATTAATTTTTCTTGTTGATCTTTTACTAATCTTTCAAAGATACTCGTTATAAGTTTATTAAGTTCACCTTTAGCAATATTTATTGCATCAGCAGAAAATCTCTCGAAATCTTTTCGTAGAATCTCGATTAATAAATTTTGAATGTTATCAAATATTTGTTGATCTATCGATACATCGCCATTTATGATAATTGCATTGGTGTTATTGATATCGCCAATAATTTGTTTTCGAATTTTTTTCATCTGCATTTAGATTACAGTTAGTCATTTGTGTGAACTATCCTTTTTTATGACAGTAACAGTATGTGATTAGAGTGCATATATGATGTCGGACAGATTGTGGATTTACCGTCGTCTTTTTGAACATGATTTCTTGTACCTGCAAAGCACAGATATACTATTGTTGAGTTAAATGATGTTTTATGGAGAATTACCTTGCTCATATTTGTGGTTGTTTCATCAACTTGAATTTAAGGCTGTATGTTGCAACCAATGCAAGTGTCAAAATGGCAAATATGCTCCAAGCCTGGGTGGAAACAATCACGGGATAATTGTACTTTCAGGGAAGAAGTTTCCCGTGATGATTCTCTATAATTTTCAATTGTTCTATCGCCATTTTATTGAGTAAAAGAAGCCTCTCCCGCTGGGAAATTCCTTGTTTTATAAGAATTGCATTATAACTCTCCATATTGGCTAAAACCAATAATTGAGGAATAGACGCATAATCTCTCAAATTACCTTTCAAATCGGGATTTTGCTCGCGCCATTCTTTTGCTGTCATTCCAAATAAAGCCACATTCAATACGTCTGCTTCAGAAGCATAGGTTATGCTTTGATGATATTTTGATAATTCTTTCGGGATTAAATATGTTTTAACTGCTTCCGTATGTATTTTATAATTTAATTTGGATATCTCTCTTTTTACATTCCAAGCTAAAGACAGCCGATTGGTTTCATCTTGTTTTAAACGCTCATAATCTTTAATTATATAGAGTTTGAATTCAGCCGAGATCCACGAAGCAAATTCGAAAGCGATGTCTTTATGAGCAAAAGTTCCGCCATTTCGTCCAGCTCTGGAGATAAGTCCAATAGCATTTGTGTTTTCAATCCATTTTTTTGGAGACATGGTGAACGCATTATAACCTGCTTCTTTTTTAAACCCGTCGAATTCGACGGGTTTAAAATTGGGATTATTCAATAGCTCCCAAAGACCTAAAAATTCGATGGTATCTTTACTTCTCATCCAATTTTTAATCACATCGTTAGGCTCATCACTCTTATATTTTGCAATATCAGTCAATGAAATAAAATCATTTACAAAATCATTTGTAATAACTTCAATAGTGAATCCTTTGGCCTGAATAATATCTTTTCCTTTTTTTCCCATATTGTACAAATCTTTATGCGAATTCATCTTCTTATTCGTAACGCGTTACTTTTTTACTCGTTTACTCGTTTCTCTTCACGTGTTACGATTTAACGACTTTTTCAATCCATTCAACTGGTTTGAAATTTTTAGTATTACAGGTTTCAGCCTTTCCAATTTATCTTTGGTGATATAGTTTAAATCCATTGCTATCATTAATTGACAATAGACTTCTGTCGTGGATTCTTGTTGTAATCTTTTTTAATGCAAGAATAAATTATCGGAACAAATAATAGGAGATATGCAATCCATAGTTCCCCATTTCGTAAATTTTCAATAAAATCGTTTACATCAAACATGGTTAAATTACTGGATAAAGATTACAATTATCAGATGATTGTTGGATAATGGATGAAGGTTGGCGAATGGTGATTAGTACATCTCTTTGATGATGGTGGCAACGCGTGCAATGTCCTCGTTGGTGAGCGCGGGACCCGACGGCAGGCAAAGGCCGTCGTCAAACAACCTCCCCTCCGTATTGTCGCCATAGTAAGGACAATCCGCAAATACCGGCTGCAAGTGCATCGGCTTCCACAGCGGGCGGGTTTCAATGTTCTCCTGCTCCATCCTCAGCCGCACCTCTTCGCGTGTAAACCCCGTCACGTCTGCATTTACCACAATACACGTCAGCCAGTAGTTCGAGTCGAAATCCTCATTCGGATTTGTATGAAACGCAATGCCCGGCACATCCTGCAGCAACGTGCGGTACAGTTGGTTAATCTCCCTTCGGCGCGCAATGTGATCCTCCAGCACATACATCTGTCCGCGCCCGATACCCGCACAAATGTTGCTCATGCGGTAATTGTACCCGATATGCGAATGCTGATAATGCGGCGCCTTATCCCGCGCCTGCGTGGCAAAAAACTTTGTCCGCGCTGCCTCTTCCGCTGTGCGGCACACCAACGCCCCGCCGCCCGACGTGGTAATCATCTTGTTGCCGTTGAACGACAGGCAGGCAAATTCTCCGAACGTACCGCACTTCCGCCCGCGGTATTCCGATCCCAGCGCTTCCGCCGCATCCTCCAGCACCGGAATCCCGTAT
>DBPW01000039.1:12711-12951 GCA_002305015.1 Bacteroidales bacterium UBA1410
GTATCCGGCTCGCTGCCCACAAACACCGGCTTTCCCCCTTGATACGTAATCGGGTTAGCCGATGCCGAAAAGGTGAAACTTTGGCAGATCACCTCATCGCCCTGCGTCACCCCCAGCTGCACCAGTCCCAGGTGAATGGCTGCCGTTCCCGCACTCAATGCCACTATGTGCACCCCCTCACCCAGAAATTCCTGTAAATCTTTTTCAAACCCATCCACATTGGGCCCCAACGGCACCACC
>DBPW01000011.1:0-5358 GCA_002305015.1 Bacteroidales bacterium UBA1410
TTCGAATCCGTCAACGCCCACCACTAATAAAAGCTTTGATAATCAATTTATGAGATGGATTGTCAAGGCTTTTTTTATTGCAGTTTTAGGCCATTTTTGGGTGCTCATTTACCTTGTTTTTTGCCAAGTTTTGCCAAGTTTTGCCAAATTCCAATCAAAAGAGTTGCAAATTACATGCAAATTTATTTCCTATAAAATTTTCGAACCCATGGCTTACGTATGTATATATCGGGATAAGCAAATAAAAAAAATTAAATATTATGGGGTATGATTTATAGATAATTTAATTGAAATATAGATGACTATAAAAATTTAAACCTTAAATTTGCCCTTCGAAAGAACATTCATACTAAAAAAATTGCGAATCATGAGAAAAAAATTGACGTTAGCGGTTTCTCTTTTGCTGTTGACGCTCTGTGTGGGAGAAATTGCCGCCCAGCCCCAAATTATTGCGCATCGCGGTTATTGGAAAACCGACGGTTCTGCACAAAATTCCATTGCAGCCCTGCTGAAAGCCGATTCCCTTGGAGTGTATGGGTCGGAATGCGATCTGTGGTTATCGTCGGATGGCGTGCCCGTTGTCTATCACGATGCCACCGCAATAGCAAACGGCGAAAAGATAACCCTTGAAGAAAGTCCTCTTGCCGCCTTAAAAAAGGTAACCCTCGCCAATGGCGAATCGTTGCCCACTTTTGAAGAATATCTCGATGCATTCGAACCATGCAAAAACGTAAAACTGATTATCGAATTTAAAACGCACAAAGCAAAAGAACGGGAAGATGAACTGGCAAAAAAAGTGATCGATGCCGTTCATCAACGAAATCTTTGCGACCGGGTGGAGTACATTTCTTTCGGAATGAATTTCATAAATCGGGTGAGGGCTCTCGATCCCTCTGCAAAGGTATATTATCTGAGCGGCGATCTTGCCCCTGAAGCCCTTCATGCTGTGGGTGCTGCAGGTATCGATTATCATTTCAATGTGATATATAAGCATCCGGAATGGGTGACATCGGCTCACGATTTGGGGATGAAGGTGAACGTGTGGACGGTAAACAAACGCGAGGATATCGAAAAAATGATCGATCTGAAAGTCGATTACATCACTACCGACGAACCGCTTTTGGTGCGTGAAATCATTAACGAAAAAAAATAATATTGGCAGGGATTTATCTTCATATTCCGTTCTGCAAATCGCGATGCATCTATTGCGATTTTTATTCGCAAACAGACGAAACCTATATCGACGAATTTACCGAAGCGGTATGCAGGGAAGCCCGTTTGCGCAAACAAATGCTTGAAAACGAAACCGTTCGGACGGTTTATTTTGGAGGAGGAACACCCTCGCGCTTGCAACAGAAGCATTTCGAAAAGATTTTTGATGCCTTGTTTGCCGAATTTTCAATGGACAACCTCTCCGAGGTAACGTTGGAAGCCAATCCCGACGATCTTTCCCCCGAATATGTCGGCATGCTTCGCCGGCTTCCGTTTAACCGTATCAGCATCGGCATCCAAAGTTTCAACGACAACGAACTGAACTTTCTGGGACGAAGACACTCGTCGCATGATGCCGTAAGGGCGGTAAAAGAGAGTCAACGAAAGGGTTTCGACAACATCAGCATCGATTTGATGTATGGGCTGCCTGCTCAAACCCCCGAAATATGGCAAAACAACCTGCAACAAGCATGTGCTCTTGGTGTTCAGCACATCTCGGCTTACCATTTGACGTATGAAGAAAACACCCCTTTGTATAAGTTGCTCCAAAAAGGAAAAATCCACCCGGTGGATGAAGAACTCAGTTCAACTTTTTTCACTCAGCTCATCGATACCCTCGAAGAGGAAGGTTTCGTCCATTACGAAATCTCCAATTTTGCCAAACCGGGATATTTTTCGCAGCACAATTCGTCGTACTGGAAAGGCGATAAATATCTGGGGTTGGGCCCCTCGGCACACACCTTCGACGGCTGCAACCGCTCATGGAACACGGCTTCGCTGAGCGATTATCTCAAGGGCGTTCTCACAGGGAACCTGTCCTGCGAAACCGAGCATTTATCGCCTCTCCAACATTACAACGAATTTATCCTCACGCGATTGAGAACCAGTGACGGAATCGATACGTTAGAATTAAACAACCGTTTTGGGGAATCCCTGTATCGCTATTGCCTCGATGGCGCACAAAAATTTATCGCGGAAGGTCTGCTGATTTTTCAAAACAATGCTCTGAAACTTACCCGAAAAGGGATGTTTATTTCCGACGGCATCATCAGCGAATTAATGAAGGTATGAAAGACTAACGAATGAATAAAGGAATAGCGCAACCTCCCATGAAATGAGAAGAAAGGGGGAATCGTGATGCCCTAAGAACCTACTAATAATACCTGTTGAAAATTTGCCGAAACTTTTCCGTTTTCCGAAAACGGTTGAGCCACGCATTCAGGCTGTCCAGCAAAATTGGCGAATCTTTTCGCACTGCCCACGATTCGAGTTGCGTGAAGCTGATATCGGTATCGATATCGATTTCCGGCAAACGTTCTGCCATGCGCACAGCCAACTTTTCGTCGCACACCGTATAATCGATTTCGCCGGCAGCCACCATCATTACCAATTGTTCGGCCTCATACCTATCGTCTTGTTTAACGTAAATGGTATCGCCAATTTCGTGCGAAAGGTTATCCAAACGCACAATTGCCGGAGAACCCTTGGGAACACAGAGAATTTTTTTTGCCAAATCCAAATGCCGCCGTATGGGTTCGACGCCGTTGTTGAATGCCGATTTGCGTTGCACCAAT
The DNA here is from genome assembly GCA_002305015.1 of Bacteroidales bacterium UBA1410. Taxonomy (GTDB): domain Bacteria; phylum Bacteroidota; class Bacteroidia; order Bacteroidales; family Dysgonomonadaceae; genus Anaerorudis. Next base: position 2,787 of record DBPW01000011.1, read on the forward strand.
ACCAATTTATTCAAGGTAATGGGTTCGGTAAAAGCAAACGAATCCCGTAGATGAGTATTGACCGGAATGTTTTGAGCCACAAGGTCGTATTTCCCCGAAAGTAACCCTTTCAGGTTCTCGTCGAGACTGTTCCCGAGAAATATATTCACCTTCAATCCCCATGCATCTCCCAAAGCCCGAATCAATTCGTATTGAAAGCCGGCAACGGAATCGCCCGAAACATAATAGCCGACAGGGCTGTATCCGGTTGCCACATTGAGTACGCCCGACTTCACAATCTGGGGATAATCGCGAACGACCGGCTGTTTTTCAACATTTGCCTTTCGCAGCTGCACCATCACTGCAATGACGGCAAGGAGCAGGAAAACATAGAGATAAATCGTTTTCTTCGATTTCATGTCATCAACCTGTTATCGGTTATCAGTTATAAAGATTAACGGAAATGCCCATTTTAAAAAGAGGGGGATTTACCGGATAATGAGGCAACGAAAAATAATCGGGATCCATGAGGTAAGACGCAATGTTGTAGAACATCAAAAAGAAGCGCGTCTGCTTCAGATGCACGTTGGCATAAGCGGTGGCGATGGGAAAATTGCCGATTTTCATTTCCCGCTGATTGTAAAATTGAAGCAATGCCGGTTCGTATCCCGGAACGTAATACTTGGTATGATAATGGGCATCCACGCCCAACTGCAACGTAAGTTCGTTTACGATTTTCGTTTTCAGAAACAGATTGGAATACAAGCTCAACGTGGGAACAGGAATGGCATACTGATTGCTCGAAGCCTGGTAAACCACCTGATTGTTCCAATTGAAAACCCCGAATTGCAAATCCTGATCCACGCGCACCGACAATACCTGAATATTGTTTCCTTCTTGAACAGGATCTTTATTTTCATCGAAATAGAGGTAATTCTGCAAATTCTCCACCCCCACCCTCACGGTGGTATTGGTAAAAGGAATGAATAATTTTCCGCCGACATAGACACGACGGATATCGCCAAAATCGGTATTCCACCAAAAATATTTCGAGTGATAATTTTCTTCCAAATATTTTGGTTTCAAATTCTTAATATAAGCCTCGCCCACTATTTCCGTACGCTTTCCGGCAATATTGAAGCCGGTTTCTACGTTGCCCATTGCCCTGAACTCTCCCAAATTATACCCCAACACACCCAGGTCGGCCTGAAGGTTAAACCGCAGATTTTCGCCCTGACGTTTGTTGAGAATGCCGCCGACAACAACCGAATTCTCTTTGTGTGTGGTGCGCATCGTACCAACGGTGTCGAGCAGGGAATAATTGCGCAAATCGTGCTCCACAAAAGCCGTCAAGCCGAATTTCACCCAATCCCTGAATCCTTCGCGCATGGACAAAGCCAACGTGTTTTTGAAGGAAGAATAATGGGTGCTGTCGTCAACCGCACCGGAATAAAAACGATGCCGATAAACGGTATCGATGGCCTGAATTGTTTTTTCCTGATCGACATAAGCCGTATCGTAGGATAGAAAACGCCGGTATTGCTGCCGATATCGCGATGTGAGAATAATGCTTGCCACAGGCACAAATTCACCCTTTTCATCGTCTTTAACCGGTTCTTTTCGGTAACCCAGATTATAACGCCCCGTGAGGTAAAACTGATCGGTTTTAAGTCGATTCCATGTTTGCGAAAATTTTGTGGGAATGTCTCGGGTCTTGAAATCCTGTTGGATGGAATCGGGCTGAGTAATGAAACGATCGTCTGTGATTCCGCCGTTTTCGTAATGGGTAATGCTTGCCGTTGAAGCATACGCGTGTGCTTCAAATCGGTCGCTCAAGTAATTACCGTAAAACACCCAATCGATATGTTTAGCCGATTGCGAATTATAAAAACCTCGTGCATACGGATAATCGATATCGAATCCGACATTCAGCTTTTTGCCGAAATTCATGGTTAAACGACCCTCAAACCGCTCTTCCTTGTTCTCGGTGCTCCCGGCCGTTTGGTAGTTGAGACGCGAATAAGGAACGCGCACATTTAGAAACAAATGATTTTCGGGATCTTTATTATAGGGATAATAGGCGTCGTAAAAGACAAACTGACTTTTCTCCTTACGATCGAAGAATATTTTCGAAAAAAGAGGCAGTCCCAAATTTCCCAAATGCCCTACAGCCACGGAATAGCCATCGGGCAAGGTGGTGTGCTGATAATTATACAAAGCGGTATCCATAGGCGCCGGATAGCGTTCGCCCGTTCGCTCGTCGATTTTCCACGAGGTGAACCGTGGTTGCTCTTTCACCGAATCCGAAGCAGAACGAGCATTGGGGGCGGGTGCCGATGGGTTTTTACGGGGCAACAAATCCAACGAATCGCGATCGAACGTAATCTGGGATGAATCGGGCAAAATAATGTGTGCCTGCGGAAAAGAAGCCACTGTCCACAGCAACAAAAGACAAACTATATATCCCTTTTTTCTCATCGTTTGCAAAAGTACATGAAAATCGAGGTTTATCCAAGCGTACGCCACAAAAATCGAGGCACTTCCTACACTTTCCTACACTTTCCTACACTTCGGTATGCACCTGAAACCCGCT
>DBPW01000011.1:5380-5781 GCA_002305015.1 Bacteroidales bacterium UBA1410
TTTTCTCCAACTAGTCGGCTCTGCACTTCCTATACTCTGTACCCTGACTTCCTACGCTTCCCCGACTCTCTCTCCGCCCCAACGTCTTTCACGACTAATCCGCCGCTCACAACCTTTTCGCCGAATTTCCCCTTTTTCCGCCCGGGCTCTCTTGCCCGTTTGTTCGCCGCTTTTCACAACCTTTTCGCCGCACTTTCCCCGCCATTTTCTGCCCTACGACCTCTCGGAAACAGTTCCTTTTTAATCCCAAATCCTACACTTTCCTACGCTTTCCTACACTTTCCTACGCTTCGGTATGCACCTGAAACCCGCTCCACATCTAACTTTCCTACACTTTCCTACACTTCGTACGCTTCCTACGCTCTATATCGTTCCGGTTTTTGTTTGCATTTTCTGTAAAC
>DBPW01000009.1 GCA_002305015.1 Bacteroidales bacterium UBA1410
AACAAGGCAAAAGAATTTTAGAAAAACGTTATGGGACGCTTACCCCGGATTTGACTGCTTTGCGTGAAGCATTGATAGAGCGGGGTTGTGGAAGCGTTGCGATGGAGAGTACCAGCATTTACTGGATGCCTATATGGCATGTTCTTGAATCGGATTTTTCGTTAAAACTGGTCAACCCTTATTTCATCAAACAGCTACCCGGTCGCAAGAGCGACGTAAAAGATGCGCAGTGGATAGCGGAATGTCTTCAGAAAGATTTGATCAAAGGGAGTTTTGTTCCTGAAGGGATTTTACAGCAGATGCGGCAACTGAGCCGACAGTGCCGCCGTCTAACCAAAAGCAGGGTTCGACTTGAGCAACAGATGGACAATCAGTTGCATCGCTGCAATATCCGTTTCAGCAACTATGTTTCCAATCAGGGAAACAATGTATCGTTGCGTAAGGTCATAGAAGCCCTTATCACAGGGGAACGAGACCCGTCCAACCTTGTCCGACTGGTTCACGGGCGTACCAAAAACAAACATGGACATCAGGTCATTGCCGCCTCTTTAGAGGGAGTGATCAATCCCACCGATATTGAAATGCTCAAAGGGTGTATGGAACAAATAGATTTGTTGGAAAAACAGCAGGCTGCTTGCCTTAACCATTTAGAAGAACTTGCGGAGGAATATTTTGCAAGGGAAATCTCGTTGCTGTGTACCATACCGGGCATTCAACCCTACAGTGCGATGTGTATACTTTCCGAAATCGGCAATGACATGAACGTTTTCGGTAAAGCTTCCCATTTGGTGGGTTGGGCCGGATTGCGTCCACGAAATGATGAGTCGGCCGGCAAGATACAATCGCGTAAGACCATGCACGGAAACAAATATCTTCGAGAGATACTTATTCAGGTATCCTGGTCGGTAGCTCGCTCAAAGAAGACTTTTTTGGGTAAAAAGTACTATCTTCTCTCAAAACGAATGAAATCGCAGAAAGCTTTACTAGCTATAACCCGCAAAATACTCGTCGTCATTTTCAACGTATTGCGAACAGAGCAACCCTTTGATGTCAATAGAAATTTACAGGCAGTAATGCCTGAGTGAGAAACCTCTCTCCCCGAGTGGTTTCTTCCGGCACTTTCTCAGTTCCTTATCTTTGTGGCGAAATATCGAAAAATATTATCCCGTGCAAGCAAAATGAACAACAGACTGTGCCGGCAATGAAAGCGCGTGTGAGACAGGAAAGCTCGCAGAGGAAAGTATTTTATTTTTTCTATGTTCCCGTTTTTCAGAAATGAAGACGGATGTTATTGCTTTGTCTTTTTCTATCCCTGAGGAAATAACAATACTATTGATTATCAATATAATATAATTTAAAGATTCTGCTGATAATCTATGATTTATAGAGGAAAGATATATCATTTATATGTTATATAGCATATTTTTGGGCAACTTTTTTATTGAGAAACCGGCAATTTAGTATTTTTTAACCCTGCAGATTTCATTGGTACAAGTAACGACGGATGTTTTTTGAAGGGGTTTTCTCAAATTCGGCGTTGTAAATCTCTATTTTACTTATTTTTTCGTAACGCGCAAGCTGCCGGTTCAGTGCCATTCGGTTTCTTTCCATGATTTGCGGCAATTTTTCTTGCGGTATGTTGTCGGCATTCAAGGCTTCATGATCGGGATAAACCAAGGCAACCAATTTTCCATTTCGTTCAACAACCAGACTCTCGGCAACATAAGGCAAACTGTTTAAGCGCGCTTCGATTTCTTCGGGATAGATGTTTTGTCCGTTTGGTCCTAACAACATCGACTTAATTATACCTTTAATATACAGTCGTTTCTCTTTATCCATCACCCCTAAATCGCCCGTTTTCAACCATCCGTCTTTTGTGAAAGCGGCAGCAGTAGCTTGCGGATTTTTGAAATATCCTTTCATTACGTTTTCCCCGCGCACCTGTATTTCTCCCGGAATCCTTTCCGGGTCGGCAGAATCGATCCGTGCTTCCATTATGCCTTCCAAAACTTTCCCGCAAGAGGTAGGAACAAAATTTCGGTGCGACTCGTACGAAATGAGGGGTGCACACTCCGTCATGCCGTAACCCACGGTGAAAGGAAATTTCAATTGATAAAAAAACGCCTCCACTTCGCGGTTCAATGCCGCCCCTCCTATAATGACTTCCCTGAAATTTCCTCCGAAGAGGTTCATCAGGTAACATCTCATTTTGCACAAAACCAGGCGGTTTATCAAGGGCGTACGCAACAAAAGCTTCATCAGCGGTTTGTTTATCAAAGGCAGAATCTTCCGGTGGTATATATTTTCAAAAGTGAGCGGAACAGTAATAATGATGTGAGACTTGACCTTTTGGAGCGCCTGAACCAAATTTCGGAAGGAAGGTATAGTATCCAACAAGGTGATATGTACTCCTTCGGAAAGGGGGTAAAGAAAATCGAACGTGCAACCGTAGGCATGGGCTAAGGGTAAAAAAGCCAGATTGCGCTCGCCCTCAAATAGCAGATTCACCTTGTCGGCAAACGTAACGTTTCCTGCAAAATTATTTGCCGTGAGCATCACTCCTCTGCAAAAACCCGGCGTGCCCGAAGTATAATTCAAACAGATGACTTCACTATTGTCGATTTCGGGATAAATCACCTGTTCTTTTCGGAAACCGTCGGGGTATTTTTCTTCGCATAACTCGTCCCATCGGTTTACCATTTTCCAAAGGCTTTCATCGTCACACTGAAACAATTTGAAAGAAGGGATTTCGAAAACGGGGACGGTTATTTTTCCTTTGGTAACCTGACTCCAAACCGATTCGTCCATAAAAACGAGTTTCGATTCGGAATGTTCAATGATATGCTCGATGTTTTCCGGATGGAAATAAGACAAAACGGGGACAATAACAGCCCCATAAGTAATGGTGGCCAAAAAAACCGTGCACCATGCCGAATGGTTTTTGCCCGACAAAGCTATTTTATCGCCTTTTTCAATACCTATTTTATCAAACAACACATGCAACCGGGCAATCTTTTGTGCAAGATCGCCGTAAGTGAGCGTTGTTCCTCCTGCATAATCGCTCAACGCAGGCAATTCCCAGTGTTCTTTCAGGCTGTTTTCGTAAAGTTTGATAAAATTTTGGCGAATCACATTTTTTATATTAGCAAGTATACACAAAAATAAGATGTTCTTTGAGAATAACAAAAAGAATCTCATGGCAAATGCGCCAATTTGTTGTATTTTTGTACATCCTTTACAAGGATACCTTGTTGCTATTCATCAACAAATGAGATACAAAGAGGAGCTATATTCCTCTTATTTATTGATACAGTGATACCTATATGATTGATCGTTCCGTTTTCGAAAATAAAACCGCCGTTTATTATACGTTGGGATGCAAACTGAATTTTGCGGAAACCTCGGCACTTGGCCGACAGCTCTCGCAGGCAGGAATCCGCCGCGCACAAAAAGGACAAAAAGCCGATATTTGTGTCATAAATACCTGTTCTGTAACGGAACTGGCCGATAAAAAAGGTCGTCAAGCCATCCGCAAAATCATTCGTCAACATCCCGGAGCCTTTGTGGTGGTTACCGGATGTTATGCTCAGTTGAAACCCGACGAGATTGCCCACATTGAAGGAGTAGATCTGATATTGGGATCGGAACAAAAACACGATGTGCTGAAATACCTCAATACGTTGGATAAAAAAACCGGAAGCGAAATTGTTGTCTCCGAAACCAAGCGGATAAAAACCTTTGTTCCTTCGCTGTCGGCCGACGACCGCACCCGCTACTTCCTGAAGGTACAAGACGGTTGCGATTATTTTTGCACCTATTGCACCATCCCTTTTGCCCGTGGCCGCAGTCGCAATGCACCCATTTCCCTGCTTGTGCAGCAAGCTCGGGAAGCGGTAGGAGAGGGTGGAAAGGAAATTGTACTCACCGGCGTGAATATCGGCGATTTCGGACGCAGTACAAACGAAAGTTTTCTCGATTTGCTCTGTGCACTCGACGAAGTAGAAGGGATTGAGCGATTCCGCATTTCGTCGATCGAGCCTGATCTGCTGACCGACGAAATCATTCGTTTTGTTGCCGATTCAAAACGGTTTGCGCCTCATTTTCATATTCCCCTTCAGTCAGGCAGCGATGCCGTGCTCAAACTCATGAAACGAAAATACGATACGGCACTGTTCCGTCACAAAATCGAAATGATCAAAGAGGCGATGCCCGATGCTTTTATTGGCGTGGATGTCATCGTGGGCGTTCGTGGCGAAACGGATGCTTATTTTGCCGAAAGTGCAGCATTCATCGATTCGTTGCCCGTTTCGCAACTACACGTTTTCACCTATTCGGAACGCCCGGGTACGCAGGCGCTGAAAATTCCGTATGTGGTGAAGCCGACGGTAAAGCACGAACGCAGCAAGACGTTGCTCGACATTTCGGAGAAAAAACTGCTCCACTTCTATGGCAGCCAACAAGGAACCCGTCGTAAAGTGCTTTTCGAACATACCCGCCACGGGCGGAAAATGATAGGCTTTACCGAAAATTATGTACGCATGGTTTCGGATTACGATGCCTCGTTGGTAAACCGGCTTGTTGAAATAGAAGTAGGGAAACCGGACAACGAGCATTCGGCAATGGAAGCCGTTTTTATCGACTAAAAAAGTATAACCCTTCATGCAAAAAAAGACAAACAAACAATCGGTAGCAGGCTATTATTTATTGTACGGCATTTCTTATCTCCATGCCCTTTTGCCGCTTTCCGTACTGTATGTTTTGTCGGATGCTCTTTATTTTTTTCTTTACTACATTGCCCGCTATCGGCGAAAAGTGGTCAGAAAAAACCTCACGAATGCCTTTCCTTTTAAAGGGAAAGTCGAAATCGAGAAAATCGAAAAAGACTTTTATCGTTTCTTGTGCGATTATTATGTTGAAACCATTAAGTTACTGCATATTTCGGATGAAGAAGTGAAGCAACGCATGAGGTTTGACAATCCGGAATTGCTCAACGAATTGGCTAAAAACGGTAATTCGTGCTTCATGAGTCTCGGGCATTACGGCAATTGGGAGTATGTGCCTTCCGTCGGTTTTTATCTTTCTCCCGAAATCGTACAGGGTCAAATCTACAAACAATTACACAACAGTGTCTTCGATCGTTTTTTTCTGAAAATCCGTTCGCGCTTTTCCCCCAAATGCATCGAAATGGGCGAAGCTTTTCGTACGATTGTGAAAAACCGAAACGAAGGACGCTCCATGCTGATCGGTTTTATAAACGACCAGCGTCCGCCGCGATATTACGATCAATATTGGACCACTTTTCTCAATCAGGATACACTGGTACTCACCGGCATGGAGCGCATTGCCGCAAAATTTGGCTTTGCGGTGGTATATTTGGACATGCAGCGTGTGAAACGCGGCTATTACCGGGGAACCTTTTCCGTGATAACCCTCGATGCTTCCAAAGAAGAACCCTATGCCGTAACCGAAAAATATATGCGGGAACTGGAAAAAACCATTTTGCGCGATCCGGCCTACTGGCTATGGTCGCACAACCGCTGGAAATTTGCAAAAAATACGAACACATCAGCATGAAAAAAACTTCGGTAATCATACTCAACTGGAACGGTCGGAAATTGTTGGAGCAATTTCTTCCTGCCGTATTGCAACATTCGCTGTCGGACGATTGTGAGGTGATTGTTGCCGATAACGGCTCGACAGACGATTCGGTATCATTTCTCGAAACACGGTATCCGGCCTTGCCGTTAATCGTTTTCGACAAAAACTATGGCTTTGCCGAAGGATACAACAAAGCCATCCGTCAGGTCGATTCGGAATACGTCGTATTGTTGAATTCCGATGTGGAAACCACAGAAGGTTGGCTCGATACCCTTGTCCGCTATATGGACGCTCACCCCGAAACAGCGGCCGTTCAACCCAAAATACGCGCTTTCTTCGATCGTAAAAAATTTGAATATGCCGGTGCGGCAGGGGGCTTCATCGACAAGTATGCCTATCCTTTTTGCCGCGGACGCATTCTCGAAAATGTGGAAACCGACTATGGACAGTACGACTCCATCATCCCCGTTTTCTGGGCTACCGGAGCCTGCCTGTGTATCCGCCGCAGCGATTACCTCGGTGCCGGAGGGCTCGATGCCGACTTTTTTGCCCACATGGAAGAAATCGATTTATGTTGGCGGCTCAACGCCCGTGGTCGAAAAATCGAATGCGTTCCGGAATCGGTAGTCTATCACATGGGAGGTGCATCGTTGAATAAGGAAAATCCGCAAAAGACCTACCTCAATTTCAGAAACAACCTCTTGATGATTTACAAGAATGTTGCGGCATCGCAATTGCCTCAAACGATGATCGTTCGTTTTTTCCTCGATTTACTGGCCTTTGCACACCTGTGTTTGGAAGGAAAATTTCAAAATGCGGGTGCCGTTGCAACGGCCTATGCCGATTTTCTAAAAATGCAGAGACTGTACAAAAACATCCGTAAAGAAAATCTCGAAAAAACACTCGTAACAACTATTCCTTCACGCTTTAAGGGCAGCATCCTGTGGAATTATTATGTCAAAAAAAAGAGAACTTTCGGGCAACTGTTTGAAACACATTAAAAAAATTGGCACCGAATTTGATTTTGTTTCTAAAAAAATCTGCGTATATTTGCGCAATTATAAAAAATAAAAAGTTCAATCTAAAACACTAACATCTAATTAAATTAAAGAACGATTATGGCTTACGTAATTACAGAAGATTGTATTGCTTGCGGCACTTGCATTGACGAATGTCCTGTAAATGCTATTTCGGAAGGTGAAATTTATGTGATCGATCCCGACATTTGTACAGATTGTGGTACATGTGCCGAAGTTTGTCCCACCGAAGCAATTCATCCGGCATAAATCATAAATGATGAAACAACGTGGCGTTCTCAATTAACGCCACGTTTTTTTTGGCTTTTGGATAAGAGCCTACATGCAATTTCTTCAACTTACTAATTAACACGATTATATGAAAAAAGTATACTATATTTTATTGCTTGTTGCATTGGTTATACATCAATCCTGTATTAATAGTGTAAATGACGTTGATTCTCCCATGACGGTAAAAAACAGCGAGTTGACAATGTCTCATGGGAATACCGAAAAATTGATTGTTGAAAACGCAAAAGGTTTTACAACCTATAAAAGCACCAACGAAGATGTTGCCACTGTGTCGCCCTACGGCATCGTATCTGCCGGAGTAAAAGGAGAAGCCAATATAATTGTAGAATCGGGAGCAGAAACGGCAGTGTGCAAGGTTTTGGTAACCACCACGATAAACCATATCATAGAGCCTTGTGTCGATTTTGGCAGCGATTATGAAACAGTGAAGGATAAAATAAAAAATGATGCCGAAATTACCGAAGAAAACGGGAATATGGTGCAAACTCGAATCATCGGGAATACAGTTTTCCGATATGCTTATTTATTTAAGGAAGGAAAGCTTTCCTCATCGTGTCTTTCCTTCCCGGTTCAATCACCTACTGCTGAAGTGATAGACGATTTTTTGGCTGAACGTTATCTCCCGTGGGATGTATATTTATATTCTCCCGATAAAAAAGTTGGAGTATTCACGCTCAATCCGGGGGATGGATACTTTTATGTGTTTTATTCCACCTTGTGCCCAACCGAATAGATAATAGGAAGGATATTTTGGCTTTTGGAGATCACGCATCTGCTAATTCAAGCGATTTTATAACTAAATTTGCTACAACAATACAATATATTTTACCGATGAAACAATTTCGTATGCTGCTGATTTTGTGGATTGCTTTTGGAGCAATTCTTTCGGCTCAATGCAGAAAAGACTCCACGCAATATACTTTTCTGCTTACGGGTGCCTCGTTTGCTTCGCCCAATAACGGGTGGTTTGAAGTGGGTTGCGATTTGGTGGGTGCAATACCACTTAACCGCGCTATAGGCGGGGAAGCCATTGCAAATACGGCCAACCGAATGATCAACGGCACACTGTATAGCAAAGAAGAGTTTGAAAATGTGGATGCCTTGGTGATTATGCAGGTGCACAATCAGGACGTTTTCGATGAGTCGCAGCTCAAACCCAATTACACCGATTACGAAACGCCTTTCGATCGGAGTAATTATGCCGCGGCTTTCGATTATGTTATAAAACGATACCTTGCCGAATGTTATAACCTGAAATTCAACAAACAGTCGCGCTACTACAATAGCAAATATGGCAAACCGGCAGTGATTGTGTTGTGTACCGACTGGCTCGATGCGCGCGTGACTTACAATACTTCGGTGCGGAAATTGGCTGCAAAATGGGGATTTCCGTTGGTGGAATTCGACAAGTACATCGGGTTTTCAAAAAATACCGTTCATCCCGTTACCGGCGAGCAAATGAGTTTGCTTTTCTCGGGCGACAAGCAGGAAATCGACGGCATTACCTACGGATGGCATCCCGAAAATGGAAAAGATGCTTACATTCAACGACGTATGGGGGCTATTTTTGCCGATACCATGCAGAGGATTTTCCCCGTAAAATAAGATTATCAGCCCTTTTTCCTGTAATGCTTTGCCAGTCCGCCGGCGGCCGTTTCCTTGTAGAGGCTGGGAAGGGCGTGCCCGGTTTCTTTCATGACTTCGACCACATGATCGAAACTCACGTGGTGTTTGCCGTCGGAAAAAGTAGCATAGATGTTGGAATCGAATGCACGAGCAGCGGCAATTGCGTTACGCTCGATGCAGGGAATCTGCACCAAGCCTCCCACCGGATCGCACGTTAAACCCAAATGGTGTTCCAACGCCAGTTCGGCCGCATATTCGATTTGAGCGGGCGATCCGCCGAAAAGCTGACAGGCAGCGGCGGCGGCCATAGCACAGGCAACGCCCACTTCGCCCTGACAGCCGACTTCGGCTCCCGATATGGATGCATTGGCTTTGACAACGTTTCCAAACAAGCCGGCTGTGGCCAGTGCACGCAGAATGCGTATCTCCAAAAAATTGCGTGTGGTTTGCAAATAATACAATACGGCCGGAAGAACGCCGCTTGAACCGCAGGTGGGGGCCGTCACAATTTCGCCTCCCGCGGCATTCTCTTCGGCAACCGCCAGGGCATAAGCATACAAGGCTCCCCGGCTGCGCATGGTATCAGTATATCCTTTCGATTTCACAAAATAGGTAGCGGCTTTTCTGCGAACGCCTAATCCCCCGGGTAACATACCTTCGTTTTTCAGTCCGTTTTCGATAGACCGGCACATCACTTTCCACACTTCGCTCAAATAGTCCCAGATTTCTTTCCCTTCGCATTTTTCTACATATTCCCAATACGAAGCCCCTTCGCTTTCGCACCACTCCTGAATATCGGATATATGGCTCAAGGGATAGACCGACGCATCCGGATTGTCGCGCCAATTTTCGTTGGCCAACGCTCCACCTCCTACGCTGAAAACTGTCCAACTATCGACAATTTGATCGGCTTTAATGGCTTCAAACTTCATCCCGTTAGGATGAAACGGAAGGAAAATTGCAGGTTCCCAAACGATTTCGGTGGGAGACAGCGGTTCCAACACGCTCAGGATGGCTACATCGGTCATGTGCCCTTTTCCTGTTGCCGCAAGACTTCCATAGAGGGTAACCCGATACTTGTCGACGTGCGGATTTCTCTCGGCAAACAGCTTGGCTGCGTTTTTCGGACCGAGGGTATGACTACTCGAAGGGCCGTTGCCGATTCGGTATAATTCTTTTAGTGTTTCCATTTTCGAGATGTATTTACGAGACGCAACAAAGGTAAAGAAAAAATCGCCTGCATCTATCAGTCGGCGTTTCCCATATACCACTCCTTAAAATCGGCATTACGTGCCCTGCTGACAATGATTTTCTCGGGAGTATCCACCGAAAGGTTAATCGACAATCTTCCTCCGAACCATACTGTAAGATCGGTGATGGCGCGATGAGAAACGATATACTGCCTGTTTGCCCTGAAAAACATAGAGGGGTTCAATTGCCTGTACAACTCATCCAACGAGGCATCCACGGTATATGTTTGCTTATTGAAGCAAACAATCTTTGCCATTTTATATGCTGTATAAATGAATGCGATTTCTTCTACCGGAAGAGGGATGAGCTTATCTTTATAAGGAATGAGAAAATGTTTTCGGTGAGCGCTTTTCGTCTCGCGTATAGAGGATACGATCTGTTCTACGAGATGGGTATTGTTATCCTTGAACGAAAAAACTTTCAACTTGTCTAATGCCTTGCTCAGGCTCTTTCTGTTGATGGGCTTAAGCAGATAATCGATGCTGTTTACCTCAAAAGCTTTTAGTGCATATTCATCGTAAGCCGTGGTGAAAATTATCGGACAATGAACCTCTGTTTTATCAAAAATGGCAAACGAGTCGCCATCGGCAAGGTGAATGTCCATAAACACCAAATCGGGGGAAGGATTGGCAGAAAACCATTCAACACTCTCTTCAACGCTCTGCAATACGGCAACAATCGAAATAGTATCGTCCAACTGTCCTATCAATCGCTCAAGACTTCGGGCAGCCACATATTCGTCTTCCACAATAACAGCTTTCATCTTGTATCCTTTTTATATCAACATTAAAAAACCTGTTTATCTTTACTGATTTCAATGCTTTTGATGAGCGGTATTTCCACAGCAAAATGCCGATCGTCGGCCTCCACAAGAATCTCTTTCCCAAACATCAGTCTGTAACGCTCGTTTAGGTTAGTGAGCCCGAGTCCGCGGCTATCCTGTTCGCTCTGCTTAATCTGCAGATTGTTTTCTACCCGTATTGTTTCACGGGGTGTACTTTGGATAACAATCCTGAGCGGATTCTTTCGGCTGATCACATTATGTTTCACTGCATTTTCGATCAGCAGCTGCAAACCAAACGGCACAATGAAGCAATCTTTGTGATCGTCGTTGATGGTGCATTGAACCGACAACCCATCGTTGTACCTGATCTTCATGAGATAAATATAGGAATCGATAAATTGCAGTTCATCCGCAACTTTTGTTGCCGCGCGGTCTTGCATTGTGTAACGAAAAACGGCCGACAGTTGCTCAACATATTCGTGGGCTCGTTCATCGTCATACCCGATTAATCCGTTGAGGGTATTAAGGGAGTTGAAAAGGAAATGGGGATCGGTCTGATTTTTCAGTGCATTGTACCGGTTACGAAGATTCTCAATAACCAGATTCTGATTCTCTGTCATATTTTTTTGATTCTGATTGATCAGATATATCAGAGCGGTAAAGAGAAACGAAATAATGAGTATCGTCACATCTTTCACATAATGAAGCGTGGAATATATCTTACCGGACACTTTGCCCCGATACCACCACCATTGCATTTTAGAGAGCACCGGACTGAAGAAGGCCGTAATAAGAAACAACACCACCAGCAGTATCCACATCTTATACCGGTGACGGCTGTTGGTATACCGTGTAATGGCCCAAAACTGAAACCGAAACAAAAAGTAAAAGAGCAGTGTGTTTAATAGGAGCGATATTACCGATTTTATGGATATCAGATCGGAAATACGCATATGCATTCTGCTGTCGATTGATATGGCGTAAATAGACGATGAGAGTAGGATGAAGGCTAAAACAAAACTTAAAATAATAGCAGCCGTAAGGGCTGTTTTCTTATCGTAACCCAGAAAAAAAGATTGTTCTTTACTCCGCAATTTCATATGCCAACTTTTTTGAGGAAAAAAACTCTATTACCGCCGTTGCCGGTTGCTTTGCAGCAAATGTATAAAAAAAGTGCCACTTGCAGCATACATAACAAATGGCAGTGACTGCCAATTTGAGAAAAAAACTCAACAAACTGTTCATACCAACGATGAGCAGTTTGTCGAGTCAATTTACCGAACATGATTTTATCCCAAAATAACCATCCTTATCATCCCCATCATCTGTTCGGTAAACCTATTTAGAATCGATAACCTAAGCCTAAGCTAACAACCTGGCTACGCAATTTTGCATCATCTTTGAGCCTGTCAAGCTGATTGATGACTCCCACCTGATATGTGGCATTGATCTGAAATTTGTTGTTCAACTCGTAACCCAACAATGCACCGAATCCAAAATCCCAACGGTTCATTTCTTTATCGCCATCCACTTTTTTGTAAAGATCGATATTATCGGCATTCTTAATCTTTCTCTTCGCATCGAATCCGAGGCCGACAAAAGGACCAACTCCTCCATAGAAGCGACCGTTACCCAGATTGGTTTGTCCTATTGCATATATAGGAATCTGCATTCCCCACTGTTCGAAATTGTCATTTTTAGCGCCTTCTTTCTTTATTTTGGAAGTTCTGTAAAAAAACGACAATTCGGGTTGAATGGCAAAATTTTCATGCAGATCAATCTTCATAAAACCGCCCAGATTGGGACCCGCTTTCATCCTGCTGCTATAATTGTCCAGATCGGACAGAAAGAAGTTTGACATATTAAGTTCAGCCTTAACTCCATAACTAATGGGCGATTGCGCATTAACTTTTACTAAACCGGCTGTCATTAAAAGCGATAAACATGCTAAATAAATCTTTTTCATTTTCATTGTTTTACAATTTAATCGTTAGTAAATCAGAAACATTTTTATTTCCTGTTTTGTTGGTGCAAAGGTAGGCATCATAAAGCCCTTCGATTCGGAAATCATATCCAAGTGCTATTTTTCGGCACCGAAATGCAATAAAATCATACCGAAGCAATAAGGAATAATATTGGCAGAAATTGCAATTCATCGACAAAATCGGCCATTTCGTCAACACATTATGTTGTCGCTTGGTATGCTGGTGATTTTTTGTATTGTGGGATATAGTACCGATGATAAGGAAGAAGAAAATAGCGAGTCGGTTCGTTTAATTTCAATAACCGCCGGCAGGGTCACAAAAGAAGGCGGAAGCACAGGCCGGCGGGGGAAGGGATACGGTGATGAGAATGATTATGAAACGATGCTGCACAAAAAAAGCGCCCTGCAATGAGGCGCTTTTTTTATGCATATCGAGAAAATTCGATTAATTGTCTCCGTTTACTTTTGCCATGTGGGCAATCAGGTCGAGCACTTTGTTGGAATATCCCCATTCGTTGTCGTACCAGCTGATCACTTTCACGAATGTCGGGCTCAGTTGAATACCTGCTTTTTCGTCGAAGATGGAAGTGCGGGGATCGCCAATGAAGTCGCTCGATACCACATCTTCGTTGGTGTAGCCGAGAATACCTTTCAATTCGCCTTCCGAAGCTTCTTTCATTGCTTTGCAAATTTCTTCGTAAGTGGTTTCTTTTGCCAAACGCACCGTTAAGTCAACCACGGAAACATCGAGGGTAGGAACACGCATCGACATGCCGGTAAGTTTTCCGTTCAATTCGGGAATCACTTTACCTACTGCTTTTGCAGCACCTGTTGACGAAGGAATGATGTTGGCCGAAGCTGCACGTCCGCCTCTCCAATCTTTCTTTGAAGGACCGTCAACGGTTTTTTGAGTAGCTGTGGTAGAGTGAACGGTGGTCATCAACCCTTCGAGTACGCCGAACTTGTCGTGAAGCACTTTGGTAATCGGTGCAAGACAGTTGGTGGTACATGAAGCGTTGGATACAAATTGTTCGCCTTTGGTGTACGTTTTTTCGTTAACGCCACATACATACATACGGGTATCGTCTTTCGAAGGAGCCGACATGATCACATATTTGGCACCTGCAGTGATATGCCCTTTGGCTTTCTCCTTGGTAAGGAACAAACCGGTAGATTCTACTACGTAATCGGCACCGATTTCGCCCCATTTCAGGTTAGCAGGATCGGTTTCGGAGGTAACGCGAATCGTTTTCCCGTTTACTACCAAGTTGCCGTCTTTGATATCGATCGTACCCTTAAACTGACCGTGTACGGTGTCATATTTCAACATATATGCGATGTAATCTACATCGAGCAAATCGTTGATACCTACTACTTCAATATCGTTTCTTGTTTGAGCTGCACGGAAAACCAAACGTCCGATACGTCCGAATCCGTTAATACCTACTTTAATCATAATGCAAAAAATTTATTTAATTAAAATTATACCTAAATACACTCTTTTATTCGCTTACAAAAATAGCTATTCTTTTTATTCGAATAAAATTATTCATGTCAAAAACTCTAAAATTCTTCATCATTCTATTGATTTTTACTTCAGCATCTTCAATAGTTGCAACATAGCCATGTTGGCAGCCCGAGAGATGTTCTCTTCACGAAGCGTGCCTGTATGATAGAGTTGGGCATGCTTTTTGCCCTGGTAAAAGGTGCAAATCCATACTGTTCCCACCGGTTTTTCATCGCTTCCTCCGGAAGGTCCGGCAATTCCCGAAACGGCTATGCCACAATCGGTTTTCAACAGCGAAGCAACGTTTGCAGCCATCTGTTCAACCACAGGCCGACTTACCGCTCCGTGTTTCTCGAGCACATCGGCTGCCACATGCAGCAGAGCGCGTTTTACCTCGTTGGAGTAGGCAATAACGCTTCCCATGAAATAATCCGACGCTCCGGGAACCGTGGTGATGCGGTGTGCAATGTAACCGCCGGTGCAGCTTTCGGCCGTGGAAACAGTAAGATGTTTTTCGCGTAAAGCATTCCCCAACAACTCTTCGAGTGAAGCATCGCCTTCGGCAACCAACAAATCGCCTAACAGGCGGATCAATTTCTCGGCTTGTGCATGCATTTCCTTTTCGCGTTCATTCCCACGTGCCCACAATCTTAGCCGCACCATCCCGAACGACGGCAGATAGGCAAGCGACAAGCCTTCGGGAAGCTCTTTTTCGAAATCGCTCAGTTTAATGGCCAAGGCTGATTCCGAAATATCGGAAACCAAAAAAGAGCGTTTAAGATAGGTTTCTGTAGGAAAATGCCGGTGCAATCGGGGAATGATTTCATTAGTCATGGCCGTTTTCATTTCGATGGGTACGCCCGGCATGGAAACAAGAATTTGCCGGTTGCGCTCAAACCATAGGATAGGGGCGGTGCCTGCCGTATTCG
Organism: Bacteroidales bacterium UBA1410; assembly: GCA_002305015.1. Taxonomy (GTDB): domain Bacteria; phylum Bacteroidota; class Bacteroidia; order Bacteroidales; family Dysgonomonadaceae; genus Anaerorudis. The sequence goes on from DBPW01000009.1 coordinate 15,008, forward strand.
GAATAACGGTACATCCTTCGGGAACAAATGCCTGACTTCGGGTGAGTTCATTTATCTCGAGATTTTTCTGCGAAAAAACGGTGCGGATAGTTTCCAGCACACTTTCGTCGAATACAAGTCGGGTATGAAAATAGCGGCAAAGGGTGTTTTTGGTAATATCGTCCTTGGTCGGCCCTATCCCCCCTGTAAGCAGCAACACATCGGCTCTGCCAAAAGCAATATCCAGGGCGCGTTCTATCATTTGAGCATTGTCGCCCACCGTGGTAATGGCAACGACTTCAAATCCGTGCGCGGTAAGCTCACGCGCCATCCATGCCGAATTGGTATCTACAATTTGTCCGATGAGCAATTCATCGCCAATGGTAATAATTTCAATCTTCATTGTTGTTTCCCTTCCCATTTATTATAATGCAAAATAACATAGAACTTTTTTCAAAAAGAAAAATAGATCCCATTTATTTTTTTATTCGATTGGAATATTTTATCTTTGCAATCCGAAACATCAAAACTAAAATTATAATGAAGAAAGATATTCATCCGCAAAATTATCGCCCTGTAGTTTTTAAGGATATGTCGAACGACGAGATGTTCATTTGTCGCTCTACGATCAATGCAAAAGAAACTATTGAAATTGACGGCGTTACTTATCCGTTGGTGAAACTCGAAATTACCAGTGCATCGCATCCGTTTTATACCGGTAAACAGAAGCTGGTAGATACGGCAGGTCGTGTCGATAAATTCATGAGCCGTTACGGAAATCGAAACAAGAAGAAATAACTACTGCTTCAGGCAGAAAAGATAAAAAGCGACGGTTTTTGCATCGTCGCTTTTTTTATTTTACTTGGGGTATCCTACCGATTGCGTCAACAATACTTCCTGATTGGGAGGAAGATTCAGCAGTTTACCCAATTCATCTTTGTTGAACGAACCGCGGACAACCGTATTCAACCCTTCGGAGGCACAGAAAAGATAGATGTTTTGCGACACAAAACCACAATCGGTATGCGCATAGTTCCTGCTTGAAGCTTTGGATAAATCGCTCACAAAGATTACATTTAACGATGCATCGCCCACATAGTCCTGCATGCCTGTATTTTTTCGGTAATCGCCTTTTCTTACAAGCTTCAGCTTATGGTTTTGGGCATCGTAATAATACAAACCTTCTTTGACGGAGATATACAACTCCAATTCCTGGCGGTTGTTTGCCGTTGGCGCTGTGCGCTTGTCGGGTCGGTTAAAACCGTTTGCCGCCCAAAGCAGGTTCGACAAGGTAGTAAGAGGCAGGTCTTTGTCCGGATTAAATTCACGCGTTGATCTTCTTTCGCTCAATGCCTGCATGAGCGGTTTCCCGCCGGTTTTGTTGGGAGCAGGAAGCTGAATATCCTGCGCCGAAAGAAATGCACTGGTCATCATCATTGTTGTTACTAATAAATAGAATAATTTTTTCATTGTTTTGGTTGTTTTTAATCGGTTATGAATTGCGAAAACAGGAATACAAAAATAAAAAATTATTAAGTAAAATCCGTATCCTCCGTTTTTTTATCTACTTTTGTTTTGTATTTTAGCGTTCACTTTAAAAGTCGATTACAGTAATTTCATCTATAGGAATATTGATATTCAATATATTACAAATCGTCAAATCGTTAAACAGATTTTTTGAAGGAGACTCATTTTATCAATTTATGAAGTAAAAGCGGAGAATGAAAAGAAGTTTTTTTGCGGTTTTTTTGCTGCTAATATCCCTTATTCCGTTAAAAGCCCAGATCCCATTGGGCGACAGTGCAAAAATTAGTCTGATGACCAGCGAACCATGGCCGGGTGCGGTTTATGCTTTATTCGGACATACTGCTTTATGGGTACACGACGATTCAACGGGAGTGGATGCGGCATTTAACTACGGTTTTTTTGATCCTACCCAACCTTATTTTATCTATCACTTTTTAAGGGGCGAAACCGATTATATTCTTGGGGTGACTTCCTATGAGGATTTTATTTCGGAGTATCGGCAGAAAGGGGTCAACGTGTATGAGCAAGAGCTGAATCTCACGCAGGAGGAGTTGCAAAATCTCTGGAAGGCATTGTATATAAATTCTTTACCGGAAAACAGAAGGTATCGGTATAATTATTTGTACGACAACTGTGCTACGCGTCCGCGCGACATGGTGGAGAAATGTGTGCAGGGAAAAATAATTTATCCGCAAGACAACAACGAACAAACTTTCAGGGATTTGATACACGAGTGTGTGCATCCGTATCCGTGGTTGGAATTCGGTATCGACCTCTTGGTGGGTAATGAGGCGGACAGACGTGCCGACACAAGGGAAAAAATGTTTTTGCCGATGCATTTGATGAATGCGTTTAAGGAGGCAAGGGTGGTAAAAAACGATACCCTGCGTTATCCGCTGGTGAAAAATACGCTACTCGTTTTACCCGGAAACACAGCTGTTTTGCAGCAACAAAACGATAAAGCCGGGTTTACTCCTTTACCGGCAGCACTGTTGTTGCTTTTTGTTACCTTACTTATTTCGATTGTTCAACTCGTAAAACTCAGTAATCCCAAATTCTCGACAATTTACGATACCCTTCTCTTTGGAATTGCCGGAATAGGAGGGGCTGTTATTTTCTTTCTGCTGTTTTTTTCGGAACATCCGGCCACCAATCCGAATTGGAATTTTGTATGGTTAAATATTTTTGCTTTCATTTTTGCCATTTTATTTTGGGTTAGACCGGCAAAAAAAATGGTTTATATTTATCATTTTATTAACTTTGTAGTCCTAACGGTGTTCCTTATGCTGTGGTGGCTGATACCCCAGCAGTTGCCGTTGGCAACCATCCCGTTTTCAATGAGTTTGTGGTTAAGATCGGGAACAAACGTGTGGGTATCGATAAAAAGACGCTCGAAAAATAATCGGTATGCATCGTTCAAGTATATGAAAGCCGGATGGGGAGAATAATTTTCAGCATGGTTTTTGCATAATGATTTTAATCGTAAGATTTGATAGTACATATAGAATGATTCGGATAGTTTCTTCACTTATCGCTATTTTTTCAATAGCATCGTTATCTGCGCAACAAGTTTCGGAAGAACCACCCAAATTGGTAATCGGCATTACCATCGATCAATTGCGCGGAGATTATCTTCAGCTGTTTAAGCAAACTTTCGGAGAAGACGGATTTAAACGTTTACTGAACGAGGGGTTGGTTTACAGCGACATCAAGTACGATTTCCCTCATCCCGATGCAGCCTCCGCCATCACAACCGTTTATACGGGTACCTATCCGTTTTATCACGGCATTGTGGGCGAAAAAAAATATGCAAAGGATGCCGACCGGGAAATCTCTTCTTTTTTCGACAGCAAGTATAGCGGGGTTTCCACTACCGACCCATTATCGCCGACAGCAATAAAAGTACCTACCTTAACGGATGAATTGCAAATTGCGTCGGGCGGGAAATCCGATATCGTTGCTTTTGCGCCGGATGCATCGGCCGCACTGGCAAGTGGGGGACATGCGGCAAGCGGCGTGTACTGGATTGACGATTACAACGGCAAATGGGCAAGTTCGTCTTTCTATAAAACCAAACAATATATCGTAGATCAGCACAATAGAAGCAGCCAGTCGCTCAGCCTCACCATTGGCACGTTGATGTGGCGACCGGCTATCGATATCGCCAATTACAAGGCTTTCCCGTATACACAAAACATTTATAATTTCCAGCATTATTTCGGAAAAGATAAAACAAATCAGTTCAAACTGTTTAAGCAATCGCCTTTGGTTAATACCGAAGTGCGGCAGATGGCCGAAAAAATATTGAATGCCGGAACCATCGGCAAACATACGTATCCCGATTTTTTGGCATTGACGTTTTATGCCGGAAATTACGAAAATGCCGTGGATAAAAACTATTCTCTTGAAATACAAGATACTTATTATCGCCTCGATCGGGAAATTGCCCAACTGTTGGAAACCGTAGAAAAAACAGTAGGATTGGATAATACGCTGATTTTTGTGGTTCCTACCGGTTATTACAACGAAGAGGAAATCTATCCGCCGGATTTGACGCTTGCAGGTGGCAATTTTTATCCCGAACGCACCCGGGCATTGCTCAATATGTATCTGATGGCTATCTATGGAAATGTACAATGGATAAAAAAATATTATGACGGCCAATTGTTTTTCGACCGTAAACAGCTGGATGACAAAAAAATCGATGTCATCGATTTTCAAAGACGTGCGGCCGAATTTATGGTGCAGTTTGCCGGTGTGCAAGACGTGATAACATCGCATCAAATGCTTCACGGAGCTTACAACCAAACGGTCCATTTTTATCGGAACGGTTACCACAAAGGGATATCGGGCGATTTGTTTGTGGAACTTCAACCCGGATGGCAGATCGTAACCGACGACCAATCGTCGAATAACAACCAAAAGGTCAGAAACAACGCTGTATCGGCACCGGTTGTCTTTTTCGGAAACCACATCAAACCACAAAAAATATACCGAACCATTGAAGCTACCGAAATTGCTCCCACGGTTGCGCATCGGTTGCGCATTCGCGCTCCCAATGCCGCACAAGAAGGCGTGTTGAAAGAATTGTTTTAAAAACACGATTCCCGAGACCATTTCTTTATCGTTTCTTTAAATATCATTTATAAATAATATACTATCATTAGTTTACATCTATACAATTTATGGGATTCAACGAATTAATATCAAAAATATTTGGCAACAAAGCTCAACGTGATTTGAGAGAAATCAATCCCGTTGTAGAAAAAATAAAAGCAGTTTATCCCGAAATGGGCAAATTGTCGAATGACGAGCTTCGTGCCAAAACCAGAGAACTCGAAAAAAGAGTTCAGGATTATGTCATCGAAGAAAAAGCCCGCATTGAAGAGTTAAAATCGAACATCGAAAATGTGGACCTGGAAGAACGGGAAAAAATTTGGCAACAAATCGATAAGATAGAAGACGAAATTGTCGAGAAATACGAAAAAATATTAGACGAAATTCTTCCCGAAGCTTTTGCAATAATGAAAGATACCGCCCGCCGTTTCAAAGAAAACGAAGAGCTGGTGGTGACCGCTACCGATTTCGACCGCGAATTGGCTACTACACACGACTTTGTGCGCATTGAAGGCGATAAGGCCATTTACCAAAATCACTGGATGGCGGGTGGCAACGAAATTACGTGGGATATGGTGCATTACGATGTACAGCTGTTTGGCGGCGTTGTTCTGCACAAGGGAAAGATTGCCGAGATGGCTACAGGAGAAGGAAAAACGTTGGTAGCCACCCTTCCCGTTTTTTTGAATGCGCTTACCCACAACGGCGTGCATGTTGTTACCGTTAACGATTACTTGTCGAAACGTGATGCGGAATGGATGGGACCGCTGTATATGTTCCACGGTTTGTCGGTGGATTGCATCGATAAACACGAACCCAATTCCGAAGCACGACGCAGAGCATACGAGGCCGATATTACCTTTGGAACAAACAACGAATTCGGTTTCGACTACCTGCGCGACAACATGGCGCTTTCGCCCAAAGACCTCGTGCAACGCAAACTCAATTATGCCATTGTGGACGAGGTCGATTCGGTATTGATCGATGATGCACGTACACCACTGATTATATCGGGACCTGTACCCAAAGGCGACGACCAGCTTTTCGAAACTTTTCGTCCGCGGGTGGAATTGTTGGTAAAAGCGCAACGCGATCTGACAACGCGACTGCTCACCGAAGCGAAAGCAAAAATGGCTTCGGAGGACAAAAAAGAACAAGAAGAAGGCACGTTGCTGTTGTATCGGTCCTTCAAAGGCATGCCTAAATATAAGCCGCTGATTAAGTTTTTGAGCGAACCCGGCGTAAAAGCGGCCATGCTTAAAACCGAAGAATTTTATATGCAGGATCAGATGCGCAATATGCACATTGTAACCGATCCGCTGTATTTTGTCATCGACGAAAAAAACAATACCGTAGAACTTACGGAAAAGGGGATTGATTTGCTTACCGGAAAATCGGACGATCCCTTGTTTTTTGTTTTGCCGGATATCGCCTCTCAATTGGCCGAACTGGAGAACGAAAACCTCACCGAAGAAGAAAAAGCGGCAAAAAAAGACGAGCTGCTCCAAAATTATGCCATAAAATCGGAACGTGTTCATACCATCAATCAGTTGCTGAAAGCGTATACCCTGTTTGATAGAGACGACGAATATGTGGTGATCGACAATAAGGTAAAAATTGTGGATGAGCAGACTGGGCGTATTATGGAAGGCCGCCGTTATTCCGACGGTTTGCATCAGGCTATCGAAGCCAAAGAACGGGTAAAAGTGGAAGCTGCTACGCAGACGTATGCAACCATTACGTTGCAAAATTACTTCCGAATGTATCACAAATTGGCAGGTATGACCGGTACGGCAGAAACGGAAGCCGGCGAATTTTGGGATATCTACAAACTGGATGTGGTTGTGATTCCCACGAACAAACCGGTTATCCGTAACGACATGAACGATCGGATTTATAAAACGAAACGCGAAAAATATACGGCTGTTATCGAAGAAATCGAAGAAATGATCAATCAGGGAAGGCCCGTTTTGGTGGGTACAACATCGGTTGAGATATCGGAGTTGTTGAGCAGAATGCTTACCCTTCGCAAAATCAAGCACAATGTACTGAATGCCAAGCTGCATCAGCGTGAAGCCGAAATTGTGGCCAATGCGGGGCAGAAAGGGGTGGTTACCATTGCAACCAACATGGCCGGACGAGGTACGGATATAAAACTCTCACCGGAAGTTCGCGAAGCAGGGGGGTTAGCTATTATCGGTACCGAGCGCCACGAATCTCGCCGTGTCGATCGCCAGTTGCGCGGACGTGCCGGACGTCAGGGTGATCCGGGATCGTCGGTATTTTTCGTGTCGTTGGAAGACGATCTGATGCGTCTGTTTGCCACCGAAAGAATTGCCGGACTGATGGATCGTATGGGATTTAAAGAAGGTGACGTGCTGGAACACGACATGTTGAGCAAATCGGTCGAACGGGCACAAAAAAAGGTGGAGGAAAACAACTTCGGTATCCGTAAACGGTTGCTCGAATACGACGATGTGATGAATGCCCAACGTGAAGTCATTTACAAACGCAGAAGACACGCCCTGATTGGTGAACGTATCGAGATGGATGTCATTAGTATGATACAAAATACCGTTAATCGGATTGTGGAAGAAAACGAGGACGATTACGAAAGCATGAAAATGGAATTGTATCGCATTATGGCTATCGAAATTCCGTTTACCGAAGAGGAGATGAAAGCGTTGAAGCCGGCACAACAAGCAGAAAAGATTTTCGAAAAAGCGGTAAGTAGTTTCAAGCGGAAAACCGATAAAATGGCCGAGATTGCCCAACCTGTAATCAAACAAGTCTATGAAAGTCAGGGTGCAATGTACGAAAACATTCTTATCCCCATCACCGACGGAAAGAAGGTCTATAACATTGCCACCAACTTGAAAGAAGCCTACGAAACAGGCTCGAAAGCGTTGGTGAAAGCGTTTGAAAAAGCCATCTTGCTGCATACGATCGACGAACATTGGAAAGAACATCTGCGCGAAATGGACGACCTGCGCCAATCGGTTCAAAACGTTACGTATGAACAAAAAGACCCGTTGTTGATTTATAAATTGGAGTCCTTCGATCTTTTCAAAAAAATGGTTGAAGAAATCGATACCGAAGCCGTATCTATTCTGATGCGCGGACAAATACCCATTCAGGCTCCCGACAATGTGAGACGTGCAGCTCCCGAACAAAAAACCGATTACAGTAAATACCGTACCCGAAAAGATGAAATGGGCGGAATACTCCATAAAGGCGGAGACGGTGAAGAAGCACCCAAACAACAGGAACGAAAAATGGAACCTGTACGCGTGGAAAAAAAGATCGGACGCAACGATCCGTGTCCATGCGGAAGCGGCAAAAAATACAAACATTGCCACGGACAAAATGCATAAGTTGAAATAATTTACACGTTAAACAACCCGGAAGAAATCTTCGCCCTCTTTCGGGTTTTTTAATGTTTCCTCGGCATCTATTCAACCCATTCCCGGTTCATGTTCGCTTCTTTTTCGCTCTTCCTTCGCTCCTCCTTCGCTGTTTGTTCGCTCTAAGGCAGGGACAAGTATATCAAATATCGTGTGCAGAGGGTAAGACAAACCTACATGTATCCCGCATGTAGAGCGGGATACAGAGGCGCACGCTGAGTGAACGTTGCGCGAGGATGATGCAAGGCTGATGCAAGCATGGAGCGAGGATGGTACGGCCTTGGTACGGAGAAGGTGTTGACGCTGCAAGGCACATTTTTATGATGGTTTATTTGTTAAATTCGATAGAAAGCAGTATCTTAGTAAAATATTTAAACACCACTGACAGGATTTGATAGATGTCTGTAAATAAAGTAAATACATCATATCAAAAGAAAGAAATTGTAAAACAAACAATATGATTGATCAGGAAGAAAGAGTCATTCAGATTAACATTGAAGATGAGATGAAATCGGCATACATCGATTACTCGATGTCTGTCATTGTTTCCAGAGCACTACCCGATGTAAGAGATGGTTTTAAACCGGTTCACAGACGTATCCTTTTCGGCATGTACGAATTGGGCAATACATCGGATAAACCCCATAAAAAATCGGCCAGAATTGTAGGTGAAGTATTGGGAAAATACCATCCTCACGGCGATTCATCGGTTTATAATGCCATGGTGCGTCTGGCTCAAGACTGGAGCATGCGTTATCCGTTGGTCGACGGGCAAGGTAACATGGGAAGCATCGACGGGGATAGTCCGGCAGCCATGCGATACACCGAGGCACGACTCAACAAACTTGCCGAAGAAATGCTGCGCGATATCGATAAAGACACCGTGGACTTTCAACTGAATTTTGATGATACACTTAATGAACCCACCGTACTTCCCACACGAATACCCAACCTGCTGATCAACGGCTCGGCAGGGATTGCGGTAGGAATGGCCACCAATATTGCTCCCCATAATTTGACGGAATGCATCGACGGCATCGTGGCTTATATCGACAACCGCGATATCGATGTCAAAGGTCTGATGCAATATATCAAGGCACCCGATTTTCCTACGGGAGGATACATCTATGGGTATCAGGGAGTAGAAGAGGCTTTTGAAACGGGAAGAGGACGAATCGTTATCCGCGGAAAAGCCGAAATTGAAACCGGGAAAACCCACGACCAAATCATTATTACGGAAATCCCTTATATGGTGAACAAAGCCGAACTGATCAAGCATATTGCCGACTTGGTTACGGATAAAAAGATCGAAGGGATTTCGAATATCAACGACGAGAGCGATCGGCAAGGGATGCGCATCGTAGTCGATATAAAACGCGATGCCAATGCCAATGTCGTATTAAATAAACTCTTTAAACTCACGGCTTTGCAATCGTCGTTCAATGTAAACAATATTGCATTGGTAAAAGGACGTCCCCAACTGCTCAACCTGAAAGATATGATTGTGCAGTTTGTGGAACATCGGCATGAAGTGGTGATCAGAAGAACAAAATTCGACCTTAAAAAAGCGGAAGAAAGGGCGCATATTCTGGAAGGCTTGATTATTGCCTCTGACAATATTGACGAGGTAATTGCCATAATTCGAAGCTCAAGCAATCCGCAAGAGGCTATACAACGACTGGTCGATCGCTTTCAACTATCGGATATTCAGGCACGTGCCATAGTGGAAATGCGCTTGCGCCAGTTGACAGGACTGGAACAGGATAAGCTCCATGCCGAATATGAAGAGGTTAAAAAACAAATCGAATACTTAAAAGAAATTCTGAGCAACGATGACCTCTGCATGAAAGTCATCAAAGACGAACTGATCGAGATTAAAGAAAAATATGGCGACGCGCGCCGCTCAGAAATTATTTATTCGTCGGAAGAATTGAATCCAGAAGACTTTTATGCCGACGACGAAATGATTATCACCATTTCGCACATGGGGTATATCAAACGTACGCCTTTATCGGAATTTCGCACGCAAAACAGGGGTGGGGTGGGGTCTAAAGGCTCCGAGACCCGTGACGAAGATTTTGTGGAATTTATTTATCCGGCTACCAACCACAACTACATGCTTTTCTTTACACAAAAGGGGAAATGTTATTGGTTGCGGGTTTACGAAATTCCCGAAGGTACCCGAACCTCAAAAGGAAGAGCCATACAAAATCTGTTGAATATCGACCCCGATGATGCCGTGACGGCTTTCGTTCGTGTGCCGGGATTGGATGATGAAGCGTATATCAATTCGCATTACCTCCTTTTCTGCACCAAGCAGGGAATGGTGAAAAAAACGTTGCTGGAGGCTTACTCGCGTCCACGCCAAAATGGCGTAAATGCCATCACCCTCAATGAGGGCGACCAGGTGATATCGGTGCGGTTAACCGATGGAAACAAAGATGTTATATTGGCGAACAGAAACGGGCGCGCCATCCGGTTTCACGAATCGGGAGTACGACCGATGGGGCGTACGGCTGCCGGAGTGAAAGGGATGACGCTGGACGATGACGGCGAAGACTGCATTATCGGGATGATTTGTATGGATCCGGATTCCGAAAATACCATATTGGTTGTTTCGGAACAAGGATACGGAAAGCGGACACACTTGAACGATGAGGATGGGGAACCGGTTTATCGAATCACCCAACGAGGTGGAAAAGGAATTAAAACACTGAATGTTACAGATAAAACCGGGAAATTGGTTGCTATCAAAAGCGTTACGGATGATAATGATTTAATGATAATTAACAAATCGGGAATTGCTATACGCGTAAAAATTTCCGATATTCGCATCATGGGAAGAGCAACACAAGGGGTACGCCTCATCAATTTGGATAAACGAAACGATGAAATTGCCTCTGTTTGTAAAGTTAATTCGGAAGATATGGAAGATAACGTAATTAACGAATTAAGCGATGATGCTGATACTGAAAATATTAATGAATTGGAAGAATAATACATGATATAGAAATTTCAAGAAATTAATTAATCGATTAAAAATAAGTAAAATGAAAAAATTTCTTTTTTTTACCTTGATAGCAGTCTTTTCAGTGGGCACCGGGTTTGCCCAAAAAAGAGTGTTGAAAGATGCTAAGCGCGCTCTCGACAGCAATAATCTGGAAGAAGCACGAACATTGATTAAACAGGCAATCACTCATCCCGAAACCGCCAATGATCCGGAAACATGGAAACTATTCGGCGATATCGGAAACAAGGCTTTCGATAACGAAAGAATGAATCAGATGTTGGGAAAACCGGCAAATGAAAAAGTGATGTACGATGGCTTATTGGAGTGTTACAAACCTTATCTTAAAGCAGATTCCTTAGCTCAGTTGCCTGACGAAAAAGGTAAGGTGAGAAACAAGGTAAGAAAAGATATTGCCTCCATTTTAAAAGCCAATCATCCGTTTTATATTAATGGGGGAGTTTATTATAACGAGCAAAAAGATTACGGCAAGGCAGCCGATTTTTTCGAAATATACTGGGATATACCCACCTTGCCGATGTTTGAAGAAGAAAAGGGAGCTTTCAACTTAGACAGTACCTATCAAATCATTAAGTATTATGCCATTATCACGTCCATTCAGGCCAACGATCACGATAGGGCGCTAAGACTGATTCAACGGGCCATCAACGAACCTTTCATTGAAAACAGTGCTTATAAATTGAGCGATCTATACGAATTATTGGCAAGCGAATATCTGCAGGTGGGAGATAGTACCAAATATATGGAAGTGCTTTATGAAGGTGCAGAAAAATTCCCGGGAAGTAAATATTTTATTCCTAATCTGATCAATATATTCATTCGCCAAGGTGAACACGAAAAAGCAATGGAATATTTGGATAAAGCCATAGCCAATGATCCGAAGAATGCATGTGATCTGAATAGTGTGAAAGCAGCCTTGCTGGTGGAAAGGAAAAATTATGCCGATGCTGAGGCCGAATACAAGAAAGCATTAGCTCAAGATCCGAATTGTGAACGAGCATTGGAGGGACTGGCTGTGAATTACATTCTCCAGGCACAGGATTTGAAAGAGAAAACAGCAACTTTGACTGACCGACAACAGCAAATTGAAAACGATAAAAAAACGTTGGAATTTTATCAGAAAGCGTTGCCATTATTGGAAAAATATACAGAAATGCTGAAAGCTCGTAACGCAGGCGAATCCGAAATCAATTCTGCATTATTAAAATTAAGAAACGTATATTACAATTTAAGCCTTCTTGGAGTCGACAAATCAAAAGAACTGCAAGCAGTAGAAGCTGAATTGAATATCAAACAATAAAGCAACAATTAATTTGCTTAACAAAATCATTAAAGCGGCATCAAAAAGAAAGGGTGTCGCTTTTTTATTTTTTGCCTTCTTTGTTCGCGGCTTTATGGTTTCCGTTATGTCTATCCAAAAAGTTTGTTTTGTGAAAAGGGTAGAAAGCCGAGTTGTTTTTATCTGTTGGTCGTTTTTGCTGTACATCTCTGTAATACGATTAAACATAATGGGAATTATAATTATTATACTATAGAATTCGTATTTTCCTTAAAACCCGCAAGTCTCTAAAACTTACACCACGCAGATAAAGCAACATCAGGCAGATGAAAGCAACATAATTTGAAATCACAAGCATTGTGAATGAAATCGCCCACGGATAATTTAAAAATAGTATCTTTGTAGCTGAATATTTCATACTGAATATACGAATAAAAAAACTCTCCACATGAACGAACAACGTTATGATTTACGCGGCGTTTCTGCTTCAAAAGAAGATGTACATAATGCGATTAAAAATTTGGACAAAGGAATTTATCCAAAAGCTTTTTGCAAAATAATTCCCGATATTTTAGGTGGAGATCCGGCTTATTGCAATATCATGCATGCAGACGGTGCCGGAACAAAATCATCGCTCGCTTACGTTTATTGGCGCGAAACCGGCGATCTTTCCGTATGGAAAGGAATAGCCCAAGATGCCCTAATTATGAATATCGACGACTTACTATGCGTTGGTGCTGTCGATAATATTTTACTGTCATCCACTATCGGGAGAAACAAAAATCTCATTCCCGGCGAAGTGATATCGGCTATCATAAATGGCACAAACGAATTATGCGAAGAACTATCGTCACTGGGTGTACATATTTATTCTACCGGTGGCGAAACGGCCGACGTAGGCGATCTGGTTCGAACAATTATGGTTGACAGCACCGTTACCTGCCGTATGAAACGTTGCGAGGTCATTGACAACGCAGCGATTCAAGCCGGCGATGTCATTGTGGGTCTATCATCATATGGACAAGCCACTTATGAAAAAGAATACAACAGCGGCATGGGCAGCAATGGGCTTACTTCGGCTCGACACGATGTGTTTGCCAACTATCTTGCCCAAAAATATCCGGAAAGTTACGATCCCGCCATTCCTCCTTCGTTGGTCTATGCAGGTAAATTGAAATTAACGGATGAAACGGGGATTCCGGGTATGAATGCCGGCAAACTGGTGCTATCCCCCACCCGCACCTATTCACCTATTATATCATTGATTTTCAAAGAATTGCGAAATAATATTCACGGAATGGTTCATTGTACCGGTGGTGGACAAACAAAAATCCTACACTTTTTAGATGAGGGGCTCAGGGTTGTAAAAAACAATCTTTTCCCCATCCCCCCTCTTTTTTCGCTTATCCAACAACAATCGGGTACGGATTGGGAAGAAATGTACCGGGTTTTCAATATGGGACACCGAATGGAAATTTATCTCCCGGAGCCTTATGCCCAGCGTATTATCGAGATTTCGCGGTCGTTTAACGTGGATGCACAGATTGTAGGATATGTGGAAAAATCGGAGAAAAAAGAGTTGATCATAGCAAGCGAATTTGGAAGATTCATCTACAGCTGATGGTGCCCGCTGATAAGAAAACCAACCAACAATCATTTTGAGTCGTATATATGGCAGAAAATTCATTATTAGATAAATTAGAACATTTAGTTGCTCGTTATGAGGAGGTTTCGACCTTAATTACTGATCCCGATGTGATATCGGACATGAAACGTTTTGTGAAACTCAACAAAGAATACAGCGATTTGAAGAAAATTGTAGAGGCGCGAAACGAATTGAAAAAAACACTTGACGCCATTCAGGAAGCCAAAACTATATTGGAGCATGAAACAGACGCCGATCTTCGGCAGTTGGCAAACGACGAACTAGCGATAAATACCGAAAAACTCCCCCGGTTGGAAGAGAAAATAAAAATGCTGCTGCTCCCCAGCGATCCCGACGATGCAAAAAATGTAGTCATGGAAATTCGTGCAGGTACAGGCGGTGATGAAGCTGCTATTTTTGCCGGCGACTTATATAAAATGTACACCCGTTTTTGCGAAAGCAAAGGATGGAAGACGGAGGTGACTAGTTTTACGGAAGGAACAGCCGGAGGATTTAAGGAAATTATTTTTACGGTTACCGGTGAAAATGTATATGGAACATTGAAATACGAATCGGGTGTACATCGGGTACAACGCGTTCCGGCTACCGAAACACAAGGGCGTGTGCACACTTCTGCTGCCACGGTTGCCGTTCTTCCCGAGGCTGAAGAATTTGATGTTGAACTCAATCCGGCCGATATCGAGTTCCATACTGCCAGGTCGAGCGGCGCAGGAGGTCAAAATGTGAATAAAGTGGAGACCAAAGTGCAGCTCACGCACAAACCCACAGGAATCGTTGTGGTATCGCAACAAGCACGTTCCCAACTGCAAAATAGGGAAATTGCCATGCAAATGCTTCGAACAAAACTATACGATATAGAACTTACAAAACGGCGCGAAGAAATTGCAACCCGCCGCAAAACCATGGTTTCTACGGGCGATCGTTCTGCAAAAATTCGCACCTACAATTATCCGCAAGGACGCGTTACCGATCACCGAATCAATTTCACACTCTACAATTTATCGTCCTTTATGGACGGAAATATCCAACCCCTGATCGATCAATTAACCATCAGCGAAAATGCAGAACGCATGAAAGAAACCGAAATATAAAACGATTCACCATTACATACTATTTTTCCAATGAAACAAAAAATCTTACTTCTGTTGTGTACCGTGATGGGGAGCTTTTCCATTTTATCGGCACAAATAGAAAAACCGAGTCCCCGCCTACGTTTTAGCACATCCGGCTGCTTGGGATACCAAACAGCAGAAGGAAATTCGAGCAGCACCGCGTTTGTCAATCAAGAGAAGATAGACAAGTTTGCCAACGATCTTCGATGGACAAAAACCCTAAATGCCGATGGACATTACCTTTTTAAATCCAATTGGGGACTAGGGTTGAAATATCTGCTCAACACCTCTTCTTCCGAGGCAGAAGATGTGATCATGGCTGCCGACGACAACATCCACTATCTTGTCGGAAATATTTCGGAATCGCTCTATATTAATTATATAGGCCTTTCTTTTTGCGGCTATTTGCCATTGGAAATCGATCGGAAAATGATGATGCTGTTTTCCGTTTCCGGTGGCTATGCCCATTTAAGGGATGAAAGCAAAATAGTAATGGTCAATTACTTGTATACCGGCGGAACGTTTGCTGCAAATTACGAGTTTGGGGTTGATTATTGCCTTAATTCCCATATTTCTTTGGGAGTAACGGCGAGCTTTTTTTCGGGTAATTTCTACACTATCAACGTGAACGATGGATTCGAAACAAAAGAAGTGAAATTAGATTCGGATACCCGGATCAATGCCTCCAACATGAATTTAGGGATGGGAATTCGCTATTATATAAACCAATAAGCCATGAAAAAGAGAATATATTACATAGCACTCGTTGCAATGTTGTTTATTTCGGCATGCAGCAACGATTTTCTTGACGAAAATAAGAAAGAGATTGACATCTATACGTTGAATGCTCCCCTATTTCTTGAACAGACAACCGATTTTATTGAAGTATCCATCACGCTACCTGAGCTTAAAAACAAATCGCTTCATGTTTTTCAATATCCAAAAATGATTCATTTCGATTCTTTTGACTTTCAAACAGACGAAACCGGACTGCTGAAAATGAAAATAAAGGCAGATAATCTTTTCCACCTGCCGGCTAGCGACACACCTTACAACGGCGGTAACATTGTGTTGAATGTCAAAGATATGGGATTCATGGCAATACATTTGTTTTTTATCAACTATGGAAATCCGAAATTAGCGTTCATTGACACCACTTTTGAGTGGGGATTCAACCGGGAAGAAAAAATTTTCAGCATATCCAACGCCAACTACGACAGTTATTTGGTATACAGAATTGTGGAATATCCCGATTGGATAACGATTACGAGCGAAAGTGCGACTAATGAGGAAGGTTATGCGGTGTTGCCGGGAGGTACAACCGGCAATGATTATTCTATGCACGTCAATACCCACGGATTAGCACCGGGCGAATATTCGGGGAAAATCACCATAGAAAGCAACGATAAAGAACATCCTCTTTCTCAAATTGAGGTGAAAGTCCGCGTGAGCGATCCCAAAAACATGTATGCAATCGAAGGCACGGTAAAAGATTGCGAATTCGATAAAAATCGCAACATCCTGTATATTGCCACCGCTCAACCCGATAAAATTCTTGTATACGATACCGATAACGGCATGAAAGTAACTCAATACGATTTGCCCGGCAACACCCATTGCCTCACCTTATCGGAAAACGGTCAATATGTGTTGGTCGGTCAGGATAAACAATTGAGCGTAATTAATTTATCCGACTTTTCGGAGAAAAGGATTCCGTTGGACTTCGATGTTGCCGATGTGGCAGACGGCGATAACGGATTTTATTATCTATCGAGTTACAAAGGCAACAACCTCAATGGTGATTTTTATTCCTATGAGATCTCGACAGGAACAATGACCCTCTCCAATTATTACACTGACCTTATTGAAGGCGACAGAATAGTGAAAGTGAAGGGTAAGCCCTGTCTTTTCACTACCCGCTCTGCTACTTCGCCGGGAGGAATTTATTGGATCGACATTTCGGAGGGGAAGCCCCAACTCCTACTTTATCGACATGAGGACACCAATAACAGGTTGTGGTATGCAGGAAACAGGTTATTTACCCGTTTAGGGTATCAATATTCCCTCACGAATGAAGAATTGTCCGAAAAAACCCGATTGGACAACCTGCCGAAAAATTCGAATCAGACCACTCTTCGTCGTTTCTTTTTAGGATTTGATGTTAATCCGCAAACAAAGAGCATCTGGGGTTCAGGCTATTTTGAAGTTCAACAGGTTGATTCCAAACCACTTATTTCCCGGGAATACAAAATAATCGAATGGGACCTGAATACCCTGGAAATAAAAAGAACGGTCGAACCCTCGTATTACGATACAGTTTATAATGGAAAAACAAATGAGTATGCCACTCTGCCTCACTATATATTCACTAATAGTCGGGGAGAGAAAATGTATCTCGTAAAAAATATTTATACCAAAGAAGGTTTCGAAATTAAAGAACAGGATAAATGGCTTATCGAAGTAACCGATTTAAAAAATTGAGCAATGAATAAACAACAATTATTTCAACACATTCAAAAAAAACAATCCTTTCTGTGTGTCGGATTGGATACCGATTTAAAAAAAATTCCCGAGCATCTGCTGGAGAGCGATGATCCCCTATATGCTTTCAACAAAGCCATAATCGATGCAACGGCGCCCTACTGTGTGGCTTACAAACCCAACGTGGCATTTTACGAAGCATTAGGCGATAAAGGTTGGATGGCTTTCGAAAAAACGGTAGCGTATATCAGGCAGCGTTATCCCGATCAGTTTATCATTGCCGATGCCAAACGGGGCGATATCGGGAACACCGGCGAAATGTATGCCCGTTTCTATTTCAATGATATGAAAGTGGATGCCGTAACCGTTTCTCCCTACATGGGCGAAGATAGTGTGAAGCCTTTCCTCCTTTATCCGCAACATCATGTCATTCTGTTGGCATTGACCTCCAACAAAGGCGCTCATGATTTTCAGCTCACCGAAGATTGCAACGGCGAGCGGTTGTTTGAAAAAGTGCTCCGCATCTCCCAAACGTGGGCTTCAGACGAACAAATGATGTATGTGGTTGGTGCCACCCAAGGCCATTTGTTTGAGGATGTCCGCAAAATTGTACCCCATCATTTTCTACTTGTTCCGGGTATCGGCGCCCAAGGAGGATCGTTGGAAGAAGTGTGTAAATACGGCATGAACAGCCTGTGTGGATTGCTGGTAAATTCATCGCGTGCCATCCTGTATGCCGATTCTTCCGAAGATTTTGCGGATGCTGCTCATGATGAAGCAAAAAAGTTGCAACAGCAAATGGCTGACATGCTGACTAACTATTTGGTTAAATAAACTTTTAGGTTCTAAAATCGATATTATGCCTCCCAAACGAAGAGTCATCAACGACCCGGTATTCGGATTTATCAATATTCCTAACGAATTTATCTACGATATCATTCAACATCCCTACCTGCAGCGCCTAAATCGCATCCGGCAATTGGGGGTCACCTCTTTTGTCTATCCCGGTGCACAACACACACGCTTTCACCATTCTATCGGGGCCATGTATCTGATGAACGAAGCGTTGAAAAACCTCAAAGAAAAAGGTCACAACATATCGAATGAAGAATACAATGGTGCACTGGCCGCTATTCTTTTGCACGATGTGGGTCACGGTCCGTTTTCCCACATATTGGAGTATACCCTCGTGAAAAATATCCGTCATGAAGAGATTTCGCTGCTCTTGATGCAACAATTAAACGAAGAATGGAATGGTAAACTGCAGACTGCCATTGCAATATTCACCGACACTTACCCCAAACATTTTCTCCACCAATTGGTTAGCGGACAACTGGATGTTGATCGGTTGGATTATCTGCGCCGCGACAGTTTTTTTACCGGCGTAAACGAGGGGAACATCGGTTCGGCGCGCATCATAAAAATGATGGATGTGCGCAACGATCATTTGGTTATCGACTCGAAAGGCATTTATTCGATCGAGAATTTTCTTTTGTCGCGTCGATTGATGTACTGGCAGGTTTATCTGCACAAAACGGCGGTTGCAGCCGAAAAAATGCTCATCAACACCCTTACTCGGGCAAAAGAGCTTGCCACACAAGGAGAAAAACTTTTTGCCTCTCCTTCCCTCTCCTATTTTCTGGGGAAAAATGTCACCCTAGCCAATTTCCAAAACAACGGCGAAGCCTTGCATTATTTTGTCGATCTTGACGATAACGACATATGGTCTGCTTTAAAAGTGTGGACGTCTCACCCCGATAAAGTGCTCTCCCTGCTCAGCAACGGCATGGTCAACCGCAAATTGTTTAAGATAGAAATCACGGCAAAAAAGCAACAAGCTTCAAAAGCAGAAGAATTCGTAAAAAAATACGAACACAAATACAATCTTTCGGAGCACGAAGCCCGTTACCTCATTTCGTACGATGAAATTACCACCAACATGTATAGCGAAGAGGAAGAAAGCATCGATATTTTGTACAACGACGGTTCCATTAAAGATATCTCGCTTGCATCCGATATGCTGAATCCCGAATTGCTGTCAAAAAAAATAGGCAAATATTATTTTGCCTATTTACGCGATTAAGAATCCTTTGCGGAATTAGGATTCTTTTTTATGATTTAGCAATCCATTGAGTATTGGTGGGCATTTACCCACTCTATACTCATTATGAGATTTTCATTTTTTGTGTGATTGATAAATGCTTACAGGATTCATCCTTCTTTACAGGATTAACAATTCCTTAATAAAAAATCGAGAATCGTTTGATCTTAAATGAGATACAATGAACTGATAGACTCATTGCTGCAAACGCGCTGAATCGCATTGGCAAACATTTCGGCCACAGAAAGTATTTTCACTTTTTCCGATTTTTTTGAGTAAGGGATGCTATCGGTAAACACAATTTCAGCCAACGCCGATCGATTCACTCTTTCCGAAGCAGGATCAGACATCACGGCATGACTGGCAATGGCACGCACCGATTTCGCTCCTTTTTGAAGCATAATATCGGCTGCGCGGGTAATGGTTCCGGCCGTATCCACAATATCGTCAATGAGCACAACATCCATATCTTTTACATCTCCAACCACTTCCATATTCGAGATTTCGTTGGCTTTTTTCCGTGCTTTATAACAGATGACCATAGGACAGCCAAAAAATTTGGCATAGGCACTCGCTCTTTTCGTACCTCCCACATCAGGGGCAGCAATGACCAGGTTTTTGAGATTTAACTCTTTGATGTACTCAATAAAAACTCCCGAAGCATATAAGTGATCCACCGGAACATTAAAAAAACCTTGAATCTGATCGGCATGCAAATCCATTGTCATCAGTCGGTTAATACCCGCAACGCTAAGTAAATCGGCAATTAATTTGGCGCCGATGCTAATTCGGGGTTTATCTTTTCTGTCTTGACGTGCCCACCCAAAATAGGGAATAACAGCTACAATAGATTTAGCCGACGCACGTTTGGCTGCATCAATCATCAGCAACAATTCCATTAAATTATCCGAATTTGGAAATGTCGATTGAATCAGAAAAACTTGTTTCCCTCGAATAGATTCTTCGTACGACACGGCAAATTCTCCATCGGCAAAATGTTCAATAATCATATTACCGAGCGGGCAATTTAAGCTGTTGCAAACTTTTTCGGCAAAATAACGCGATTTTGATCCGGAAAAAATTTTAAAAGGTTTCTCTTGCATGTTTATTATTCTATTGATCGATAATTAGTTAAATTTATCTGACAATTATTATCATCACCAAAGACGATTTGTGCTACAAAAGTACAAAAACTAACTCCAATAAAAGATTATTACAAAAAAGAAATTTTATAAATCTCTCCGTCGTTCGCCTTTAGTTTTACTTTTAACGGATTTGAACGCGAAAAATCTATCGGGAATTTTTCATCCGACAGCAGTGGCACGGCAATTGCCCTTTCGTGTTGCGCCACGTTGAAAAAATGGTACGCATGATCGGGAATCCAAACCGTAACTTCTTCCTCTTCATTTGAAAAATTGGCAATAACCAAAAGAAAATCCCTGTAATCGCCACGAATAAAAGCATATTGTTTCATGGAGTTGAACCCCGTATTGTCATAATTTGCATACATCAAATCGTAAAAAAGCCCTTCGCGCAATGCATTTTCAAGATTACACAGTCGGATAAGTTTATGATAAAATCTTCGAAGCCTTTTCTCCTCTTCGGTAAGCAACTCTTCGTTCCATTGGCCGTTGTTGTTCCACCTTCTCACCGTATCCACCGACCAATAATCGAATATCGAAGTACGTCCGTCTCTTCCGCTGAAACCCTCTTCATCCATTCCTCGTTCGCCCAACTCCTGTCCGAAATACACCATCACGGGATTCACATTGATGCACGCCGTCACTATCATTGCGGCTTTTCCCTTCTCTCCGCTTTTCAGAAAAAAATCGGATGCGATGCGCTGTTCATCATGATTTTCCATGAAATTGATCATGTGATGCTGAATATCGCCTACTGTATTCAAAATAAACGTGATATCGGAAGAAGGGCGATAACCGCAGGCCACATCACGCAAGACGTCATAAAGTCCCACTTTATCGTACAAATAATCGAAAGTATTATCGGCCAAAAAATCGCGATACACCGAAGGGTTATAAATCTCCGCAAAGAAAATAATGCCCGGAAATTGGGCTTTGACCTGAGGAATCACCCATTTCCAGAATTCCAATGGCACCATTTCGGCCATGTCGCATCGAAAACCGTCGACGTCTTTTGCTGCCCAATAAAACAGGATGTTTCTCATTTTTTTCCATGTGTCGGGAATAGGATCAAAAAATTTTCTGCGTTCATTCAAATAATCCACCCCATAATTGAGCTTCACCGTATCATACCAGTCGTATTCGCTCGGTCTGTTGGTAAAACAATCGTTTCCTGTGGCCTTTGCCGGATTTTCGGTATAATGAATTTCAATACCTTTGTCTTTTAGAAATTGCAAATCCAGCGGTTGACCGGGCAAATAATAAAAATTGTTGTAGGGTGCAAAAGCAAGCGAGGTGTCGTCTTTCTCACCAAATTCGTCCACATGAGCCGGCTTGGTAACCGAGCGATAATTTCTGGCCAAATGATTGGGAACAAAGTCAATGAGAACCTTCAATCCTGCTTTATGCGTCCGGGCTATCAAGGCTTCAAATTCCGACATCCTCTCCTTCACGTTTACAGCCAGATCGGGATCTACATCGTAATAATCCCTTACGGCATAGGGGGAACCTGCTTTTCCTTTCACAATTTCCGGAAATTGCAGCGGAATGCCGTATTGGGTATAATCGGTAGCAGAAGCATGAGCAAGCACCCCGATATACCAAACATGCGTGTAGCCCGATTCCTTCAGCACTTCAAGCACGGTGTCGGTAATGTCATTAAATTTTCCCGACCCATTTTCTTCTATTGTTCCATTGGACCTATTCGGCAAATTTTTATTTCCGAATAGTCGCGTAAGAATCTGATATACAATTATCTTATTTTTTTGCATGTATTTTTTTCTTAATTGATAAACATCTTTTCACGATCTCTTGTCCTTCCTTATCCATTACTTTTTGCGAAGCACACCTGGCACCAAGTTCCATCATGTCATTCGAGTGATTCAAATCGAACATGGAAAATTTTTCGATTCCTTCCGTTTCGATAAGAATATCGCATAACTTTCTGTCGATAAGCGTATTTGAATTCGCCATCAAATTAAAGGTTCGTTCGATCATGTTTTTTAGATTGATTTTTTCCGGCGGAGGAATAATCAAAGAAACGTTTACTCCCACCACGTACTTACATTTTTCCCGGATAACCGACACCGGAAAGTTTTTCAGCAGACCTCCATCCACATACGGAACGCCGTTAATGAGTTGAGGGTAAAAAACGATAGGGATGGAACACGAAGCAACCACGGCATCAACCAAAAAATCACCGTGCGAAAAAGTCACCGCGCGTGCCCGCTTCCAGTCGGTAGCCACGGCAATAAACGGAATTTTGAGTTCTTCGAACGATTTTGCGCGCAAGTTTTTTTTAATAAACGATTGCAGCCCCGTTGTCTTAAAAAAACCTGCTGTAGGCCGGGTAAATTCAATAAACTGTCGGAATTCCTTACCCTTAAAAAGTTCGCATATTTCATCCGGAGTGTAACCGTCGGCATAAAATACCCCCGCTAATGAACCGGCACTGGTTCCCACAATCACATCGGGCTTAAGGCCGGCTTCATCCAATATTTTCAGCGCTCCGAGATGGGCAAATCCTTTTGCACCACCTCCGCTTAATGCATATCCTAAATTATAGGGGTAACGGGGACCAAAAAGTGTCATTATATAAAAGATTTAAAAAAATTTTAATAGCCTCACACCTAAAAGTGGGGTTCTTCATTACAAAAGTGATCATTTTTTTCCGTATTCCCATGATTTAAGGCTTGAATTTATCAACAAGGAAGGAATAGCTGATTTCATCGAGGCAATTGTTCAAGCAAATTGCGAATAGATTGCTTCAAGACCGGATGAACGATATCGGGAGCAATTTCGGCAAAAGGAACCAGAACAAACCTACGCAAATGCATCCGCGGATGAGGTACCGTTAATTCCGGCGTATCTATTATGCAATCATCCGCCATCAATAGATCGATATCGATCACTCTGTCGGCATAATGACCATTTATACTTTTTTCTGTCCTTCCCAGTTGTTTCTCAATAGTTTGCGTTATTGCGAATGCCTCCTTAACCGGCGCATCCGACACCACTTCGCACACCGCATTTACAAACCAATTTCCCGATTGAAACCCTTCCGGCCGTGTTACATAAAAAGCGGATTTGGAAACGATTTTCCCAATCCGCTCTTCTATCTGTTTATAGGCCTCTTCTATATTTTTTTCCTTATCACCCAAATTCGAGCCTAAACCAAAAAAAATACGATGCGCCATTTAGCAATACTCCCTTAGTCAATAATCAGCATAGCATCGCCGTAAGCGCCAAAACGATATTTTTCTTTAACGGCCACATCATATGCATCCATCACCTTTTCGTAACCGCCAAAAGCACAAGCTGTCATCAATAAGGTAGAATAAGGCAAATGAAAATTCGTGATGAATGCCGAAGGAAGGGTAAATTCATAGGGAGGAAAAATAAATTTATTGGTCCATCCCTCTCTCGGCTTCAAGTGTCCGTCGGTGCTCACACCGGTTTCAATAGCCCTCATCACAGAAGTACCTACCGCACATATCCTATGACCTTCGTCGTATGCCTCATTTACCCTTTCGCACAATTCTTCGGGAATGATCATGAATTCGGAATCGATTTTATGTTTGGTAAGGTCTTCCACTTCGATATCCCGATAAATCCCCAATCCGCAATGGAGGGTAAGAAATCCGTAATCGATTCCTTTTATCTCCATCCGCTTCATTAATTCGCGACTGAAATGCAGTCCGGCAGCGGGTGCCACAACGGCTCCCTCTTTTTCGGCAAAGATGGTCTGAAAACGCTCTTCATCCATCGGCTCTGCACGTCGCCCCATGTATTCGGGAATCGGCGTCTCACCAACAGAATAGAGCAATTTTTTGAATTCTTCGTGCGGCCCGTCATACAAAAACCGAAGGGTACGTCCTCGTGACGTCGTATTATCGATTACTTCTGCAACGAGTTCTTCATTCTCGCCAAAATATAATTTGTTTCCGATGCGTATTTTTCGTGCCGGATTTACCAACACATCCCACAAATGCTGTTCAGGATTAAGTTCTCTCAACAGAAAGACCTCGATCTGCGCACCCGTTTTTTCCTTGTTTCCGAATAATCTTGCCGGGAAAACTTTGGTATCGTTAAAAATAAAAAAATCCTTCTCCTCAAAATAATCCAATATGTTTTTAAAGATCGTGTGTTCGATTTCATCCGATTTTCGGTGCACAACCATCAGTCGCGATTCATCGCGATGAGGAGCAGGATATTTAGCGATAAGCTCCTCAGGAAGATTAAATTTGAATTGAGAAAGTTTCATATTACTCTAATAATTATTAATTAACAAAGTTCATTACGTAGGTGTTCATCAAAAAAACGATCCAGCTCACTCACCTGCAAACACTCCTCAAGCGTTACATCCCCTACCCTCGTTCGCACCAGTGCGGTAAGGTGGGCACCCGACCCCAATTCTCTACCTATATCTCTGGCCAGTGCCCTTATATAGGTGCCTTTACTGCAAACCACTCGTATAGTTATTGTCGGCAATTCGCAAGCCAGCAATTCCACATTATCTATAACCAATAATTTGGGTTTTAGTTCAATGTCTGCATTTTTTCTGGCCAATTTATATGCCCTTTCCCCCTCTATTTTACATGCCGAATACGCAGGCGGAATCTGTTCGATTTTTCCGACAAATTTTTTCAATACATCGTTCACCATCTCCTCCGTGATATGATGAGTGGGATAGGTGGTATCGACCGGTGTTTCCAAATCGAACGACGGTGTTGTGGCACCCAATCGAATGGTGGCCACATATTCTTTTGTTTGCGCCTGAAGCCGTTCTATTTCCTTCGTTTTTTTCCCCGTGCACACCACCATAACCCCTGTAGCCAATGGATCCAGCGTGCCCGTATGGCCTACTTTCAATTTCTTGATTTGCAATCTGCTGCAAATTTTGGCGCGAACAATGCTCACCACTTTAAACGACGTCCAATGCAACGGTTTATCGATATATAAAATTTCTCCCTCAATAAAATCCATCAAATTTGGTTTGAAATTATACCTGTACTCAACAGAATCAGCATTATTCCTCCAATGATGATTCTATAATACCCGAACGCTTTGAACCCATGTCGGGTAATGAAATCGATAAAAAATTTAATGGCTATCACGGCAACCAGAAAAGCAACCGCATTACCAACCAACAATAGTGTCAAATGGTCATTCAGTATGGCCATGCCGGCCGGATCTTTCATCAATTGATAAAGCTTGTAACCGGCTGCTGCAGCCATTGTGGGAACCGCCAGAAAAAAAGAAAATTCGGCCGCATTTTTTCGGTTCAATTTCACACTCATCCCACCCACTATGGTGGCAAACGAGCGAGAAACCCCCGGTATCATGGCAATGCACTGAAAACACCCGATTTTCAGCGCCCGCTGCCACGTCATCGTCTGATCGGGAGAAGGTCTGCTAAACCATTTATCGACGAAAAGCATCACAATACCCCCGGCCACGAGCATCACGGCAACCACCAACACATTTTCCAGCAACAAATCGATCTGATCGCCCAACAACAACCCCAATATCCCTGCAGGAACAAGCGCTATGAGCAGTTTCCAATAAAAATCGAATTTATAAAACAACCGTTTCATACAGGCCATTGCGGTGGGACTTCCCTTTTGCTTTTCAGTCTTTTCCGCCATCCTGTCCTCCTTTTTTACACCCATGGTTGCAGTTGAACTTTCCCCTCCTTTTTCCGCCTCCGCGTCCACCATCTGAACAGGATTCAATCGGAAAAAACGTTGACGGTAAAGCACCACCACCGACAAAATGGCGCCAAATTGAATCACAACCGTGAAAGCCTTCACAAAAGGAGTGCTTTCTATACCCAGCAATGCCTGGGTGATAATCATATGCCCTGTGGACGAAACCGGAAGAAACTCGGTGAGTCCTTCCACCACAGCAATAATAATTGCCTCTACAACACTCATTACAACCGCTAAA
Organism: Bacteroidales bacterium UBA1410; assembly: GCA_002305015.1. Taxonomy (GTDB): domain Bacteria; phylum Bacteroidota; class Bacteroidia; order Bacteroidales; family Dysgonomonadaceae; genus Anaerorudis. Next base: position 41,790 of record DBPW01000009.1, read on the forward strand.
AGGAATAAATTATTTTTACTTTTTTTCTTCCTCTTTTTTTGTTTTGGAAGGATAGAGAATTCCCACAATCATCAAAAGGAAACCGGCCAGGCAAACCATCGGCGCTATTTTAATGCGTCGCGCACTGAAAATATCCGGATTAAAACCGGTTTCCGCCGTCGTTCCCGGCCCCACCATCAACAAAAAACCAAGAACAATGATTGCTACGGCTATTCCGCAGATAATGAGATTGGTTTTACTTAATGCAAAATTTTTTTGTGCCATATTTTTTAATTAGAGCAAGATATTGCTATATATCGTTTAAACGTAATACAAACTGTCGGTATCCATTTTCAAATAATGGTTTACCGAGAAAAAGGTAGCCACACCCGTGATGACTATTCCCGACACCATGACGGCTCCAAAAATCAGGGTCATATCGGTTGTCGTTAAGATGGATTTCAAATCGGCATATTCCTTGCCAAAATAGTACAAAATTCCAAAAATGATCCCGTCGGCCAACAAGCCGGCAATAACCCCCATTATCATATGATCTTTAACAAACGGTTTTCGAATAAATCCGTCCACGGCTCCCACCAGTTTCATGGTGTGAATCAGAAACCGTTTGGCATAAATACTCAAACGTATGGTATTGCGGATCAATGTAAAAGAAATAAAAAGCAACACAGCCGTCAAAATCAGCAACACGGCCGTAATTTTAGATAAATTCGTATTTATCAAATCAATAGCTTCCTGTTGATACAACACATCGTCAATGGTGCTTTCCGCTTTAATGATTTTGCTTACCTTGGCCAAACTATCCGTGTTGGCATATTCCGATTTCAAAAAAATCTCGATACAATCCTGCGCCGGGTTATAGCCCAGCAACTCTTCGGGATCTTCGCCCAAATCTTTAATCAACAGCTCTTTAGCTTCTTCTTTGCTGATAAATCGAGACGATTTCACAAAAGGCAGGTTGTCCAATCGTTTTTTGGTTTCCGCCAGTTGTGCATCCGTAATATCGGAATCCAACATGACGCTGAAACTCACATTTTCTTTCACAAATGCCGAAAGCCGTTTCCCCGCAAACAACGTAAGAATGGTAAGTCCCAACAACACCAAAACCAACGTAATACTGATGATGGAGGTGAGCTTTGCATTAAAAAATCGTGCCTTGTTTACTCGGTATTTTTTCGTCATAATTATCCAGCGACCAAAAACGGGATGATGAGTGCACACCGGCCAACTTAGCCATTTTCCCGAATATTTTGCAAAGTAACAAAAAATATTGCCAATAAAATGAATGTATTCCCTAAATTATCTGAAAGCGTTTGTCTATTGACGAGGTTTCAACCCCATTTCTTTTGCTTTCTCCAGCATAAAGGCATAAGCTGCATCGTGTTCGTTAGGTATTTTTCCGTCAAGAATGGCCTCCTTTATGGCAACCTTCAACACCCCCACTTCTTTACCGGGGCTCAAGCCGAATGTTTCCATAATCTCATTCCCATCTACAGGAGGTTGAAAATTCCGTATGCGGTCTTTTTCTTCAATCTCTTTCAGCTTTTTTCTTACCATTGCAAAATTTTGAAGGTAAAGGCGCGCTTTTTCGGGATTTTTTGTAGTAACATCGGCCTCACACAGCAACATCAAATCGTCGATATCGTCACCGGCATCAAACAGCAGACGGCGCAACGCCGAATCGGTCACCTGATCATCCACCAATTGCATCGGCCTCATGTGCAAAATTACCATCTTTTGCACATACTTCATTTTTTCGTTCAACGGCAGACGCATGCGCCGAAAAATTCCGGGAACCATTTTCCCCCCCACTAGATTGTGATTATAAAATGTCCAACCCACATGATGATCCCACCGTTTAGTTGCCGGTTTTCCGATGTCGTGCAGCAAAGCAGCCCACCGCAACCATAAATTATCGCTTTTGAGCGAGATATTATCCAACACGGCAAGCGTGTGATAAAAATTATCTTTGTGCTGTATGCCGTCGCGATTTTCCACCCCTTTCAAGGCAGCCAGTTCGGGAAAAATAAGATCCAGCAAGCCTGTCTTTTCCAGCAACACAAATCCTACCGACGGTTTCGGCGAAAGAAGAATTTTGTTCAGCTCGTCGGTAATACGTTCGGCTGAAACAATGGTGATGCGCCCTTTATTGGCTGCAATGGCATCGAATGTTTCGGGATAAATATCGAAACCCAACTGCGATGCAAACCTGATGGCACGCATCATACGCAACGGATCGTCGCTAAACGTGATATTCGGATCGAGAGGCGTACGGATAATGCCATTTTCCAAGTCCCGCACCCCATCAAAATAATCCACCAATTCGCCATAGCGGTTGCTGTTGAGACACAAAGCCAATGCATTAATCGTAAAATCGCGCCGTTTCAGGTCATCTTCCAGGGTGCCGTCCTCCACAATAGGCTTGCGCGAATCGTGGTTATACGATTCTTTTCGCGCTCCCACAAACTCCAGATCATACCCTTTGTATTTCACTTGCGCCGTGCCAAAATTCCTGTAAACCTTCACTTTCGATTCTTTGCCCATTTTTTTCGCTACGGCTTTAGCTAACGCTATTCCGCTTCCGACAACCACAAAATCAATATCTTTCGACGTTCTGTGAAGAAAAATATCGCGAACATATCCTCCTATCACATAACACTCCATATTTATTTCGTCGGCAGCTTGCGAAACGAGTTTAAAAACAGGTTTGTTCAGATGTCTCTCGATTTCTTCGTAAGGGATATCCATAAAAATTACGGGTTTGTAATGCGTAACAATTTGCAAAATTACAATAAATCTCACAGGTAGCCTAATGCCGCCATTTTATTTCCGTAAAAATAATGGCTATCTTTCCTCTATAAATCATAAGTTATCTGGAGACTCTTTAAATTATATTATATTGATAATCAATAGTTTGAAAATAGAACAGTTTAATGCTTTGCAGAAAAAGGGCTTTAGTTTCTTATTCTGAGGGAAAGACTATATGATTAAGGTGTTGTTGCGATGGTACAGTAATTGATGATAATGGCAAAAACCGGAGAAAACGATAACATTTTCTCCGGTTTGCTTAATGATTAATATGCTATGAGCTATTTTAAGGTGAAATCCTTATCGTTCTTCTCCAAACAAAAGAAAATATCGGAATTAAACAAATGGCTTTCTTGACGCATTATTTTTTCCTTTCCGTATGTTATTTCTTCTATTGTAATGATACTTCCGCCAAAATTTTCAGAGTTTGAACATGAGTATTTGAAAGAAAAAAGCAATGTTAAATTATGGTTGTCAATATTCAAATTAATAGTTGATGTGCCCCGTGCTTCATTTCCGCCGTTAAAATGCATGCTTTTTTCATCGGGAAGTTCTGCATTGAAAGAAATATAGCGTCTTTTTATTTCGTTATGCTCTATTTCCTTGATTTCAAAAGGAATCTCTTTTTTTGAGAGTAATCCATATATTTTTATTTGTTTAATGAAGTCCTCATTCAATAAGAGGTCATTATTGGAAGAATCTACACATGACAATAACACACCATTGTGCAAAACAGATGCTCGCATTGGATTGTAAATATCTTCTTTTCCACAAGAAATAAGGAGTACGGACAACCAGCAAACATTAATAAATTCTCGGATATTCATAACTTTTTCTATTAATGGTTGATAAATTATGAGGTTTATTTTGATTACAAATATAACGTATTAAAATACACTTTTAAAGAAAAATAGAAGAATAGAATCTCATTTTTGCAATTATTTTATCTAAATTCGGCGAGAAATATATTAAATAACGTGAGTTCGATATAGTCAATATGTTATCGGCAATAGCAGCATACTCATTCTTCGATAAAAAACCTTCTATAAATCTTAATCAGGATATAGTAGATGAAAAAAGATTAGTAAAAGCTTAGGTCGAACTCACGTTGAATAAGTATCTCTCGAGGGTATTTGTTTCCGTGCATGGTCTTACGTGACTGTATCTTGCCGGCCGATTCATCGTTTCGCGGACACAGTCCCGCCCAACCCACCAAATGGGAAGCTTTACAAAAACGCTCATGTCATTGCCAATCTCGGAAAGTATGCACATCTTTCTAAAATTCTTTTGCCTTGTT
>DBPW01000040.1 GCA_002305015.1 Bacteroidales bacterium UBA1410
TCCCACCATAAAATCCTGTTCGCGGAACGCATCCAAAATATACTTGGTTACGTCTGCCCGAGGATCATCCTTAAAAGCACCATGCAGGATAGAAAAATCCGTCTGTTTGGTATCAAACAAATTAAAACCGTCATGATGTTTGGTCGTAAAGATCATGTATTTCATACCACCGTCTTTCGTTACGCGCGCCCATTGTTCGGGATTAAACCGGGTCGGATTAAATTTATCGATCAATTGCCAATATTGTTTTTTGTACTCGTCATAAGCCACCGTACTGTCGCGCGAAATCCAATCCACATCCTCCGAGCAAATCGACCACGACTCAACAATACCGGGAACGGAGTATAATCCCCAATGAAACAACACGCCGAATTTCAAATCTTGCCATTTTTCCAATTTTTCACGTATATTTTTTTCCTCCGGATATTCGTATTCCGACGAATAACTATGGACAAATCCATCTTGCGCATCCGTTTGTCCTATTGAAAACAGCGCCACAAGCACGAATACTACTAATTTTTCAAAAAAAATTTTCATCCCATTCCCTATTTATTGTTTATTATTTATTAATGGGTCGGTAAATTTTTACTTAATAATCACGTAATCAATTGATTAGGTTGTATATTTTAAAAGAGTTCTTCATTGCTAATAATCAGGCGGTTAGGAGTGATTCTTTAAAAAAATACCGAACTGTTGATTTATGCGAATCAGTATTTAAAAAATCAGATAAATAAATGCGATGGCAATTTTCCCCATCGTATGTATTAGTAATCCTTTAGTGGATCTTACTTTTTGTGCTCTTTGAATAGTTGTTTTTTCATTCAGCCGGTTGAAGAATGATTCTATGGGTTGTCTGACCTTGGAAACTGCCGTAGAGAACAGGTCATTATAAGCCTTGAAGCTTTGTCTTTCCCGTTCTGATTGTCCCTTGACAGCTTTAATTGGAGTGAGCATTTCGATGTACCTACCCCTTATTAACTGGAATAAAAATAAAAAACAGTTTGACTTTTTTTATTAATATAATTCTTAATCAATTCATTGGCCATCAGATAATCAAATTTAGCCTCGCCTCCGGGATTGTAAAGGTTAAACTCTGTTTTTAAAGGAAAAAAGTGTTGCTTCCTGTTTTTAAATTCCGGCGGTAGATTTTTTCCTTCAAAAAACCTTGACAATTCCTCCGGTTTTACGGCAATGGATTGTTTATCCGATGTCTGTCTGAAAAAATACTCATTCCATACAGCAACAGGTGTTCTAAGCCCTAATGAACCATGTTTGCGTATATGATTATAGGTGAAAATGTACCGGGCTATCTTCATATCGGCATGATGGAAAGATTCAAATTCGTAGCGAGATACCAACTCCCGTTCCATAATACTGTGGAAAGCCTCAATATAAGCATTATCTTCAGGTGTGGCAATATGAGCAAATTCATGTATTACATTAATCTCTTCCAGATATGCTCTTACAGATTTAGCTATAAACTGGCTCCCATTATCGTTTCGCAGGGTAATTGAAGCATTGGCCTTTTCAGGCAGTACATTTTTAAGCAGCCACAATACATCATGCTGGCGAATGCGCTGTTTGAAGACATAGCCTATAATTTTGCGGGTATATACATCAATCAAAGAAAGCAGGTATGCAAATTTTCCACTTATTGGAATGTACTTGATATCCATGCACAGATACTGCAATGGATATTCTGCCCTGATTTTACGGAAACGAACAAATTTACGTTTGCCAAAATGAGTTGATATGGATTTTCCACAAAGTAATTTATTCTCCTTCATCAACCTGTATACTTTTTTATGATTCACAATATAACCCCTGTCAAATAATTCATCAGTAACAGGCTTATAACCATAACATAAAAACTCAATCCCTAATATGTTCTTTATCTCTTCCACAATTTCATGATTTGCAGCCACCCTGCCATCAGTTTTTAAGCTTGTAAGACTCGGTTTTCGTCCGGGCTTCCCGCTTTTTGGTTTATAGTAGAAATTACTCGGATTCATACCGCTCCACTTTAATCGCTTCGTAATGGGAACCTGATCTTTAAAAGACTCAATTACTTGCATCGCATCCTGTTTTAAAACCGGTTTTTTTTTAAGAGTTCATCTTTAAATTTCAACTCAAGACTAAGTTCTCCAACCAACTCCCTGAGTCGTTTGATTTCTTGTTCCATCCTTCGTTTCTCCGGATCAACTTTAGGGTATTGAGCCTCAAGCCCCAATATGCCCTGTTCATTAAACCTGCGTTTCCATTTATGAAACAACGATTGCGACAGGTTATACTTTCGAAGCGTAGGTTGTAATCCGTTAACTTCTACTTCTTGAATGATCCGGAGCTTCTCTTCTTTGCTCCATTGACGCCTTTCTTTTGTCATAGTTTTTACAAAATTAAAGTGTCAAACTGAATTGCCAAATTTATTTCATATTATTTGGGGGTTAGTACATTCGATATTCTGTTTTTGTTTCTTACTATCACTGAAGTATTCAAAATCAGAATATATTTTGTCTCCAAAGATCCTTGTGTTACAGATATGATCACCCCATATCGGCTTAAAGACGGTCAGATCGTTATCCTCTGCGGAAGTAAACATCAGGGATTCAGGAAAGGGAATTTTACCTTCTCTGCGTAAAGTTAGTGCATGAAGTTTCATTCCATAATAATACTGGTTCTTCGTAGAACAGTAACCCTTGGAAGTGATTTCACTTGCTACTTTTCCTTGCCTGTTTCTTCCGGCACAAGTCATCACGGGTAATGAATCAATAAGAGATATACCCCTATCACAATCAACCGGTATGAATGAAGATATCAATCTTTGGGATAATATTCTGAAAGCCTCATCCGGACGGTTTAATCTGAGATTAAAGGTCCGGTATGAAGGTAATTTGGGAAACCGGGAGGAAAGATATTCAGATGCAAAGTTATGTATATCTTTGATTTGGAAATACTTTTGACAATGACCTGCGAAAAGGTATATAGTCATAATTTCCTGATCGGTGAAAGCAGGATTAGAATTATTGCTGTATCTTTGGCAATAATATTTAAGTTCCTGATCGTATAAATCACATATATACATATAAATCTGTATTAATTTAAGCTCTTTCTTCCTGGGAATCATACTTGAAAAATATTTGATGTTATTCTTCTAAGTTAGTGATTTCCAGGGGATTGAGCAAATGTTTGGAGCACTTATTTCGCTGATTTTAAATACTTTAACTAAATAAACTAGCGAACAGTTTCAACTACTGATTCGCATTATTTAGTTAATCCTTAAAAAGTCTGTTTTTAATCGAGCATTGTATAAAAGTCTTGTCGAAGAAGCAATCGAAGAATATAAAAGTAAAACATAACCTAAACAGACACAAACAGAAAGTCATAGAACTGCTTAACTTACCTCATGGTCTCATCAACAAAGTCAACGCCCTTAGAACCAAAAGTAGTGTTATGCTTATTTGTATTCTTATTTTTTCCCATTAGAAAAAATTAAAAATATTCCTAATCAAAATTTAGCACTTAACGGTTGTTTAAAATAATAAAGAAGGTGCCCTTTTGAGACACCCTCAAAATTAATTTATCAATTAATTTACCTTCTCTATAAGGAGATGTGCCTCACGTTTTCTTTGCCCCCAATGATCAAACGTGCCATTATCAGTGGGATAATTAACCACATTGGTTTCTGCCTGCCCACGATTTTTAACGCACATAGTAGTAGAACCTCCACCATCCATATTCAAAGCATACTGAGGATTAAAATACTTGATAAGAAATCGAGTTAGTTCATCTGCATTCATACCTTCAGCACGACCAGGAAAACGACCATTCACCGTAATTAGCAATAAATCACCATCATCGGTTAATGCAACAGCTGTCCTTGGATGGCGAACTCTTTGATGACGATTTTTGTCCTCATAGTCTAACAAATTCACTTGATCTATGGTAAGTGTATTATCACAGAACGTAGAACCTATGTTCACAAAATTCTCAATCAGAGAAGGTGCACTAGCTATAATGTTAATAGCTGTGCTTTTCTTATAATTTTCAATAGCCTTAACTCCATCTTTACGAGACGAAAGACGAATTTTGACTTCTCCGCTTTTATAACCGAGAATTGCACCTTCATGTTTCCAAAAACGTAAATGCCCATGAGGTATAGTAACCTCTGATATGTTCATGCCATTGATACGCAGATAAATTGCATCAAGTTCATAGTTGGCATTAATACCGCCAAGGACATCAATTCCAGCTTCTCTACGTGATTTGAAAAACGAAGATAAAGAGTCTGACTCAAATTTAAAAGCAAAATCTAATTTGTATTTACCTGAAGTCATGTCTGCTTCCAAAACGTCCACAATCTGATGAGCGCCGCTAATTTTATCAAAATTGGTGAAATTATAATAGATGCAACCTGGGACAATGGTGTCAATTGTCCATCCTGTTTTATCGAGTAAAGTGGGAGTTTTATCTTCATAAACGGTAGGGACTTTTTCCTGGAAAGGATCATCTATTGAATCTCCTCCGTTTATTGGATCGTCGGGCTTATCTATTACATCAGGCTTAATATCAAAAGGGCCCGTATCACAGGAACCGATAAGAATCAGCCCCAACAATAAATATACAAAATACAATATTTTTCTCATAATTAAATCAATTAAAAATAACTTTTATTTTACTTCATAATTTTCAACCTCGGAGAACTACCGGAAAGATTCCAAACAGATTCGTTCCAACCAAGCTTCTTGGCTGTTACACACGCATTATCATCTAAAACCATACCATGATGTGTATCACCCTCATTGTAGTAAGCATTTATTGTAGGTATATGCAAAGTATTACCCCAATAAAGTTGACAAGAGCGGCTTGCATAATTATCGTATGTTCTACCGGAGGTAACACAGGCCGGATACATAACTCCACAAATCAACCCTGTCAAACCATTTATTCCCCTCAAAAATTTCGCTTCACTAATGTTTTTATACATCCAATTGCCCCAACGATTTTCACTCTTCCCTAAAATGCCACCAACTCGACAATTGGGAGCATCCACAGTTCCTGTAAAATAACTATAAGCGATCAACGTATTAACATCGGAAGTTTCCTCCTTAAGATTCTTTCCATCATATTGATAGCCGCAAATACCCCCGACACCAGCGTCTCCACTTGTCCTAGAGGTGACGTCAGCATTCACATAACAGTTTTTAATAGAACCATATCGAAGGTTTCCTATAAGTCCTCCTGCAAAAGCAGTAGTACTTTGCTGATTAACAGTACCCTGAACTGAAACATTTTCAACTTCGCCATAAATTCCATTCGTTCCGAGATAACCTCCTACAATTCCAACATGTGAAGAGTTTGGATTACCTGTAATCGTAGCATTCACAAAATTTACATTTTTGATGACTCCATTCACTACACCTGCGAAACTTGGATAGCCAGCTCCAGTACAGGTAAAGTTAAAGATCGTATGCCCGTTTCCATCAAAATTAATCTTATTCTGATAAGGGGAAGAAGAATTAAATGGCACCCATGCAATTCCAGACATGTCCACATCAGCTGTCATTTTGAAATAGATTGCTGCGTTAGATTGATTCATGACATGTTTAATATTATTCATCTGATTAGCAGTTGAAATCAAATAAGGATTCATCTCAGATCCATCGCCACCAGCAAACATTTGATACTTTTTTGCCAAAATAATATTTGACACGGGAGATTCACCTTCGTGATCAAAAGCGTTATTGCCGCTCGGATAATTTATTACTCCCATTGTTGTATGCCAAAGGGTAGAAGAATTACCACCCGTCAAGCTCACAGCATTAACCATACCCATTAGTTTAGCTATTATTGCAGCCTCAGGTATTGTAACTCCATCAGCAATGTTAGGAAAATTTCCATCGATAACGGCCATCACTATATATCCACTGGCATTTGTACCAATAATAGAACGAGCTTCCTTCTTTGTATAATATTCAGTCTGTGGAAAAGACTGAATTTCATCATTATAAACTAACAGTGGTCCTGCTGCTAAGGCAGAGGTATAGTTGCTCTTAATATTCAAAATATCCGTAGCAGAAAAGGGTTTGATCTCTAAGTTCCATGTTTCTCCCTTATCATTAATGGCGATCAATCCATTAGCTTCAGGTACAGTTGTTTCAGATAACACTTTTTTATCCACCATAATAAATGTAGCAGGTTTACCGGTTGCATCAAAAAAACTTCCGTTTATGGCAAGCACAGCATTATTCTCTCTAGCTTGATCACTAGTTTTAGTGAGTACATTAGGCTGTGAAAAATTTGTAACCAATGCACTTTGAGGATAAGAGGCTAACGTCACTGTTTGCATCGTATTCCACATTTTGATTTTTGATGCTTGGCGAATGACTATACTATTCTCCAACTCCGTACTTACCCAGTTGGCACGCATGAAAGCCATAGAGTCAGGATCCCATTTCAAGGTTTGATTGTACTTTTGTCCCAACCATTCTGCATAATGCGAGTTATCTAAACCATTCTCGCTACAAGATGTTAAAAACAAAGCAGCAAATGCTATCATAAAAAAATATTTAATTTTCATAATCCATGTCTTTTTATAAGATGTTTTAAAAGTCTAAATTATCCTCCCATCCAGGATTCTGAGTAAGAGCTCCATTTGTAAGTATTCTGTCCTTAGAGGGTATTGGATAATAATAGTCCTTGACTTCGTTCCATGCTCGCGGTATCTGACTATGGACCACTACATTACCTTTATCGCCCTCACTGAGAATAATATCAGTCCCGATTTGATATTGCTGCGTTGCAACAGAACTTTGTCTATTGGAACCAGTATAAAGATAAACATCTTTGATACCATCATTATCCAAGTCGTATTCTCCTGGTCCTGGAAAATACATTCCACGAAACGCCTGATCAAAAGCTTTTCCCTCTTTCCATCTCATGATATCATAATAGCGAAAGCCCTCCATCACAAGCTCGATAGTACGTTCACGGCGAATTTCAAGAATTACCCCCTTGTTTGCTCCTTTGTCTACATTAGGATAACCTGTTTCTGCAGCCTCTAAAAAAGGATCAGGATTGGCATTGGCTTGTTCCAGATTAATAGAAGGCAAACCTACACGCTCTCTAATTGGCCCGATAGATATATCTAGATCACTTTGAGTGAGCGTTCCTAGTTCAGCTTTTGCCTCAGCAAAATTTAAATAAACCTCGGCTGCGCGAAATATTGGAATATCATTCTCACTTTTAGAATAACCATCATAAGCCGTACCTGCATCATATTTAATGAGCTGATAGCCCGTTTTGGCAACGCCCATTTCCGGAAGGTATTTTTTGCCATCATCACGAACATATCCGGGAGTTCTGATTGTTTGAGACAAACGCGGGTCACGATTCTGGCATTCATCATAAAACTGCATAATCTTATAGTTGTTCTTATCAGTAAATCTTGTACCATCCTTCATTAGATACGAATCAATCAAACGCTTGGTAACACCCATATTGGCAGTACCTGGAGAAACTTCATAACCTTGAACATTGTGATAGAAACCTAAAACACGTCCATAATCACGTGCCAAAATAATTTCCGTCTCATCAGCATTCAAGTTCGCAAACAATTGTTTATAAGGCTGATTACCAGTCTTTGTAATAGAATATCCACTTTCAGTAATAAACTTCTTTGATACATCTGCACAGGCTTCTAAATATTTTTGATAATCAGATATACCATGATATTTGCGAAAGGTGCCTTCAAAGAGAGCAACCCTTGATTTAAGTGCTTGAGCAGTCCATTTTGTTATCTCGTATAGACTCTTTTCCGAAGGAAGGTTGTTAATGGCATAATCCAAATCTTCCATCACGTGTTGCATGACGATCTCACGTGAATCACGGGGTTTATATAAGTCAGGGTCATTCGACCCCAGCACATGATCATACCATGGCACGTCTCCAAAACGTTGGACTTTTTGGTAATAGAACAACGCCCGAAAGAAACGAGCTACTGCGTCATAACGTGTACGGGATACTTCATCATTACATTGATTTGAATGTTCCAAATAAAAATTGATATTTCTCAGTGCAGACCAAGTCCATCCGCCTCCAGTTTCAGGGATTAACCTTTGATTACTGATAGCCTCATCAAGGAATGTTTGGATGATAATATCACCCGGATCTTCATAAATACTCGCCGCGACGGGAACCATCTCTACATAGAACTGATTAGTAGCAAGTCTCAAATCACGCTCATTTTTATAAAAGGTTCCCGGAGTCACTTTGTCCTCAGGATATTTATCCAACATATCTTCACAGGAAATGGTACAAAAACCAAACAAGAACAATGCAATCCAGACAAAATGTTTTAAAATGCTTTTATTTTTCATAATCTAATCTTTTAACCTTTAAAATATTACATTCAAACCAAATGAATAAGTTTTCGATATAGGATAACCATTCGCATCACGGTGTCCAGCATTTGAAGAAGTAGAATAACCCGCAGCCGCCATATCAGGATCAATATATTTAGTATCCAAACCGCTTATTGTGAAGAGGTTTTCTCCTGAAAAATATATACGAACCTTTTCCATGCTGAAAAAATGCATCCACCTCTTTGGCAGAGTATAGGAAACCGTTAAATTCTTAAGACGCAAATAACCTGCATTTTGCAAATACATAGTATTAGGACGGGTCAGCTCTCTGGAGCCACCATCTCCTGCAAATGCCACATACCCACGTGGACGTGGAAAATAAGAGTTTGGATTCTCTGGTGTCCAAACCTTTGATAAAAAATCAGAAGGAATAAATGACTGATATGGACGCGCATATGGACCCCAGAACAAACCTGTTTCGCTCGCAGGATACCAATGTTGACGTACAATACCTTGCAAGAAAGCGGAAATGCCTACACCTTTCCAGTCCAAATCAATTACCCCGCTATATGTCCATCGTGGTAAAGAATTACCAATAATGCGATAGTCTTTAAGTTCTTTAGCTGATGTGGTAGGGGTAATTTTCCCATCACCATCAAGGTCTATAAACTTGATATCCCCTGCATGCAAGCCATTATCTATAACCGATATATTGATCATACTATTTAAGTAAGTTTGATCAACAGGATATTTAGCTGCTTCTTCATCTGTCTTAAAGAAACCATCGGCTACGAACCCCCAGATACTTCCAAGTTCTAAACCTTTATAGTAGGTACCAACCGTCATGTTAGGATTATCATACTTGGTAATTTTCGTTTTACTGTCTCCAAATCCTAATGTAATACCATAATGTAAAGGAGATGATAGTACATTAAATGAGTCGTTCCAACTTGCAGAAAGCTCATAACCTTTTGTACGAAGGTTTGCAGCATTGGCCTTTGGAGAAGATGCCCCATAAACGGCAGGGAGATCTTTGCCGGCCATGAGCATATCTTTCGTATCACGAATATATGTGTCTGCTGAGAAAGAAAGCTTGTTGTTGAACAAAGCTATATCTAAGCCCGCATTATAAGTGAGCACTTTCTCCCATGTCAAATCTGAAGAATTTGGAGCTGATACAGAAGCCCCTATAATTTTTTGATCATTACCAAAAGAATAATTAATCTGAGAACCAGAATTAATAACCTGCATATAATCATAATATCCAACTTGTTGGTTCCCCAGCGAACCATAAGACAAACGAATTTTCATGTTGTCTACAAATGAGCGCAAGGGAGAAAAAAACTCCTCTTCACTGATACGCCAACCAACAGAGAATGATGGAAAGAAGCCATAACGGTGATGACGCGGAAAACGAGAACTTCCATCGTAACGACCACTTACCTCAAACAGATATTTACTTAAATAATCATAGTTAAAACGATAGAAGAAACCTAATAGTGCGTAACGCTCTTTACCTCCGTTTAAGGAAATTTGATCGCCCTTTGCCAAGTTAAAGTCATTCAAATCTTCGGATAGAAGATCATTACGAGAGGCACTCATCGTTTTATGAAACTCTGTTTCATAGTTTACTCCACCCATAATTTTTATGTTATGAACTTTCGCAAATGTATTTTCATAGGTTCCAAAAACATTATATCCATGATACTTCCAGTCTTGATTCCTTTCAAAAAGTAGATCCTGAATAGTTCTGTACTCTATAACACCCGGTTTCTCTGAATAAGGTATCCGTACTTGTCGGTTCATATTATAGTAACGAAAATAACGATACGTATAATTGGCCACCAACGAAAAGTTTTTTACAGGAGTAAGCACAGTTTCAAATGTCGTTTGAAAATTGTCATGAATATCTTCGTTCTTATACTTACCATATTCAAGAATGCTACTGACCCCATTTGCTAATTCATAAGAAGAAACTGCCGTATTTTTATAAACTGCTGTTCCGTCAGGATTAGTAGCAGGAATAGATGAAAGAGCATGCATTTGAACTGCATTGAACAAATTATTCATTCCGCTTGGACCAGGATATTTGTATCCGCTACGAAAATAAGTGATATTATTACTCAGTGAGAACCATTTGTTAACTTGAGTTTTGGTCTTCGAGCGGAAATTAATGCGTTCGAAGTTATCCGAGTTCTTTCTTATGATACCATCTTGGCTATAAAAACCTCCCGACATAAGCCACTGCGTCTTATCGTCTCCTCCATTGACAGTAATGTTATGCTGCCATGTCGGTTTACTCATATCAAAGAAATAATTATACCAATCGAAGTTTGCATAATATTTGTACTGGTTATTTTTAAGAACGACCCAAGGGCGATCCGGATTTTCCTTTTTGTCATTGCGACGAATCCAAAGTTCATAGTAATCTTCATCATTATAATTAGTATAATTTTTGCCTTGATAGGTAGAAAAGAATCTGTCGACAATTGCTGCCGAATAATAACCTCTTGTTTCAAAGTCATGCTTTGTAGTCAAACCACTAAAACCATACATTCCATTATAACTAATACGGGGTTTTCCACTCTTACCGTTTTTTGTGGTAACTAATATTACACCATAAGCAGCCCGAGCTCCATATACTGCTGCAGCGGATGCATCCTTCAATACGGTAATCGATTCAACATCATATGGGTTGACATTATTAATATCGCCCTCCACATTATCAATCAAGACCAATGGCGCTGTGCTGCCGCTGATAGATCCAATACCACGAATATTGATCAAACCATTCTGTCCAGGCATACCATTCGGCAATGTAACGTTTACGTTAGGTGCAACCCCTTGCAGTAATTGTGTCATATTAGCTACGGGTCTATCTGTTAACTGGTTATTATCAACGACTGTCACTGCACCAGTCAAATTAATTTTCTTTTGTGTTCCATATCCTACCACAACCACTTCTTCCAAAGCTTTAATGTCTTCTTGCAAAACAATATTAAAATTGGTTTTGCCGGCCGTGTTGATTTGTTGATCGATATAACCGATATAAGAAACACGAATAACAGCATTGTCAGCCACATCCAACGAGAAATTGCCATCCACATCTGTTACTGTTCCATTTGTAGTACCAACTTCAACAATATTGGCACCAATAATGGGTACACCATTGGCATCGACAACCTTGCCTGTTATCGTTTTCTTTTGCTGCTGCACAAGCAAGGTATTCGTATCTTCTGCAGACTCTTCTTCCGTTTCCACAAAAAGAATAATGTGGTTTCCTTCCATGGAATAACGAATATCGGTATCTTCCAAGATAGCGTTCAATATATCTGCCACCCTCTCGCTTTTTGCTCTTACCGATACTTTTTTGTCTGTGTTTACTTCATTATTATAGATGAACAGGTAATCGGTTTGTGCTTCGATTTCGTTTAGCACTTCTTTAAGTGATGCATTGCGTTTATTGATGGTAACTTTGGCATTCTGTGTATATACCGATTCGGCCATGGAACAAAAAACGCAGGTAAACAACAAAATAATGCTGATTCGCATAATTTTTAAAAATTGATTTATAGGTAATTTTTTGGTTAAACAATTACCTGTCGAATTGTTTTTATTCATACATTTGTAATGTTTTTAGTTAATACAGTTAATGAATTTAATTGTGTTGATGTAAAATTAGCCGATAAGTGTTGCCGCACTTATCGGTTTTTTTATTCTTGTACATTATGTCACTTCATAGGCGAATGTGTTTTAAATAGTTACTTAATATAAATGACTCCTGCTTCGTCGTCTTTTTCATAGCTGAAACGAATACTTTTCTGTAATACGCGCAATGCATAATCGATGCCGTCGGACTGGCGAAATTTCCCCGTATAGGTATGCTCCGGTAACGATTGAGCTTCAATGCGAATTTGCACATCAAAATACGCCGACAAGGTTTCCAAAATATCCTCCAACGATTTGTTGTCGAAAGCAATGAGTCCTTTTCTCCAAAGAAACTGATCATAATCGGTAATTTGCGATACCACCAATTGTCCATTTTCGAAAACACTTCGCTGATTGGGTTTCAATGAAACTTTTTTTCGATGATTGTCATATATGTCGACGCTGCCTTCAAATAAAGAGGTTTCGAATATTTGATGCTCTGAACGAACTTTCACATTGAACGAAGTCCCCGTTACGTTGATATCCCCTTCATTCGTCTTTACGATAAAAGGTTTTTCCTTATTTTTACTTACCTCGAAACAGGCTTCACCTTCCAAATACACCGTTCTTTCTTTTTTGGCAAAAGCAGTCGGATATCTAAATATACTATTTGCATTCAACCACACATTGGTATTGTCGGCAAGAATCAGATTGATACGCTGCCCTGCAGGAACTTGAAGTGTATGATATTGCCCGAGAAGTTTCCTCTCCTCTTGAAGATGTACCCAATACAACCCGCTAACCAAAAGCAATAAAAATACTGCGGCGGCCGTACTAACCATCCATAGGGATATCCCAACCTCTTTTTTGTTTTCTAATGAAGATTGTGGAGATACCAAAAGAAGCGCATCATAGATTTTCCTTTCACGCATAAACAATGCTCGGTTATCCTCCGATTCCTCAAACCATTGCCTGACCTGCTGCTCTTCCTCTAGGGTAGCAGTTCCTTCAAAAAAACGATATAGTAACTCTTTGTTCATGCGTAAAATTTCATCGCTTGTATATAGATAACAAACGAGGAAGGGATATCCCTAACAGAAAAACAAACTTTTTAATCAAAATAATAAAAATAAAACGGCCGAAAGGAAAATAAAATCCCTCAAAGAAAGACGTAAACAACTGAGAGCTTTAGAAATATGATATTCAACCGTCTTTGGACTAAGGTTCATCTTTTTGGCAATGTCTTTATAAGAAAAACCATGATACCGATTCAGAATAAAAATCCGACGTGTTTTCAAGGGTAATTTATCCAAGGTTTTACGAACAATATCACGCATTTCGTCTGAAAACAAATACTCCGGATCGGAAGCTTCTAAGGTAACCAGACGGGTATTCAACACCCATTCGGCATGATCACTCAATTCCTTTTCTGCATTCAAACGAATCTGCTCATGATGTAAATGGTTGATGCATTTGTTTTTCACGATAGTCAAGATATAAGCCGGTGCGTTGGTATCCTGCAAAAGGGTTTCCCTGTTTTCCCAGTAAAGCGTGAATGCTTCCGATACAAAATCTTCCGCGACAGGCTGATCTTTCAAATATCCCATCGCAAAACGAACAAAGCGCGAATAATATTCGTTAAACAGGTTATTGAAGTTTCGTATATCCGAAGCAGAATCCATGCTCTCCATTTTTTACGAAGGCGAATGTAGTTGAAAATCCGGAACAAATATAGTTTATTAAGTTAAATAAATAAAACCCCAAAACAAACCATTCTCTACAAAATGATTTTCAATCGGCCGGATCAAGTTCATTTTTAAACGGATAACCTTCGCAATAGCGGATAACCCGTTCATTCATGAATTTCAGAAAATTTTGGTATTGTTCTTTGTTTATCATAGTAGGATAACTGAGAATAAGCAATTCTTTCGGCTTCGATTCCAACCGATAGGGCAAATGAACAAACCGATAGGGAGTAAGCGTAAATCCGGCCCGTTCATAAAACTGCAACCGCCTGACCGATAACTCGTCAACCAACGGATCGATTTCCAAAATCAGCGTATGATCGGAATCACACAAATAGCGCAACATTTTCGATCCATAACCCTGACTACGCAAATGAGGAGTAACAGCCAGATATTCTGTATAGCGATAGGAATCCCATTCCCAATAAAAGATAATTCCTATAAGCTGCCTCTCTTCCCATGCCGACAAAGGAAAGAAAAAAGGATCGGTACAAGCACGAATATGATCTTCCTCTTTTCGACGCTCAGAGAGAGGAAAACTTTCCTCGTACAATTTCCATACCTCGTTCCATCGTAAAGTATCGGTAGGTTCTATACGTAAAAACTCCATTTAAATAACCTATTTTAATAAACGAAACAAAAGTACGAAAAAAAAGCGCTTAACGAAAACATATTCGTTAAGCGCTCGCTTTAAAAAAATACGAATAAATATTATCCTACATGCTCGGCCATATTCATCGTAATGCGTTGCGTTGCGTTGTCGAAATCGACAACGATCGTTTCGCCTTCTTGAAGACCTGTACGAATGATCATTTCGGCCATCTCGTCTTCAATATATTTCTGAATAGCACGTTTCAACGGACGAGCACCAAATTGCACATCATAACCTTTATCGGAGATAAATTCCTTAGCAGAATCGGTAACGATAACATTATAGCCGAGTTCTTTAATCCGTTTATATAAACCGTTCAATTCAAGGTCGATAATCTTGTACAAAGAGTCTCTGCTCAATTGATCAAACATAACGATATCGTCCACACGATTCAGAAATTCGGGTGCAAACGCTTTATTCAAAGCCTTCTGAATGATGCTTCGCGAATATTCGGAATCAGGAACATCCCCTGCTCCGGCTCTAAATCCGATTCCCCGTCCAAAATCTTTCAACTGGCGGGTACCAATATTCGAAGTCATGATGATGATCGTATTCTTAAAATCGATCTTACGCCCGAGGCTGTCGGTTACATGTCCTTCGTCAAGGATTTGCAACAGGATATTAAATACATCAGGATGAGCTTTTTCAATCTCATCGAGCAGTACTACCGAATAGGGGCGACGACGAACTTTTTCTGTCAACAGACCACCTTCTTCATAACCCACATATCCCGGAGGTGCACCGACAAGCCGCGATACATTGAATTTTTCCATGTATTCGCTCATATCGACACGAATCAGGTTCTCCGGTGAATCAAACAGGTATTCGGCCAGTTTCTTGGCCAAATGCGTTTTACCTACACCCGTCGGACCAAGAAACATGAAGCTCCCGATAGGTTTGTTGGGGTCTTTCAATCCCACTCTGTTACGCTGGATGGCTTTAACCACTTTTTCTACAGCTTCATCTTGACCGATTACTTGCTTTTTCAGCACATCTTTCATTTCTACCAACCGTTCACCTTCGGCTTGAGCAATACGTTGAACCGGTACACCGGATATCATGGCAACCACTTCGGCAACCTTCTCCTCATCCACAATCTCGGGTTTTTCCTTGATCTCTTTCTGCCAGCGTTCTTCCTCAGCTTCCAAAGCCAGCAATAATTGACGCTGTTTATCGCGGTAACTGGCAGCCAATTCATATTTCTGTGCCTTAACGGCTTCGGTTTTCTGTCGTTCCACTTCCTTAAGTTCGTCTTCCAATTGTTCGATAACCTTAGGGATTACAATATTGGAGATATGAACTCTTGCTCCTGCTTCATCCAAAGCATCGATAGCCTTGTCGGGGAAAGTTCGATCGCTAATGTACCGATCAGTCAGTTTTACACAGGCTTCCAGCGCCTTATCGGTATAACGAACATTATGATGGTCTTCATAACGTTCTTTAATGTTCCTCAGAATCTGCAACGTTTCTTCCGGAGTAGTCGGATCCACAATCACCTTTTGGAAACGACGTTCCAATGCACCGTCTTTTTCAATGTTTTTACGATACTCGTCCAGCGTAGTTGCACCAATACATTGAATTTCTCCTCGCGCCAATGCAGGTTTCAACATATTGGCAGCATCCAGCGAACCTGTTGCTCCTCCGGCACCAACAATGGTATGTATCTCATCAATAAAGAGAATGATGTTCGGATTTTTCGAAAGCTCATTCAAAATGGCTTTGATACGCTCCTCAAACTGACCACGATACTTCGTTCCGGCAACGATGGATGCCATATCGAGTGAGATAATCCGTTTATCGAACAATGCACGCGAAACTTTCTTTTGTACTATACGCAATGCCAAACCATCCACGATAGCGGATTTACCCACACCGGGATCTCCGATCAGCACAGGATTATTTTTCTTACGCCGACTCAAAATCTGCGCAATACGCTCAATCTCTTTCTCGCGCCCGACAACAGGATCAAGTCGATTCTCCATTGCCGCACGCGTTATGTCTGTTCCAAAATTGTCCAAAACCGGGGTATCCGAAGCCGATTTAGCTTGCGAACCACCTTGCCCTGAACTAAACGATCTATCCTGCATATCGTCATCATCGTCATCGGTAAAATTAGGCCCCATTGAAGGAAAATTCAATCTATCGCCTTCTTTTTGAGTATCGTAAATGCTCTTTATGTAGGAAAATGCACTTGAATAATCCAGTTGAAATTGCGTCAGAATATCGTTTATAATGGTATTCCTGTCTTTAAGCAATGCAAGCAAGATATGTTCCGAATCGGTTTCGTCACTTCTCATGAGACGTGCCTCCAGAATACTCATTTTGAGCACCTTTTCGGTATTCTTATTAATCACCACTTCTCCACCACTTCCATCGTAAGGCTCTTGAACATGGCGAATCTGCGTATCGATGCTTTCTTTTAAAGCTCTAAGATCGATATCGAAGTCCTGCAGCACTTGAACAGCCAACCCCGCACCATCGCGAAGAATACCAAGCATCAAATGTTCAGGACCTATATAATTGTTTTGGAGTCTTCCGGCTTCTTCACGGCTGTACGCCATGATATCCCTAACTCGTTGTGAAAAATTGTTATCCATATATTTTTATTCCTCCTTGTAGCATACGACTACAAATATATAATTTTTTATTTATCATTGTACTTATTGTACTCTATATTGTACAAAAACAATGCCAAAAAATTTCAAACAAACACATGGGTATCATCAATGTATCTCTGAAATTTTGAAATAAGGCGTAAAAGCATCATGGCAAAAAACAAAAATGCGTGCTGCACCAACGGTTTCATCCAACAGTCGCTTCTTCTCCTCCATTGCCAATGCGGCATGGTTATCGAAAGCGGAAAGCCAACCCAACGACATATGTGCTCGAGAAGGGATAACATCACCGGGAAAAATCAATTTCCCCGACTCTGCATCAGCAATCACAACGATCTGCCCGGGTGTATGTCCGTTAAACAGTCTCAGAAAAAAACCCGGCAAAAGCGCTACATCTTCATCAATCAACTTCAATTGCCCAGCTTCGAAAACCGGTTCAATGTTTTCGGCAAAAAAAGAATCTTTTTCATAAAGACATGGATGACGATAATTTTCCCATTGCTTTCGACTTAACCAGTAAGTTGCATTAGGAAAAGCAGGCACAATTTCATTTTCGGCATTCCTAATCGTACTGCCTCCACAATGATCAAAATGCAGATGAGTGAGAACAACATCTGTTATATCTTCCGAAACATAACCGAATCGATTAATTTCCAAGTGTAAATCAGCTAGCCGGTGAGGTTGGTAAAACTTCAGGCGGTCGAGCTGTTTATTGCCGGCTCCTGTATCGACAATAATTTTTCTATTACCCGTCTCAACAAAAAGGCTTCTCATGACCATCTCACACATGTTGTTTTTATCGCAAGGATAACGCCGAGACCAGTATTTTTTCGGTATCGGTCCAAACATCGCGCCCCCGTCGGCAAGAAAATATCCCGTTTCTATAATATGAAACTTGAGCATAAATTTGTAATTTTGCACAAAAATACGCTTTTTAGATCAATTTACAGGCAGCAAACGGCACAGTTGAAAAGACTGCCGAAGAGCAAAATTCTAAGTAGAGACAGAGTAACGATGTTCAATATACCCAATAAACAAGAAAATATTGCCGAATATTTGCTATACATGTGGCAAACAGAAGACATATTACGGGCTTATGATCTGGATATCGATCAAATTCAACAAAATCTCATTGAACCGGCTCATCTTTCAGAAGAAAAGAATAAAGAAGCGCATGAATGGTATGAAGGCCTAATTATGATGATGAAATCCGAAGGCGTTCAAAAGGAAGGTCATTTACAAATTAATAAAAATATAATCACTGACCTTACCGACCTTCATCTTCGGCTATTAAATGACCCAAAAGAAGCGGCATACATGGCAACTTACTACAAAACCCTGCCTTTCATTGTTGAATTGAGAGCGAAATCAAACCGTAAAGACATTCCTGAAACAGAAACATGTTTTACGGCTGTATATGGTTATTTATTGCTGAAGCTGCAGAAAAAGGAAATCTCTCACGAAACGCAAACAGCAATCGACCAGATTATTCGCTTTCTTCGTTTACTCTCGGAAAAATATAAAACAATCGATCAGGAAGAAGAATAAATTATCTTTTTTCTTGTAAACTCACACATATGGCAATTTATACAGGAACAACCAAACAGTTGGGCGGCACGGAAAACATTACCCGCAAACAGGAATTTTATTATGGGCTGATTCAAAAAAATGTGCTGGTAACCGGTGCAAACGGACAATTGGGCAACGAACTTCGTGAACTGAAAAAACGCACGAACAATGCATTTCATTTCATCTATACCGATGTTGACGAATTGAATATTACTTCTTTGCCTCAAGTTTCCGACTTCATCAAAAACAACGCGATCGAATACATCATCAATTGCGCTGCCTATACGGCGGTAGACAAAGCCGAAACCGAACCCGAAAAGGCTTTTCTCATCAACTACACAAGTGTCGAAAATCTGGCAAAAGCGGCAAAAGAGTCGGGATGCCGCCTCATTCATATTTCTACCGATTATGTTTTCGATGGCAAAGCAACCACTCCCTACACCGAAGAGGCGAAACCGAACCCACTGTCGGTGTATGGTAAATCGAAACTAAAAGGGGAAGAAGCCGTTTTGGAAATCAAACCCGATTTCGTCATCATTCGCACTTCTTGGCTCTATTCTGAATACGGTACGAATTTTGTGAAAACCATGCTCAAACTGATGAACGAAAAAGAGGAAATCAACGTTGTTTCCGACCAACAAGGATCTCCTACCTATGCCGCCGATCTGGCGGAAATGATCATGGTGATACTGGAAAATTCCGAAGAAAACGAATGGAAAAACGGGATCTATCATTTTTCCAATCAAGGTGAAACAACATGGTATGGTTTTGCCGAAAAAATCAAGGAACTTGCGCATATCGATACATGCAAACTCCGTCCAATAAAAACGGAAGAGTATAAAGTGGCAGCCGAAAGACCCCGATACAGTGTACTGGACAAATCGAAAATAGAATCCACATTTCATGTCGCCATTCCACATTGGGAGGAGGCATTAAAAAGATGCATGAAAAAATTATCCTACAACTAACCCACAATACAAAAAGAAAGAGACAAACAAGAGATAGTCATTTATGACATTACAAAAAGAGATACAACGCAGACGAACATTCGCTATTATCAGTCACCCCGATGCGGGGAAAACCACATTAACAGAAAAATTGCTTCTTTTCGGAGGAGCTATCCACGTAGCCGGAGCCGTAAAATCGAACAAGATAAAAAAAACGGCTACATCGGACTGGATGGAAATCGAAAAACAACGAGGAATATCGGTAGCTACCTCAGTGATGGGGTTCGAATACGACAACTATAAAATCAATATCCTCGACACACCCGGCCATCAAGACTTTGCCGAAGATACTTTTCGCACACTGACCGCGGTCGACAGCGTAATCATCGTGATAGATGCAGCTAAAGGAGTCGAAATGCAGACACGAAAACTCATGGAAGTATGTCGGATGCGCCATACGCCGGTCATGGTTTTTGTCAACAAAATGGATCGCGAAGGAAAAGACCCTTTCGATCTGTTGGACGAACTGGAAAGAGAACTGCATATCAACGTACGCCCGCTGAGTTGGCCTATCGAGATGGGACAGCGCTTCAAAGGGGTGTATAATCTTTACAAAAACCGCCTCGACCTGTATAAACCCGGCAAGCAGACCATTACAGAATCGGTGACTATCGACATGGATTCACCCGAATTGGAAACGCATATCGAAAATCCCTTGGCGAAAAAATTACGCGACGATATTATGTTGATCACCGAAGTATATCCTTCATTTAATCGCGAAGAATATCTTGCAGGCAAACTTGCACCGGTGTTTTTCGGTTCGGCTTTGAACAATTTCGGTGTCAAAGAGTTGCTTGATTGTTTTGTGGACATAGCACCTTCGCCACGTCCGGTACAGGCCGAAGAGCGTATCGTCGATCCGTACGAAGAGCCTTTTACGGGATTCGTGTTTAAGATTCACGCCAATATGGACCCCAATCATCGTTCGTGTATAGCCTTTGTGAAAGTCTGTTCGGGTAAATTCGAACGAAATATAAATTACAAACATGTCCGTTTCAACCGAATGATGAAATTTTCTTCACCCACAGCTTTCATGGCCCAGAAAAAAGAAGTGGTGGACGAAGCTTATGCGGGAGATATCGTCGGACTGCCGGATAACGGCAATTTCAAAATCGGCGACACGCTCACGGCAGGAGAAGACCTGCATTTTAAAGGGTTGCCCAGTTTTTCACCCGAGATGTTCAAATACATCGAAAATGCCGATCCCATGAAAGCAAAGCAATTGCATAAAGGAATCGAACAACTGATGGATGAAGGGGTAGCTCAATTGTTCACTCATCAATTTAACGGCAGAAAAATTATCGGTACAGTGGGACAACTGCAATTCGAAGTCATCCAATACCGACTATTACACGAATACGGAGCGCAATGCCGATGGGAACCGCTCAATCTTTATAAAGCATGCTGGATAGAAAGTGACGATGAAGAAGAATTGGAAGAATTCAAAAAACGAAAATACCTCTATATGGCGTATGACAAAGAAGGAAGGGATGTTTTTCTTGCCGAATCGAATTACATCCTGACAATGGCACAACAAGATTTCAAAAACATCCGTTTTCACTTTAATTCTGAATTTTAACCAACGCCGAGGTTTTTAATGAGATCTTAGCCTCTTTACCAAACACAAGCTTAACCATGCCAATACACCAAAACGAATGGCATGGAGGTGAAATCCCAATGTATCATGTCCGCTTCATGCTTGCTCCTAAGCAGGGACAACAAGATCGGATGTAGTTGATTTGAGATAAAACATACCTGCGTATTTGCAGCAAAAAAAGCAAAATTTTGGAGCGGAGTTGGAGCGAGGAAGGTGCAGCCTTGGTACGGACTTGGTGCGGAGAAGGTGTTATTTATTTTGTCTAGTCCTGAAATAGGTTTACACTAAAAGTAAATTAAAAACAGGACAATGAAGACAAAATTCAACAAATTTCCGGACGAATTGATATATCAAATCGTCCAAGAGTATTTAACTACCGAAATTTCTCAACCGGAGTTAATGAAAAAGTATAACTTTGGAGGGAGGAACACCATATACAGGTGGATGAAATATTTAGGCATTACAAAACAGGATGTTGAACAAATAAAGCAGGATAGCGTTATGACCTCAGATAGTTCAAAGAGTCCCAAGGAGCTTGAGTTAGAGCATAAAATCCGCTTATTAGAGGATGAACTTAACAAAGAGAAGCTTAAAACAGCTGCTCTAACCACATTGATTGATATTGCAGAGCGCGATTTGAAGATTGATATAAAAAAAAAGCGTGGTGGCAAACAATAAACATGCTGCGCATATATTATCCGACATTCAGTCCGGGTGATTTTTGTGAGTTGTTTGGCAAAACAAGGCAAGCGTACTACCGGCGGGAGAAGTATAATTATAAGGAACAATTGAAAGAAGAAATCCTTCTTCAAATGGTTTTAAAAGAGCGTAAACTAATGCCTAAGTTAGGTGCACGCAAGCTACTGATGAGATTAGAGCCTCGTATTCCTAAAGATCTTTTACCCGGCAGAGACAAGTTCTTTGATTTTTTAAGAGAACACCAATTATTGGTTGGTAAAAAGCGCAGGCGAGTCAAAACCACCTATAGCAATCATTGGCTGCATACGTACCCCAACCTGATAACTGATTTTACAGCTACCCGTATCAATCAGCTCCGGGTGAGTGACATCACTTACATAGCAACTGCACAAGGGTTCCTGTATTTGAATTTAATAAGTGATGCTTATTCACGTGAGATCATTGGTTGGTCTGTTGGCGAGACTCTTGAAGCAATGTACACTGTCCGTGCGTTGGAGATGGCACTAAAACGACTGCCGGGGAACGCGGAAGGGCTAATTCATCATTCAGACAGAGGAGTTCAATATTGTTGCTCAGATTATGTAAAAAAGCTCTCAAAACATCATGTGAGTATCAGTATGACAGAAAATGGAGATCCTCGGGAAAACGCCATTGCAGAGCGAATAAACGGGATTCTAAAAGATGAGTGGATGAATATGATGCTTTTGATGTCGCCGGAGGATGCAAAAAGGCAACTAAAACGGATAATCATGATATATAACTGCTACAGGCCTCATGCCGGCTTGGATATGAGAACTCCAAGGGAAGCGGCTAAGCATACAGGGGAAATTAGAAAACACTGGAAAACTTATTATAAACAAAAAAAAAGTAAGTTTCCCGGTTGAATGAAAAATAATTAATAAAACTGTAAACAAAAATCAGGACGATACACAGTAAATGTAAACAAAAATCAGGACGATACATTTCGAACAAAATTCTTGTGATTTAAAAAATAAAATTATACATTTGAAGTCCATTGGAAATGTAAGTTTTCATAAACAACCTTATGAAACTTGACAACTATAATAGATAAACAACAAATAACCAAAAATATCGGGATATGGAACGCAACATAAATTTAAAATCTGTTTTTATGATGATGACAATTCTCACGGCCTTTACCGCAAAAGGCGGTTCGTATGAAACGGATACCTTCAAGACGAAGAACAATCACGAAGTGGTGATTACGTTCATTAAGCATGGTAGCCTTGCGCTCACGTTCAACAATCGTTCTATTCAGGTTGATCCCGTTTCCATGTACGCCGACTATTCCACATTCCCAAAAGCCGACATTATTTTGATAACCCACGAACATGAAGATCATTTCGATCCTGAAGCCATTAAGACGTTGTCAAAAGACAATACACTGCTCATCATGAACGAAGCAAGTGCTAAAAAATGGGGAAATCCGAAAACTAAAACAATGAAAAACGGCGACAAAATAAAAGTATCGGATCAAATCTTGATAGAAGCTGTTCCTGCATACAACACAACACCCGGCAGGGAACAATTTCATCCGCGTCATCGCGACAACGGTTATGTCCTGACCATTGACGGTCTTAGGATTTATATTGCCGGCGACACGGAAGACATTCCCGAAATGAAGAACCTGAAAAATATCGATATCGCTTTCCTTCCGGTGAATCAACCTTACACCATGACCATTACACAAGCCGTAAACGCCGCCAACATGTTTTCACCGAAAATTCTTTATCCCTATCATTTTGGAAATACCGATGTAAAACAATTGAAAGAAGCATTGAAAAACAGCGGTATAGAAGTCCGATTAAGAAAAATGGAATAATATTGGCTATTCCGATATCCGAACAAGGTATTGAAAAGGAAAAAAGATTTTTTAAAATATCCGGTTTAATAAAAACAGACTATGAAGATTAACAAACTATGTTGGCTGATGGCTATAGTAGCCATCGTCGGTTGCACAAACAAACAAAAGCAGGCGCCCGAAGAAGCGGCCACCCTTTCGGGACTAAAAAGAAGTAATTTTCAAACGGTTGTAAATGGCGACTCAACCGATTTGTATGTTCTAAAGAATGCAAACGGAGTTGAAGTGTGTGTGACGAATTACGGCGGACGAATTGTTTCCGTAATGGTACCCGACAAAAACGGAACCATGCAAGATGTAGTGTTAGGCTTTGACTCCATTCAAGATTACATCAATATTCCCAATAATTTCGGAGCAACCATCGGTCGATACGGTAATCGGATCGCCCATGGAAAAATTACGGTAGCAGGCGTTGAATATCAGCTACCCCAAAACAATTACGGACATACGTTACACGGTGGCGACGAAGGTTTTCATACCAAAGTTTTTAAAGCAGCTCAACCCGACAGCCAAACGGTAGTGCTGTCTTATTTGTCACCCGATGGAGAAGCCGGTTTCCCCGGAAACCTTAACGTAAAAGTAACAATGAAACTTACCGACGACAATGCTATCGACATTAATTATGAAGCCGAAACCGACAAGGAAACCGTGGTAAACCTTACCAATCATTCTTATTTCAACTTGAGCGGTAACCCTGTGAATACTATTTTGGATCATGTATTGATGATCAATGCCGACAGCTATACACCGATTGACAGTACCTTTATGACCACCGGGAAAATAGAAAAAGTAGAGGGGACACCGATGGATTTCAGAACCCCCACACCTGTAGGCGAACGTATCGACAGCGATTTTGAACAATTAAAATTCGGTAAAGGGTACGATCATAACTGGGTATTGAATACACAAGGCGATGTTTCTCAACTTGCCGCTGCCGTATATTGCCCACAAACCAATATTCGCCTTGAAGTATATACCACTGAACCCGGAGTGCAAGTGTATACGGGCAATTTTCTCGATGGAACGATCAAAGGGAAAAAGGGCATTATTTATAACCATCGAACAGCCATCTGTCTCGAAACGCAAAAATACCCGGATTCACCCAATAAACCCGAATGGCCTTCGCCGTACCTGAAACCGGGAGAGAAATATACGAGTCGGTGTGTATACAAGTTTTCAATACAAAATTAAATGTGAATTAATGAGTCCCTCCGGCAACTCCATTCAAAGCGATTTTTACAAAAATCAGTTGAATAGTGGTTCGTTGTAACTAAAAAATAATGAAAACAACTTTTAGGAGGGGCTCATTAATTACTTGATAACTATGACTCCATTAATAAAAGACAACATACGGGAAAAAGAAAAAATAAAAAGGCTATACGGGATAACATTAGGTTTATTGATAATCGTTCATATTACTTCCTGTGGATTAAAGCAAAAAGAGGATCATCCCGATTCAGTGGATCAAATAGAAACATTTCACATGCACGAATATGGGATATGCATCGATTCGTTAAATGTCAACCGGTATAAAATAAAAAAAGGCGACAACCTTGCTTCTATATTAACGGGACTAGGATTCACAAGTACAACATCCGATAAAATAAGTCAAACTGTTTCGCCCTATTATTCTCCATCAAAACTACAAATCGGGAATACCTATGCAGCCATCACAACACAAGATTCCATTTCAAATATTGAGTATCTTGTTTTTGAAAAATCAAAAACCGAATATGTAGTTGTAGATCTCTCATCAGAAAACATTAAAGCATATGAAGGGGAGAAACCCATCACCTTGCAACGCAAATATATCGAGGGAACAATCACTTCTTCGTTATGGAACGCGATCATCGATGCCGGAGTTCACCCGCTGCTTGCGCTTAAGTTGTCCGATCTCTATGCTTGGCAAATCGATTTTTTTGACATAAAAAAGGGAGATTCGTTTCGTTTGATGTATGATGAAGCCTACATCGATGATACTACCTTCGTGGATATCGCTTCGATAGAAGGTGCGGTTTTTACGCATCAGGGCAAAGCATACTGCGCGATTCCCTTCAAACAGGATTCAGTGAGAGAATATTTTGACGAAGAAGGCAATAGCCTGAGAAAGGAATTTCTGAAATCGCCTCTCGACTTCTTTCGCATCACTTCCAAGTTTATCAATTCCCGTTATCACCCAATCCTGAAACGATACCGGGCGCATCATGGCGTAGATTATGCCGCACCGGTAGGGACACCCGTGAAAACGATCGGCGATGGTGTAGTGATTGAGAAAGGATATCAACAAAACGGTGGAGGAAATTATCTAAAGGTAAAACACAATAGTATGTACACTACAACTTATATGCATCTGAGCCGGTTTGCCAAAGGAGTCAACAAAGGAAGTTTTGTGAAACAAGGAGATATCATCGCTTACGTGGGATCGACCGGATTGTCTACCGGGCCTCATCTCGATTTCCGTGTGTACAAAAACAATCAACCGATCAATCCGCTCACTATGGAATCCCCGCCCTCTTTACCTGTAAAACCTGAGTTAAAGGACAGTTTTCTGGTGGTTAGAGACAAGGTACTGCGACAATTGGATAGTTTTCAGCAATCTACGCGGCTATATGCTTCAATGCCCGATTCGTTAACTCAAGAAGATCTATAAATGTGATTTTCAATCGAAAAACGTTTGTCCACATTATAACCCTTTTATTGTTTTTCAATGATAATAAACAAAGCTCTTGTTTCAAAGCCGGGCTAAATTACCCTTTACTATATATTCATAGTACTTACAATATTCTCGAAGCCCGCATTCTTCACATTTTGGGTTTCGTGCGGTACATACATATCGTCCGTGAAGGATCAGCCAATGATGTGCTTTTGACAACAATTCTTTCGGAATATATTTTACCAGCTCTTTTTCAACCTCCAATGGGGTTTTTGCGTTATCTGTCAATCCCAAACGATTCGAAACCCTGAACACATGCGTATCCACCGGCATCGCCGGAACATCGAAAGCCACGGCAAGCATCACATTTGCCGTCTTTCGCCCTACTCCCGGTATTGTCAACAACGAATCGATATCCGCCGGTACTTCCCCTCCGAAATCATTCACCAGTTTTTGTGCCATTTTTACCAAATTTTTTGCCTTGTTGTTTGGATATGAACACGATTTGATGAATTCATATACTTCGTCCGGTGAAGCTGCAGCCAAAGCTTCAGGAGTGGGGTAAGCTTCAAATAAAGGAGGAGTGATCGCATTCACCCGTTTGTCGGTACACTGAGCCGATAACATCACCGCTATCAACAATTGAAAAGGATTAGTGTAATGCAGTTCTGTTGTTGCCGACTGTGCGTTGGCTTCAAACCATTGCAACACGTTTTTATAGCGTTCTGCTTTTGTCATTATAATTCCAATTGATTCAAAACATGCACAGTGTGGCAGGCCACCAAACAGGCTGTTTCTGTCCGCAAACGGTTTTCTCCTAAACTAATCGGTTGAAAACCCTTCTCTATTGCTTTTTGTACTTCCTCTTCACTAAAATCACCCTCAGGACCTATTAATAATAAAGCGTCTTCCCCTTTTTTATATGTTTGGGTCAGCGGCTCTTTTTTCAGGGGATAACAATGGGCTATGAATTTTCTGCCCGAGAAAGGCATCGAAATAAACTCATAAAAAGGAATCGTTTCGTTTAAACAAGGCAAAACTGTCTGCCGAGATTGTTTCATAGCCGAAACCATGATTTTCCTTAGTCGTTCTGATTTAACTTCTTTTCGTTCGGAAAACCGACAAAGCAACGGAGTAATTTCATCTACACCGATTTCTGTTGCTTTCTCCACAAACCACTCATTACGTTCCATATTTTTGGTAGGGGCAAAAGCAATATGAAGGTTGAAATTCCAACTTTTATCTCGAAAGTTCTCTGTTTCGATGCTTACCATACAATGCTTTGGGTGAGCTTCTACAAGAATGCAATCATAAAGAAATCCTTTCCCATCCGTGATTGTTAATCTATCGCCTTCTTTCATGCGAAGCACTTTAATGCAATGGCGCGATTCCTCTTCAGAAAGTTGGGGATTCTCTCTAATATCGGGGTAATAAAAAAATGTATCGGACATATGACGATGGAATTACGATTTATTTTCTCGCCGTTTAATTTCATCCCGAAGGCGTGAAGCCAATTCGTAATTTTCTTCCCTGACAGCTTCATCAAGTCGACTCTTTAAAGTATCTAACCGAAGATGAGAGAGGTCATCAGGAACTTTCTCCTCTTCATTTTCCGAAGATTGTTCACCGGAAAAGGCCGATACACCTTCTTCGAAAACAATCGCCATATTTTTCATAATCTCTTCGGTAGTATAAATGGGAGAATGGGTACGCATAGCAATAGCCACAGCATCGGAAGTTCGCGAATCTATTCGGTATTCCTGACCGTATTGCCGCAATAACAACTCAGAATAAAAAGCACCGTTTTCAAACTTATAAATGAAAACTTCGACCAATTCGATATTCAGATGTTTAAATATAGAATGAATAAGGTCGTGCGACAACGGCCGCGGAGGAGTGATGTTCTCTATCACAAGAGCAATGGATTGCGCTTCAGGCGTTCCAATTACAATCGGCAATCTCCTAACGCCGTTTTCTTCAGCAAGAATAAGTGCATAAGCACCTGCCTGCACCTGACTAAACGATATACCCAATACAGAAAGTTTAACTCGGTTTGCCACAACAAATTTCTTTTAATATTTTTAATGATAAGACTTCAAATATAGCATTTTTTGCTATAATAAGAATCAAAATCGCAAATAAAGAGAAAAAACGTTTGATTTTTCCCTTGTTTGAAAAAAATTATTACCTTTGCACTCGCAAATAAATGGTGGTCGTAGCTCAGTTGGTTAGAGCGACGGATTGTGGTTCCGTAAGTCGTGGGTTCGAATCCCATCTTCCACCCATTGTAGAGAACAGTTTTTTTTCATTCTTTCATGATTTGTTTTAGGTAATCACGTATTTTTTGATACGTGATTTTTTTATTGTCTCCTTCTGAACTCCGAACAAACAATTGCTGTAGCAGCTGCTACATTTAGGGATTCCGATGTTGAACGTAAAGCCGGATAATTCGGAATAAATAACCGGCGATTAATCCTTTTTTCAACAGAAGGACGGATGCCGCTTCCTTCGTTCCCCATCACAATAAAACCATTTTCCGAAAGTTTAGCCTCATATATATTTTCACCACCAAGAAAAGTACCATAAACCGGCAAATCCAACGTATTTTGTAAAAATTCGTCCAAATCGATATAATGTACTTTTACCCGTGAAAGAGCACCCATTGTAGACTGAACGGTTTTCGGCAGGTAAATATCAACCGTATCGCGGGAACAAAAAATATGTTCAATACCAAACCAATCGGCTATCCGGACAATCGTTCCCAAATTTCCCGGATCTTGAATACCATCCAACACCAAATGGATATTATTTTTTAGATCATCTGCCGAAAAATCGCTTTCAGGTTGATAGAACACGCCGATAACAGACGATGGCGTTTTCAGAAATGAAGCTTTTTTCAATTCTTCTTCCGAAGCAATAATTATTTCGACATCTCCGAAATCAGAAAATTTGCTCAACACTTCAGGTAAAACTGCAATAAACTGACATCGACACGAGAGCAATAAATCGAAAACCAATTTTTCACCCTCTGCAACAAAAGTGCCGTACTCCAAGCGATGTTTTTTATCTTTCAGCGATTGAATGTATTTTATTTTATTTTTACTCAATGCCATGAAATCATAAATTGTTGGCAATAAAGATAACCATAATTTGATAGACTTCTTTATAATAAGTTAAGAAATTAGGAAAATCAAGAAAACAGCGTCATTTTAAATGTTCTGTTACCGAAAAAAATATATCTTTGCGAAAGAGAAATAAAAAACTATTGCCTGTAGTGCCGCCATTTTTATATAATTAAAAATTAAAACCAAAAAAACAATAAAAACAATCTTATGAACGACAATTCATTAATGAACAAAGCGGCAGATAACATCCGCATTCTTTCTGCTTCAATGGTCGAAAAGGCTAAATCGGGACATCCCGGCGGTGCAATGGGTGGCGCAGATTTTATCAATGTATTATTCAGCGAATTTCTAGAATATGACCCCGAAAATCCTACATGGGAATCTCGCGACCGTTTTTTCCTTGATCCCGGACATATGTCTCCGATGCTCTACTCGGTATTATGCCTCTGCGGAAAATTTTCATTGGATGAATTAAAACAATTTCGTCAATGGGGTAGCCCCTGCCCCGGACACCCCGAAATTGATGTTGAAAGAGGGATCGAGAATACATCAGGACCTCTCGGGCAAGGACATGCTTTCGCCGCCGGTGCTGCAATTGCCGCCAAATTCTTAAAAGCCCGCTTAGGCGATATCATGAATCAGACCATTTACACATATATTTCGGACGGAGGAATACAGGAAGAAATTTCTCAAGGCATTGGACGAATTGCCGGACATCTGGGATTAGACAATTTCATTATGTTTTACGATTCGAATGATGTGCAGCTTTCCACAAAAACTTCTGTAGTAACCAGCGAAAACGTGGCACAAAAATACGAAGCATGGAACTGGAAAGTAATCACCATCAATGGGAACGATGTGAACGAAATCCGTAACGCACTGAAAGAAGCCAAGGCAGAAAAGGAGCGCCCTACGCTCATAATCGGCAAAACTATTATGGGGAAAGGTGCTGTCGCTCCGGATGGTTCTTCTTTTGAAAATCAGGTTTCCACTCACGGACAACCATTAAGCGCTGCAGGAGCAGATTTCGCAAAAACCATAAAAAATCTTGGCGGTGATCCGGATGATCCTTTTAAAATTTTTCCCGAAGTTGCCGAATTATATCGAAAAAGGAGAGAAGAATTAAAAGAAATTGTTGCCTGTAAAAAAGCACACTACAACGAATGGGCAACGGCAAATCCGGAATTGGCTGCCAAAAAGGAAAAATGGTTTTCTCGTGAACTGCCCGATATTGATTGGAGTGCCATTCAACAAAAGGCGAATGCCGCAACACGGGCAGCTTCGGCAACCGTGTTAGAGACCCTTGCCAAAAAGGTGGAAAATATGGTAGTAGCTTCGGCAGATCTTTCGAATTCCGATAAAACCGACGGATTTTTAAAACATACCCATCCATTCGCCAAAGGCGACTTCACGGGATCGTTTCTGCAAGTGGGTGTAGCTGAATTCTCCATGGCCTGCCTATGCATCGGAATGAGTTTACATGGAGGAGTAATTCCTGCTTGCGGAACATTTTTTGTCTTCTCCGATTACATGAAACCGGCCATTCGTATCGCAGCATTAATGGAAAAGCCGGTCATTTTCATCTGGACCCACGATGCATTTCGCGTAGGAGAAGACGGACCGACCCATCAACCGGTTGAACAGGAGGCCCAAATACGCTTGATGGAAAAATTGCAAAATCACAGCGGCAACAATTCCATGCTCGTTCTTCGTCCGGCCGATGCAAACGAAACCACAGTGGCATGGAAAATGGCAATGGAAAACGCAAAAACGCCTACTGCTTTGATTTTGTCTCGGCAAAATATTAAAGATCTTCCTGCAAAGACATCGCGCTATCAGGAAGCCCTACAAGCCACTCAAGGCGCTTATATTGTTGAAGATGATTCTGCCTATGACGTAATATTACTTGCCTCCGGTTCTGAAGTTTCCACACTGGTTGAAGGGGCTGAATTGCTGCGCAAAGAAGGTATAAAGCTGCGCATCGTATCTGTTCCTTCCGAAGGGTTGTTCAGAATCCAAAGTACCGAATATCAGGAATCTGTTTTACCAAAAGGGAAAAAGAAATTCGGATTAACTGCAGGTCTGCCCGTAACGCTCGAAGGACTTGTTGGTGCTGACGGAAACGTTTGGGGAATGAATTCATTTGGATTTTCGGCTCCGTATAAAGTACTTGACGAAAAACTGGGTTATACCGCAGAAAACGTTTATAACCAAGTAAAAAAGTTATTGAACAAGTAAAAACCCATTGGCAATAAAAACAACAAGAATATGTCGTCAATCGATAAACCCGAAAAACCCATCGGCTTAGCTTCAGATCATGCCGGTTTCGCTGCTAAGCAGTATGTGATAAAATTCCTCAAGGAAAGGGGTATTCCTTACAAGGATTTCGGTACATACTCTGCTGAAAGCGCAGACTATGCCGATTATGGGCATCCTTTGGCAAAAGCCGTGGAAAACGGAGAATGTTATCCCGGCATTGCCATTTGCGGAACAGGAAACGGAATCAATATGACCGTTAACAAACATCAGGGCATTCGTGGCGCATTGTGCTGGAACAAGGAAATAACCTATTATGCTCGTGCCCATAACGATGCCAATATTCTTTCGCTTCCCGGTCGTTTTTTGTCGGAAAAAGAAATTTCCGAAATTCTGGAAGTATTCTTAAATACACCCTTTGAAGAAGGCAGACACCGCCGCAGAATCGAGAAAATTCCTTATGGCGAAAAATGTTGCTAAAATTTTTCCTGTTAATCAAACAAATGAATAATCCGGCTATTAGTGTATTGTAATGAAAAATATGCGATCCTGTGTTTCACATCTTTTCATAATCGCAGCCATTTATCTTTTCTCGGGTTGTGAAGCTCAAATTATGGATTTTGACAACACACCCAGAGGCAATTTCGAGGCTCTCTGGACAATCATGGATCAACATTACTGTTTTTTTTCTTACAAAAATATCGATTGGGATTCGGTATATCAAGCCTATAGCCCTCGGATTACAAATACGATGAACAGCGAATCATTATTCAAGCTGTTGGGAAAAATGCTGGAAGAACTGAAAGACGGACATGTCAATCTGATTGCCTCTCATGACATGTCGCGTTACTGGAAATGGCAGGAGGACTTTCCTGCCAATTTTGATCCTACCATCCAAAAAGAATATCTTGGTACCTCTTCTGACTACCAAATTTCAGCAGGAATGTCTTATAAGATTTTTGAAGACAATATCGGTTACATCTATTACAGTAGTTTTTCAGACGATGTGAGCGATTCCGGCCTTTCCTATATTTTAAGTTACATGGCTATTTGTAAAGGAATAATTATTGATGTACGCGACAACGGAGGAGGAAGCCTTACAAATGTAGAACGAATAGCCTGCCGTTTCTTCAACAAAAAAACACTTATCGGATACATCTCTCACAAAATAGGACCCGGACATGACGATTTTTCGCCATTATACCCAAAATATATCGACAGCTACAAAGGAATACGATATCAAAAACCTGTGGTTGTGCTAACCAACAGAGGATGTTACAGTGCTACCAACGAGTTTGTCAGCATCATGAAATATGCATCAAACGTTACTGTAGTCGGAGACAAAACCGGAGGCGGAAGCGGTTTGCCTTTTTCTTCGGAATTGCCCAACGGATGGTCGGTACGCTTTTCGGCCTGCCCTATGTTTAATGCAGAGAAAGAACATATAGAATTCGGTGTGGAACCCGATGTAGAAGTCATGATGCTTTCTTCTGACGCTGAAAAGAAAATCGACACTATTATCGAAAGAGCAAGAGTTATTATTAACAATAAATCTCGAGAATGATATTTGCCTGAAAGATTGATGCGCAAAAATGCAGCCGGCTTTATACTTACAACAACAAAAATATAGCGTTTATGAAAACTTTACACATGCTTATTATTTCAATCTTTTTAGCTACAAGTCTTATGGCCGAATCGTATGTATTGAAATCGCCCGACAGCAAATTTCAGGTAAACGTAGAAATCTCCGAT
>DBPW01000027.1 GCA_002305015.1 Bacteroidales bacterium UBA1410
AAAGATACAATTTTACCCCCAAATTTACCTCAAACACGGTTTACTTTTTTGGCTGTTCCACAATAATATCCTTCTTCTTACTGAACCTTCCTTACAGCGAATGCGTTATTAAAAGAATAAAAACTTAAAACTTTAAAACAATAATGAAACCGAAAATTGCATTTTTTGACACAAAATCGCACGATAAAGCATCATTCCTTGAAAAAAATCAACAATACGGATTTGAAATAAAATTTTACAAGAGCCATTTAAGTAAAGACAATGCCATATTGGCCAAAGGGGCCGATGTGGTTTGCATCTTTGTGAATGCCGAGGTGGATGCCGAAGTAATCGATATTTTAGTAGAAAATGGTGTTAAACTCATTGCCTTACGATGTGCAGGTTATAATAATGTAGATTTAAAAGCAGCAAAAAACCGAATCAAGGTAGTGCGCGTTCCGGCATATTCTCCCCATTCCATTGCCGAACATACGCTGGCACTTATGCTTACGTTAAACCGAAAAATTCACCGGGCATACAACCGGACACGCGAAGGCAATTTCTCGCTTGAGGGACTCATGGGATTCGAGATGAAAGGGAAAACAGCCGGAATCATTGGTACGGGAAAAATCGGAAAAATCGTAATGCAGATTCTCAAAA
Source organism: Bacteroidales bacterium UBA1410 (assembly GCA_002305015.1). Taxonomy (GTDB): domain Bacteria; phylum Bacteroidota; class Bacteroidia; order Bacteroidales; family Dysgonomonadaceae; genus Anaerorudis. Next base: position 640 of record DBPW01000027.1, read on the forward strand.
GCATGGGGATGAATGTATTGGCATACGATCCCCACCCCGATACGGAATTTGCAGAAAAAAACGGCATCCGATATACTACGCTGGAAGAATTGTACCAAAATTCCGATATCATTTCGCTTCACTGTCCCTTAACCAAAGAAACGGAGTACCTCATCAATAAAGATTCGATCGATAAAATGAAAGAGGGAGTAATGATCATCAACACCGGTAGAGGGAAACTCATCAATACGAAAGATTTGATTGAAGGGTTAAAAGATAAAAAAGTGGGCTACGCAGGTCTTGATGTTTACGAAGAAGAAAGCGATTATTTCTATGAAGATTACTCCGATATCGTCATCGACGACGATATTCTGGCACGCCTTCTGACGTTCAACAATGTAATCGTTACTTCACACCAAGCATTTTTCACAAAGGAAGCACTTTCTGAAATTGCACGGATAACCTTGCAAAATATTCAGGACTTCTTTGACGGAAAACCGCTTGTGAATGAAGTATCGGCTTAATTTCCTTTAAACGCTAAAAACGAATATTGGCAATAAGCCGACAAGCGAAGTTTCGGTATTTATCGAATCACCGGTTTTCAAGAAGCATTTTGCGTGCTTTCTTCCTTGGTTTTATAAGCAATGGCATAAAACCGTATTTGCTTTATAACGGCAAGGAGTCCGTTGGCACGGGTTGGCGAAAGATGCTTGGTGAGGCCGATTTCATCCATAAAGTGCAAATCGGCATGGATAATCTCATCGGGAGTGCGACCGTTGAAAACCCGCAGCACCAGCGCCAATAATCCTTTAACAATCACGGCATCACTATCGGCCTGAAAATAAAGCCGCCCATCGCGATAAGCGGTTTGCAGCCACACTCTGCTCTGGCATCCCTCGATAAGATTATCGGGGGTTTTATATTTTTCGTCCAACGGTTCCAATGCATTTCCCTGCTCGATAATGAGCGAATATTTATCCAGCCAGTCATCAAAAGCGTTGAACTCGTCAATAATTTCCTGTTGTACTTCGTCTATAGTTTTCATATCTTCACCTTCTTGTCCGATAATGAGTTTATTTAATCGGCTTTTTCCAAATAAATGACCTCCATCACGGTTTGCCCTACCGCTTTCAGTGTGCTACGATGAATGGCATTCATATTATCATCGTGCGTGTGCCAATGGGCGGCAAAACCGGTAGAGGTATTATCCTTGATGTTGATGATATCGACAGCAGGTGCACGATGATTTTTATTCACCGGCAAATGATCGTCGGTAATATAGCCGTTATTGCGGCTGATGAAATACTGCCCGTAACCCAGATCGGCAGCCGTACGCCAGATTTTCTCCACCACGTTGGCTGCATATTGCACCGAATACCCTTCCTTCATAAACGTAGCATCGGGTGCACCAACCATGTCCAATAAAATGCCGTATGCAGCTTTATAAGTAGGAACATGCGGATTTTTCGACCAATACTCGGACCCCATACACCACCATTCACCGGGCAGTGTATGCGTATCGAAAGCAGGTTGCCCTGCATCTTCCAAATCAAAGAAAATAATATCGATGCCCACATCGGCGGGTTTATGTTGCAACTGACGTGCAATTTCAAGCAACACCCCTACTCCGCTTGCACCGTCATCGGCTCCGAGAATAGGTCGTTTCTGCTTGTCGGGATCGGTTTCCCGGTCAGCCCATGGACGGGTATCCCAATGAGCAAAAAGCAAAATCCTTTTCGATTTTTCGGGCCGGTAACTTCCGATAATGTTTCGCATATGAAAAATACTGCCATCGTAATGCTTAATATCGGCTTTTTGTTCGATAACCTTTGCGCCGAACGCTGTAAGCTTTGACACCAAATAATCTCCGCAAGCTCGATGAGCATCGGAATTGGGTACACGCGGGCCATAACTCACCTGTTTTTCGACATAGCGGTAAGCGCTATCCGGATCAAATTCGGGAGATACCTTAACATACGGCTCAGCAACTTCCGGTTGAGCGGTATTTTTTTGACTTTTGCACGAATTACACGAAACGATCAGCGATAATCCCATACCGATCATTGGAATAAAAAAAATGTTGTGATAGTTCTTCATCGATTTCCCCCGATGTTTTTATTTTTGTTTGAGAATAATCTGATCGTTTGTAACCGTTAATGCGGTTTCGGCTCCCATCATCAAAGGATAATTGTCTTTAACATGTCCTACCGGAAAACCAAAACAAACGGGAAATGTATAGGGGACAACTGCCTCCAAAATCGATTTGTAAAGGGGTCCATACATCGCATTGTCTTCACTATAATCGGTGAAACGACCGACAATAAGCCCTTTTATGTTATCGAAAACGCCGGCCAGTCTCAACTGATACATCATTCTGTCCACACGATAGGGCTCTTCGCCGATATCTTCAATGAAAAGTATGCCCTCTTTAGGAATAGCTGCAAATCTTGACCCCAAAATACCACAAAAAACCGACAGATTACCTCCGAAAAGCCGGCCGGATGTCTTCCCTTTCCGGTTCAGAGCGCTATATTCAGTCCCCTCAATTTTATAATCGATTCTCCCTTCGGTTAAAACAGTTTTGGTGTAAGCCACGGCTTTGTCCGATGCACCCTCTTCGGCAAAATGTTTAGCCATAGGACCGTGAATGGAAATAATGCCGTTGCTTTGCAACGCCGAATGGAGGGCGGTTATATCGCTATAACCCACTACCCATTTGGGGTTTCGGATCATCCCGTCAAAATTGAGTCTGTCAAGCAAATGCACCATACCGTAGCCACCGCGTGAACAAAAAATCAGGTTGACCTCGGCATCATCCATGGCTTTTTGCAAATCCGACAGTCGCTGTTCTATTGACCCGCTAAAACGGCCGACACGGGATAAAGCATTTTCGCCCACCTCCACCTTCAGTCCCCATTCACGCAGTATAGATGCGGCTTTATCCACGATATCCGCATCTATTTTCCCCGCAGGGGAAACAATAACCGCCTTATCTCGAGACTTCAGTAGAGGAGGACGAATCATCTCTTTATCTATGACTTACAGAAAGACTTTATGCATCAATGTTTGCGTAAGTGGCATTTTCTTCAATGAATTCGCGTCGAGGCCCTACATCCTCTCCCATCAACATGGAGAAAATCATATCGGCATCAGCCGCATTTTCGATGGTTACCTGACGTAAAGTTCTGCGTTCAGGATTCATCGTAGTATCCCAAAGCTGTTCGGCATTCATTTCACCTAACCCTTTATAACGCTGAGAATGGATGGCATTTTCGTTCCCATCGGCATACTTATCGATAAAAGCCAGACGCTGACGCTCATCCCAGCAATACTCTTCAATTTTCCCTTTCTTGCAAAGATAGAGGGGAGGGGTAGCAATATACACATATCCCTTTTCGATCAAAGGCCGCATATGGCGGAAGAAAAAAGTAAGAATCAAGGTAGCGATATGGCTTCCATCCACATCGGCATCGGTCATAATAATGATTTTATGATAACGAAGTTTCTCCAGATTCAATTCCTTCGGATCCTCCTCCGTTCCGATGGTCACCCCCAACGCAGTATAGATGTTGCGAATTTCTTCGCTCTCCAGCACCTTATGCGGCATGGCTTTTTCCACGTTTAGAATTTTACCGCGAAGCGGAAGAATAGCCTGAAAGTTGCGATCGCGCCCTTGCTTGGCTGTTCCTCCCGCAGAATCTCCCTCCACGAGGAAAATTTCGCATTTCTCGGGATCTTTTTCCGAACAGTCGGCCAATTTACCCGGCAATCCTCCACCCGATAAAGGCGATTTGCGCTGAATCATTTCACGAGCTTTGCGTGCGGCATGACGTGCCGTTGCAGCCAACACCACTTTCTCTACAATGATTTTAGCTTCTCTGGGATGTTCTTCCAAATAATACCCCAGTGCTTCTGCCGTTGCTTGATCGACAGCACCGATCACTTCGTTATTTCCCAGCTTGGTTTTTGTTTGACCCTCAAACTGAGGTTCGGCCACCTTCACCGAAAGAACAGCAGTTAATCCTTCACGAAAATCGTCACCGGTAATCTCCACTTTTACCTTTTCAAGCATTTTGGAGTCTTCGGCATATTTTTTCAGCGTCCGCGAAAGTCCGCGACGGAAACCCGTAAGGTGTGTTCCTCCTTCTATCGTATTGATATTGTTTACGTACGAAAATACGTTCTCGTTGAAAGAGGTATTGTAGGTCATGGCTATTTCTATGGGAATACCCTGCTTTTCGGTTACAATATGAATTGGCTCGGTAATCAAAGGCTCTTTGGTACGATCGATATATTGAACAAATTCTTTTAATCCCATTTCGGAATAAAAACGTTCACTTTTATAGGAGCCATCCTCTTTCTTTACCCTTTTGTCGGTAATCATGAGTGTTATACCGGCATTAAGGAAAGACAACTCACGCAAACGTGTTGCAAGTATATCGTACCGAAATTCCAATACTTTGAAAATGGTATCGTCCGGTTTAAACGTAATGATTGTCCCTGTTTTATCTGTTTCTCCCACTACTTTCACATCCGAATAGGGTTTCCCTTGCGAATATTCCTGCATATAGATCTTCCCGTCTCTATGCACTTCCACTTTCAGGTAAATCGACAACGCATTTACACAAGAAACCCCTACTCCGTGAAGACCACCGGAAACTTTATAGGTTCCCTTATCGAATTTTCCCCCCGCATGCAGTACAGTGAGCACGACTTCGAGCGCCGATTTTTTCTCTTTTTCGTGAAAATCGACCGGAATACCCCTTCCATTATCTTTTACGGTAATGGAATTATCTTCGTTAATAATCACATGTATCTCGTTGCAATAACCTGCAAGTGCTTCATCTATAGAGTTATCGACCACCTCATAAACCAAGTGATGCAACCCTCTTTCGTTTACATCTCCAATATACATTGCAGGCCGTTTACGAACGGCCTCCAAACCTTCGAGCACCTGAATATTTTGCGCCGAATAGGCTAAACTTGCTGATTGTTTCTGTTCCTCAGTCATTTTATATGCTTAAATATTAGTACGTTAAATTTACTCTGTATCGATTTACAAATCGTACAAATATACAAAAAAAATGCCACATAGGCAAGTTTTTTTTGCCCTTTTCTGTCGGGTTTTCCTTCAATTGCATTACCCATAAAAAACAGTGTTGAAGGCGTATGAATGTTCTGTAAGCATAAGGTTATTTATCGAAATTTAACAGAAAGTAAAAAAAATAAAAACAACAAAAGCCGAACCCTCATGAGCACGGCTTCAGCTATATGAAATCAATCCGAAGAAATCAGGCCAGCTTATTTACATGAGCTGCCATTTTCGACTTCAGATTATCAGCCTTATTGCGATGAATCACATGTTTCTTTGCCAGCTTATCCAACATAGAGCATACCCGAGGATACAACTGCTGCGCCTCCTCTTTTGAAGTTGTATTACGCAGCTTGCGAACTGCAGTTCTTGTGGAGCGAGCGACAAAGCGATTGGATAATCGACGCGCTTTTGTTTGTCTGATTCTTTTTTCTGCCGATTTATGATTTGCCATAATTTCGTTTTAACTTCTCTTATTAATCTTAGGTAGCCTATAGGGGAGTCGAACCCCTCTTTCAAGAATGAAAATCTTGCGTCCTAACCGATAGACGAATAGGCCTTATTGGTATCGGTATATTTATTTTGTGAAAAATCTCCGTTCAATTTGCGGGTGCAAATATAGAGCCTTTTTTTTTAACGACAAAACATTTCGTTCATTTTTTGGAAATTGTAGCATCAACCGGCAAGTGCAAAACGAACCCCACCTTCTCTGCACCAAGTCCGTACCAAGGCTGCACCATCCTCGCTCCCGGTTTTTGCCTTTTTTGCGGCAAATACACAGGTGGTTTTTACTCCCGGTCCACAAAATCAGGGGTTCTTCTCCCTGCCTTGATGCAAGCATGAAGCGAGCGTGAACCATCGATTGTTTGAATATATGCCGTGAAAACAGTAAAAAACCCGAAAGACGGTGAAGATTTCTTACGGGTGTAGATTCAACAGCCAAGAACTAAACGCCCCGGCTTTGCAGGGAAACATCTCTCAAAGTGCCGTATTTCTTATTTGAATTTGGTATTCGGTATACGAAGTGGAGATTACCGGACTCGAACCGGTTACCTCAACACTGCCAGTGTTGCGCTCTAGCCAGATGAGCTAAACCCCCAAAAATTTTCTGCAAAGATAGAAATTTTGTTTATATTTGCAATCATAACGGCAACGAAAAAAATGACAAAAGAGCCGAAAGAACGAATCATTATGGGAATCGATCCCGGAACGCAAGTGATGGGATATGGCGTATTGTGTGTTATCGACAACAAACCTGTAATGGAAACGATGGGTGTAATACAACTCAACAAGTATGAAGACCAATACTTGAGACTGGCAAAAATATATGCCCGTGTGATTGGTCTTATTGAAGAATATCTGCCCGATGAAGTAGCTATCGAATCGCCTTTTTTCGGGAAAAATGTGCAAAGTATGCTCAAACTGGGTCGTGCACAAGGAGTTGCCATTGCTGCTGCCATTTCGCGTGATATTCCCATTTTTGAATATGCTCCGTTAAAAATAAAGATGTCCATAACGGGAAACGGCCGAGCAGCTAAAGAACAAGTGGCTTACATGCTTCAGAAAATATTGCATATTCCCGACGAAAACATGCTGACCCAACTTGACGCAACCGACGGGTTGGCCGCTGCACTATGTCACTTTTACCAATCCGACATAGGAGTCGAAAAGGTTAAATACAAAAGTTGGAAAGATTTTGCGAAACAAAATCGGGAGAGAATAAAAAAAGAACCTTAAAAAGGGAATCATCCCGATAATTTTTTATCTTTGCCCTATGAACGAACTCATATCTCACATCGAATTTTTGCTTCATACCCATGATTGTGTAATCGTTCCCAATCTGGGCGGATTCGTGCTTAATGTTTATCCCGTCAAAAAAGACGGATGGGCAGCGTTTGATGCTCCCGAATGCGAATTGATATTCAATCAAAATCTCACCTACAACGATGGTCTGTTGGTTGAATCGTTTATGAAAACCGAAAAGATTTCTTTTGAAACGGCCCATAAACGTGTAGAAGCAGGGGTAAAGGAGCTGAAAAATGCTCTTCAAGAAAACGAAACGGTAGCTTTCGGAAAGCTGGGAACATTCAGCATGAATAAGGAAAGGCGCTATTTATTTACACCCGACGATACGTTTGTAAGACCCGAATATTTCGGACTTAAAAAGGTTGCGCTTCAACCGATGATCCATGTGCAACCCGTTACTCCTCTCGCAGAAACACAAAAAATCCGCCGAATGACAGTACGGAAAGTGGGAATCGGTGCAGCTGTTGCAATCACAGTCACCGCCATCCTACTGCTTTCTCCGCTGAATAAAAACAGTTACCTGAGGCAGGATGCCGAAATGACATGGAAAAGTAGTTTATTCAAAAATAATGAGGCAAAACCCACCTCCCGTAAATCAACAGGGTTAACCAAGGGGATGACCCCGACAACTATCCTTGAACAACCTGTCAATGAAAAAACGGTTTCTCAGCCTGTTGCGGGAAACGCAACTTCACAAAATTCCAACAATACATCGACAGATGTTGCTATAAAAAAATTTTATATAGTGATGGGCGTGTATGAGGTACGCAAAGTTGCAGAGGAAATGAAAGCTATGCTTGAATCGGAGGGTTTCACCCAAACTTCATGGCTCGAACGTCCGGGCAGAATTGATGTTTATGCAGCATCATTTACCGATCCTGAAGCCGCCAACGATTTCCTGAAAAAAGTTCATTCTCAATATCCTCATCATCGCGATGCATGGATATTAAACTATTAAAATGGTTGAAAAACACGTCACGTTAATTCCTTACGGTGGTTTAGCTAATCGAATGAAAGCGATAGAATCGCTTCTTCATCTTTTAGGTGATGCCGAAGCGGAAGGAATGTTTGTATGGTTTAGAGATAAAGGGCTTAATTGCCGTTTCGATCAATTGTTTCAACCCTTGCAGGTAAAAGGATTGATTCAAAAAGAAGCAGCGTTTGCCGATCTTTTTTTATACGATCGTCCCCGATTAAAGAATTTTTACATCCCCTCTCTCTTTCAACAACTCTTTTATCGCGACTGCCTTCACGAAAACGAGGTTACGCAGCGGTTTTATGGCCATTTTGATTTTAAAGAATGGGTACGGACAAGGAACAACGTTTATTTATCATCCTGTATTTTGTTTTATCGTGATCCCCATAAAAGATTATTCGCCCATTTTCATCCCCTTCCCCTTTTGCAGGAAAAAATAGATGCCGTATGTGCAACATTCTCCTCATATACTCTTGGCATTCATATCAGGAGAACAGACAACACAAGAGCGATTGAGAAGAGTCCCACATCGCTTTATATACAAAAAATGGAAGAAGAAATCGACAAGCATCCCGACGTAAAATTCTATGTTGCCTCAGACTCGCTAGAAGAAAAAAAGCGGCTTTCCGTATGTTTTCCGAACAGGATCGTCACTATGGATAAAAGCACAAGCCGCTCTACAATAGAAGGTATGCAGGATGCTCTCGTTGAACTCTATATACTTTCGCGTACCCATGCCGTTTTAGGATCCCCTTACAGTTCGTATGCCGAAACCGCAGCCTTGATAGGGGATATTCCCTTTGAAAAAATGACATTATGATGGCTGAAAAAACGATTTTTTGTATATTTGTCGAATAATGAAGAAAGAAGTTTATCCGTTAAAAAGAGAAAAAATATGAACATCCAAAAATTAATCTGCCCAATAGGAATACTATTTCTTTTCCTTCCACTATCGCTTGCAGCAGCCCAACAAAAAAAGGCGCCACCGGCATCGGAAAGTGAAAAAATTGTAAGCCAACCCGATATCGATCCGATGTTTACCGGAGGTACGGCTGCTATGCATAAATTCATTGTCTCAACATTAAATTATCCAAAAGAAGCTATTGAAAAAAATATTCAGGGATTGGTGGTTTACACATTTGTAGTTGAAAAAGACGGAACGCTTTCCAACTTTAATCTCATTCATCATGCCGATTCATTGTTGGATGCCGAAGCCCTGCGAATTCTGAAAGCAATGCCGCCGTGGAGACCTGCTAAATATAAAGGCGAAGTTGTACGAGCAGAAACATACGTGCCCATGTATTTCAAGATAAACAAAAATGCCCGAACTGCTACAAAAAAGGGGTCTTCTCAGGGTAGTTCTATTGCAAAAACCAATCCTGAGATATTGGCAAATGAAGAAATTCTTGCGATTGTGGACGAAATGCCCCAATATCCCGGCGGAGAAGAAAAGCTGACTGAATTTTTATCGAAAAAAATCATTTACCCTCCTCAGGCACTCAACAATGGTATTGAAGGACGTATTCTGTGCTCGTTTATTGTGGCAAAAGATGGTAGCATATCCAACATAGAAGTTTTACAAAGCCCCAATGATGAACTCAGTCAGGAAGCTGTGCGGGTATTGAGTCTGATGCCAAAATGGAATCCGGGAATAAACAACGGCGAGAAAGTTAACGTAAAATGCGTTCTCCCTATCGATTTCAAAATAGACGAAACACCCATTCCTCCAACGACGACAAACAATTGATTGCCCCAACCATATCCAATACATCCGACATATCCAATATCGCGAAAAGTTTTTCATTCGCGATATTTTTTTGTACCACCAGGAACAAAAAAAATTGCTTATTCCAGTGTTAAGTCAAATTCGCGCAAACCTTTATAGGTATAGACAAACAAACGAAAAGAAACGGAATCCGGGTTTCCCGGAGAACACAAACTCGTCACCAGAAACGAAGCATAAAAGATCTGCGGATATCCCGGAGGATCGTTATTCCGTGAATGGCTGAAATACAGATTGATAGTAGAAGAAGTCATATCTCTGAATAGTCCGATACGATGCGATTGGGAGTAATATTCTGTTTCGAAAATCATATTGAGATAACCGCCCTCCACCCACACGCTCTGTATTTTTACCGGATCGGTTGAAAGCTGCTGAGAAAAAGCCAACGGTTGTATGTCTCCGGTGAAAATATCCGACACATGGTTTACTTTTACGGTATCACCTCGAAGTGGTGTATAATTAAGGATTACACGCTGCCCGGTGTTGCCTGAATAATTTATCGGCTCCTTCGGAATCAGTATCCGCCGGTTATCAAGTTGAAAAGAAATACGTCTATCAAGATTGACAACAGTAGCAAAATCCACAAAAAAATCGTCAATACGTTCTGTTTCTTTCTCGCATCCGGTAGCAAGAAAAGAAATAACGATTACCAGGGTGACGAATAATTTTCTTTTCATTTTTGCCTCAACAAATTACAGGGTTGGCTGCACACTTAGAAAATTTTTTACGGGATTGCCATACATCTCGACAATTTTTTTGCGTAAAAAAACCACATCTTTATTCTTCAGTTGAATCTTATCGATCTGTTTATCGACATACTCCATAAAAGCCTTTTTGTCTTCAGCTGTATATTCCGATTGAAATGAAGAAGAGTTTGTCATGAGATCGTAAGCCACATAGTTGAAGGGATAAAAAATATAATTCCTGTAAATTTCCTCATCGATAATACATGCAGCGGCTTCGAGTAACGATGATTTTGGCAAAGAAAGATCCGGTTGATCGAGTTTCGAATTGATCCCTTCTCCAAATTTAAAGTACACTCTGCCCTTGTATCCGTAAATTCCCGTCAGCATATTTTCAAGATCATCGGCAGGCGTTTTTTTATGGTGAGGATTATCGCGTTTTAATTGAAATTCCTTTGCTTTGAGAAAATCGCAAGGATCAAATTCATAAGAAATAGCAAGCGGAACAATGCGTAATGCTTTCAACATTTCAATAGGACGTGAACTGTCTTTCAATGTCATCATTTTCAATAGGCTCACTTGTGTATGATCATTGGAATCTTTAGCACGCCCTTCGCGCTGGGCAATCCAAATCGATTGATTCAGCTCCCTTACCGTATAATGAATGTATTCCGACAAATGCCTGGATGTCTCAAGCATTTGTCGCATAGGAACATTTCGTTTCACGATAAAACTTTTATTGAGCCGTACCAAATGTGTAATCCAAGGATATATAAGCAAATTATCGCCAATGGCAACCCCCGTTGTATCCATTCCTTGAAAATAAAGAAGTATATTCAGAAAAGCAGCATCCAATACAATATCGCGATGATTTGAAATAATTACATGACTCAACCCGTCTTTTATATTATCCCAATTAAACCCTTTCACTTCCTTAGTTGTATTCGCTATAAACTGTTCAAGAACAGGATAAAAAACCTTGATTTGAAATTCATTTACGGTTTTGCAACTTCTCATGAGCGAACACAATTGTTCCCAACTCATCGGTTTGATAACCGATTCAGCAGCTATTCTGAATCTATCGTCAGCAAGAAGTTTTTCGATCGTTTCGGGCACTTCGCTGTCGTAAACCGGACGAATATCGTCGAAAGAGGTAGATAGAACAGATTCCATAGGTTTTATTTTAAAGGGGATTGGCTTTACTGAATTCGAATTCGATGATTTCACTCAGTATATGAGTCAGGGAAAGATTTGCAGCAGCCACTTGCTGCGGTATGAAACTGGTAGCCGTCATACCGGGGGTAGTGTTTACTTCCAACAAAACAGGTGTTTCGTTAGAAATAATGTAATCGGCACGAATAATTCCTTTTGCCCCAACCCAATCGTATATCGATATGGTTTCTTCCCAAATTTTCTTGGTCATCTCATCGGAAATGCGTGCAGGCGTAATTTCTTCGACCCGACCATTATACTTGGCTTCATAATCGAAAAATTCGTTATGCGTAACCACCTCGGTGAGAGGTAAAACGCGTATTCCTTGCCGGGTTTTATAGCAACCACACGTGACTTCGGTTCCCGCAACAAAACGTTCGATGATAACTTCTGACGATTCGCGAAAAGCATCGGAAACCGCTTTTTCCAGTTGAGATGTTTCTTTTACTTTTGTTGTAGCAAAACTCGAGCCGCCGGCATTCGGTTTCACAAAAACAGGCAATCCCAAACGAGAAACAATTTCATTCGGATTGAAAGAAGAATCTTTCTTTAAAAGAATCGATTGGGCCACCTTTATACCGAAACTTTTCAAAAAATGGTTGCAGATAAATTTGTTAAAAGTCAAAGCGGATGCCAATACGCCACTGTTTGAATAAGGAATATGGAGCATATCGAAATAACCTTGCAACGTGCCGTCTTCTCCCGGCGTTCCATGAATGGTAATATAGGCAAAGTCGAACGTTATTTTCCGGCCATCAGCCGTAAAACTAAAATCGTTTTTATCGATAGGATATGCGTTATTCCTATACTCGGCCGACCATGATTCTTTATCGATTTTTACTTTATAAACCTCATATTTCCCCTTATCCATAAAGGAATAAATTCCGGCAGCACTTTTTTCGGACACTTCTTTTTCTGAAGAATAGCCGCCCCACACAATGGCTATATTTTTTTTCATAGTTACGATTTTAATTGCTGTGCAATAGTGTAAATACGCCATTTACGAATCACCTCCTGCATGTCGGCCGGTATTTCGCTATCGAAGAACATTTCTTTACCGGTTGAAGGATGTATAAATCCTAATGTTTGAGCATGCAAACATTGACGGGGGCATGCGGCAAAACAATTGTAAACAAATTGTTTGTACCTGACAGAACGCAAACCGTAAAGTATCTCGTTTCCTCCATAACGCTCATCATTAAAAAGCGGATGCCCGATATGTTTCATGTGAACACGGATCTGATGTGTGCGTCCCGTTTCCAATCTGCACTGCACAAGGGTTACATACCCGAACCGTTCCAACACTTGATAATGGGTAACGGCGGTTTTCCCCATCTCACCCTCGGGGAAAACACGCATGAGCATACGGTTCTTGGGATCGCGACCTATATTTCCTTCAATGCGACCTTCGTTATTTTCCAAATCGCCCCACGCCAATGCAATATACTGACGTTTGGTCGTTTTGTTGTAAAATTGAAGGGATAAATTGGTTTTGGCTTCCGGTGTTTTGGCAATAAGCAGCAAGCCCGACGTATCTTTATCGATACGATGCACCATTCCTACACGTGGATCATCCAAACGAATTCCCTCCTCATAATTCAGATAATAAGCAATGGCATTAATGAGGGTACCGGAATAATTTCCATGACCGGGATGCACTACCATTCCTGCCGGTTTATTCACTACCATCAGGTCATTATCTTCATAAACAATATTAAGGGGAATATCCTCGGGAATGATTTCCACTTCGTGACGTGGTTTGTCCATCACGATAGAAATTATGTCCATCGGCTTTACTCTGTAACTCGACTTTACCGGCATATCATTCACCAGAATACACCCTGCTTCAGCCGCTTGCTGAATGCGGTTTCGGGAAATTCCTTCAATACGATCCGATAAAAATTTATCGATTCGCAGCAAGCCCTGCCCTTTATCGGCTACAAATCGATAATGTTCGTATTTTTTGCTCTCTTCCGATGCGACTATTTCGTCATCTCCTTCTTCCCAAAGATCGTTTATTTGATCAAAATCTTTTTTCAACACTATCTTTCCGAAAAATTAATTTAGAAAAATGATTCGTCTATATTCATATTCTTCTGCTGCTTAGGAACCGATCGATTTTCTATCTCGATATCGCCGGAATCCCGAGCAGAAATCTGATCAGGCGACATAATATATTCATTTGTCATTCCGAGAGAATCGGTTAACTGTCCGTTTCCGACAATTAATTTCAGTGGCGATCCCACCGGAACTTTTTCATTAGGCATCAACTTTCTTCCCCGATATTCCACACCCAAAACCAAACCGGAATATTCGGAAGGCACTTCTTCAATAGATAGTTGAGTAAAACCCATTGAAACCAAAAGTGCTTGAGCTTGACGCAACGAATAATCGACCAACTCAGGCATGGTAACCTGCTGGGGTGTCTTCGCATACACAGAAACATAAATAGCCCGACCTTTTTTTACCTTGCTATTTTCTTCAGGTACCTGTTCAATAATGGCACCGGGAACAGCATCTTTCTGATAAACGGAATCGATTATTTCGATATGCAGTCCTTTCGATTTCAATATCGCATTGGCCTCTTCAACTTGTAAGCCTGCAAGTTTTGGCACGCTCACGTTTTGGTCATGCCGGGTGTACACTTTCAGAAAAAGAAGGGTTAATATCAGAAGAACAACGGAGACAAGAACAATCAAAAGAAGATTCTTGATGATGCTGTTTTCAAAAAAGCGTTTTGAAGGTTGTTTGGCATTCATAGGTATTGTAATGTTGTCATATTCTTATACTTCTTAAACAGAATGATTATCGCTGCAAAGGTACAAAAAAAACGACTGCTGTCGAATATAAAAGATATTTTCGTTTGTTAACCCTTTAAAAACAAAAAAGCAGGAATACGGGTATCATATTCTTGCTTTTCCGGAGAAAAAAATGAAATTAAAATTCGTCCGATACGGTTAGTTTGGCTCTGCCTTTAGCCCGACGTGAAGCCAATACTTTTCTGCCGTTTTTTGTAGCCATTCTTGCACGAAACCCATGTTTGTTCTTTCTCTTTTTTACGGAAGGTTGATATGTCCTTTTCATTTTGTATGGTTTTTTATTTTGTTTCTATTAATAAGCCGCAAAATTAGGGATAATTTTTGAATTAATCAATTTTTATGGATATCAACTACAGTAAATTACTTGCCAATTCCGACAATTCGCTTCGTTCGCCCTTAATCAGATTAACATGAGCGAAAATAGGTTGCCCTTTCATTTTATCGATCATATAAGCCAATCCGTTGGATTGAGAATCGAGATAAGGAGAGTCGATTTGTTGAAGATCGCCGGTAAATACCATTTTTGTTTCTTCTCCTGCTCGGGTAATAATGGTCTTCACTTCATGAGGAGTGAGATTCTGGGCCTCATCGATAATACAAAAAGTCTCCGAGAGGCTGCGCCCACGAATAAAAGCCAACGCTTCAATTGCAAGCTGCCCCGATCGTTCCATTTCATCAATAAGGCGCTGTTCGGGACTGTTTGACCCAAGGTGCGATTTAATAACATTAAGGTTATCGAACAGTGGTTGCATATAGGGTGCTACTTTTTGTTTCTCGTCGCCGGGCAAATATCCAAGATCTTTGTTTGACAACGATACGATCGGACGAGCAAGAAGAATCTGGTTGTAGAGTTTATGTTGTTTCAATGCCGACGCCAGGGCAAGCAACGTTTTCCCGGTCCCCGCTTTTCCCGTAAGGGCAACCAACTTTATTTGGGGATCATTCAATACTTCAAAAGCAAACGCTTGCTCGGCATTGCGTGGCTGAATACCGAAATTGGTTTCTTTTTCGATTTTTTTGATTTTTTGCGTGAAAGGATTGTATCGCACCAATACACTGTTGCGATTGCTTTTGAGTATAAAACATTGATTCGGTTCTATTGCAGTAGGAAAATCGAATTCGTCAAAATCGACCCCGGCGGGGTTTGCATAGATTCTATCGATCAGTTCAGGATCAATTCCATCGAAGGCCAATTCTTCCTGTTCGAAAATATCGATATCGGTAACTTTATCCGTAATATAATCTTCGGCAAGCAATCCCAACGAACGGGCTTTCATACGTAAGTTGATGTCTTTGGATATGAGAATGGTTTTCATGTGGGGGTATTTCTCTGTGAGCGTCAAAAGCGTAGAAAGAATGCGATTATCCGGGCTTCTTTCGGGAAAAGCCTCTAAAATTTTAGGGTGATCCGGAACATTTACGATATAGAGTTTCCCGCGCCCTACCCCCAATTCGGCTCCATTCATAAACAAATCATCGTCGGTAATCAGATCGAGTTCGCGGATAAAAGCACGGGCATTGAAATTGATCTGATCGTTTCCCTTCTTAAATTTATCCAGTTCTTCCAATACAACAAAAGGAATATAGATATCGTTTTCTTCAAAATTATCCAAGCATTTATAATCATGAAGAATAACATTGGTATCGAGAATAAAATTCTTTTTTGTGGATGATGCGGATTTTTTTGATTTGGTGGTTTCCGATTTTGCTTTTTCCGAAGCAATTTGATCTGTTTTTCCCATTTTTCGTTGTAGTTAAAAGTATTTACTATTTTAAATAAAAACGCAAATATGCTAAGATTGTTTTTCCTCAATCCGATTTTAAACGCTAAGATACAAACAAAAAATACAATATTTCTACAAGAAAGGGGTATTTTTAGTTTTCTCCATAATTCATTACCTTTGCATGATAAAACAAAGGTAAAAGTAACGATGCAAAAACCTTCCATTCCGAAAGGAACGCGCGATTTTTCGCCCGAAGAAATGGCAAAGCGCAACTACATTTTCGACACCATTAAGAAAGTATTCCAATTGTTCGGTTTCCGTCAAATCGAAACGCCGGCTATGGAAAATTTATCTACACTCTTGGGAAAATACGGTGAAGAGGGCGATAAATTGTTGTTCAAGATACTCAATTCCGGCGACTTTCTTTCAGCCTTAACGCCGGAAGACCTTCAAGAAGGAAATTCAACAAAAACAGCGATCAAAATTGCCGAAAAAGGATTACGATATGATCTTACTGTTCCTTTTGCCCGCTATGTGGTCATGCATCGACAGGAAATCACTTTTCCTTTCAAACGTTTTCAGATTCAGCCGGTATGGCGAGCCGACAGGCCACAAAAAGGGCGCTACAGGGAATTTTTTCAATGTGATGCCGATATTATCGGATCCGATTCGTTATTAAACGAAGTGGAACTCCTTCAAATGATCGATGAAGTATTTAAACGGCTGAATATCCGCATCATTACAAAATTGAACAACCGGAAAATCCTTTCCGGTATTGCCGAAATTATTGGTGAAGCCGACAAAATAACGGATATTACAGTTGCTATCGACAAACTGGAAAAGATCGGACTTGAAAACGTAAATGAAGAATTACGTTCGAAGAATATTTCTCGGGAAGCTATCGACAAGCTGCAACCCATTATTTTATTGAACGGTAGCAACGAGAAAAAAATTGACACACTAAAAAAAACGCTTTCTTCATCTGAAACCGGATTAAAAGGAATAGAAGAAATCGAATTTATTTTAAACAAAACCGGATCGCTGTCATTTGAAAATCGAATCGAACTTGATCTTACCCTCGCCCGTGGTCTGAATTATTACACAGGAAGCATTATCGAGGTTAAAGCTATTGATGTTGAAATAGGAAGTATTACCGGCGGTGGGCGGTATGACAATCTCACCGGCATTTTCGGTCTCCCCGATGTATCGGGAGTGGGTATCTCTTTTGGTGCCGACCGCATCTACGATGTACTGAACCGACTCAATCTCTATCCCGATAATCTAACCTGGGGAACCGACATTCTGTTTGTTAATTTCGGCGAACAAGAAGAAAACTTCATTCTTCCTCTCCTCACGCTATTGCGCAGCAAAGGGATTTCGGCAGAAATTTATCCCGAACCGGCAAAAATAAAAAAACAACTCTCTTATGCCGATACGAATCATATCCCTTTTGTTGCCCTTATAGGCGAAAACGAAATTTCCGAAGGGAAAATCACCCTCAAAAACATGAAATCAGGCGAACAAACAAGACTGACTCGAGAACAACTCATAGCCCGGTTTTTGAAAAAAACCGACACCGGTAAGCCCTTATGATTTCCATAGAAAATCTTTCCGTTGAATTTGGCGGGTTCACTTTGCTGAACGATATATCGTTTGTGTTGAATAAAAACGAACGTACAGCATTGGTCGGCAAAAACGGAGCAGGAAAATCTACCTTACTCAAAATCTTAGCAGGGATTCAACATCCTACTCGAGGGAGGGTTTCCTATCCGAAAGAAATCTCCATCGGATATCTCCCGCAACAAATGAAGTTGAACGACACACACACGGTAAAAGAGGAAGCCGCCCAAGCATTCAAACATCTGCAAGAAATGGAAAACGAGCTCGAAAAGCTACACCGCCGGCTTGCCGAACGAACCGATTACGAATCGGAAGATTATCAACGAATCATTCAACGTTCAGCCGATCTGCAGGAATTGTTACTAATGTCGGGTATCAATAATTTTGAGGCCGAAATAGAAAAGACACTCATCGGGTTGGGATTTTCGCGAGAAGATTTCGATCGCCCAACAAAAGAATTCAGCGGAGGGTGGCGCATGCGCATCGAACTGGCAAAAATTTTGTTGCAGAAACCCGATGTGTTGTTATTGGACGAGCCCACTAATCATCTCGATATAGAATCCATCCAATGGCTGGAAAATTTTTTGGCGACCCATGCTAATGCACTGATGCTGGTATCGCACGATCGCGCCTTTCTCGATGCAGTTACCAACCGTACAATCGAGATTGTACGGGGAAAAATTTACGATTATAAAGTGAGCTACTCCGAATATGTGGAACTGCACAAAAAACGGCGTGAACAGCAACTTCGCGCTTATGAAAACCAACAAAAACAAATTCAGAAAACCGAAGAGTTTATCGAACGTTTCCGCTATAAGCCGACCAAATCCAACCAAGTACAATCGCGTATCAAACAACTGGAAAAAATTGAAGTAATTGAAGTTGACGAGGTGGATAATTCCCATCTGAATTTGAAATTTCCTCCTGCACCACGGTCCGGATCATACCCTGTGATAATGGAAAATGTAGCAAAAAGTTATGGCGATCATGTGGTATTCTCTGATGTAAACATGACCATCCATCGGGGCGATAAAGTGGCTTTTGTCGGTAAAAACGGTGAAGGAAAATCGACCCTCGTCAAATGCATCATGAACGAAATCGATTTTCAAGGCAAACTTGAATTGGGGCACAATGTAAAGATCGGCTATTTTGCTCAGAATCAAGCACAATTGCTCAATGAAAATCTGACGGTTTTCGAAACTATCGATCAGGTTGCCACAGGAGATATTCGAAACAAAATACGTGATATTTTGGGTGCCTTCATGTTTGGTGGAGAAGCATCGGAAAAGAAAGTGAAAACACTTTCCGGTGGTGAGCGCAGCCGACTGGCAATGATCCGTCTGCTTCTCGAACCGGTGAATCTGCTCATTCTCGATGAGCCGACAAACCATCTGGATATGGCGTCGAAAGATGTACTGAAAAAAACCATTTCCGAATTCGATGGCACAGCCATCATCGTTTCACACGACCGGGATTTTCTCAATGAACTTGTTACAAAGGTTTATGAATTTGGCAGAGGAGAAGTTATTGAGCATTTGGGCGGCATCTACGATTTTTTGGCAAAAAAGAAACTGGAAAATCTGCAACAACCGGAAACTTCTTTGCATAGCTCAACTCTTGCTCCGGTAGAAAAAAAAGATAATCGGAAATCGGAAAATAAACTTTCCTACCAAGAACAAAAAGAACAGAACAAGCAAATCAAAAGGCTTGAAAAAGAAATTCAAGATATAGAAGAAAAAATCACAAAAATGGAAGAAAAACTTTCCTCCATCGAATCCGAACTCACTACTCCGGAAAAAGCATCAAATGCTTCTTTGCTCCAATCGTATATCGACTTAAAAAACAAAATTACCATTACAATGAACATTTGGGAACAACTAACGTTGGAAATGGAGAAGGTGCAAATGAACATGCAATGAAAATCAGCAAACTCATACTGAAACTATTCGGATGGAAAGTGGTAAATGTTCTGCCGGATATTCCCAAATGCGTAATTGCACTTGCACCACATACCAGCAATTGGGATTTCATAGTAGGAAAGCTGGCTTACAGTTCGTTGGGAAGAAATGCAAAATTTCTGATTAAAAAAGAATGGTTTTTCTTTCCTTTCAATCTACTTTTCAAGAGCATAGGAGGAATTCCTGTTGAAAGGGATAAGAAAAATTGGCTTACCGACAAATTAGCCGAGGAATTTAACAAACACGAAAAATTTCAACTTGCAGTAACTCCCGAAGGCACTAGGAAACCGGTTAAAGAATGGAGAAAGGGTGATTATTACATTGCACTAAAAGCCAATGTGCCTATTGTTTTAGTGGGAATCGATTACGCCAAGAAAGAGGTAATCTTTCTCGACATCTTTTATCCCACCGGCGATTATGAAAAAGATATAGAAAAAATAAAAGCGCATTACAAGGACATTACCGGAAAACATCCCCAAAACTTTTTACTTTGATGAAGAATCGTCAAACTCTTTAAAATCGAAAGAGAGCTGAAGGGGTTGCTCTTCCCGCGATATTTCCATCTCAGGATTTCGGAGCGAAAGTCCCATCAGACGGATTTTTTTTTCCTGAATATCTTCAACCGATAAAAGCAATTCCTTTCCCAACTCAAAAATCTGATGATAGGTTCTGATAAGATAATCTACCGTTCTACTTCGAGTAATAAGTGTAAAATCGGCATACTTTATTTTAAGCGTAAGCGTTTTGGCAAAAAATTTACGTTTCTCGGCCCTTCTGTACAGTTCTTCCGAAATCTCATCCAAAGCCCTTAATGCATCAACCATTTCATAAATATCCTCAGGAAAAGTTTCTTCGGTTCCCAACGATTTTCGGATATGTTCCGATTCCACTTCACGATCATCGATTCCGCGTGCAAACCAATAGTAAACACTTCCTACTTTTCCGAAATGCTTTACAAGATCCGTTTCTGCCCATTGTTTCAAATCATATCCGGTTTTTATACCCAATTCGTTCATTCTGGCAGCCGTTACTTTACCCACGCCGAAAAAACGCTCTACGGGCAATCGTTCAATAAAAGCTTCAGCCTTTTCCGGTGGTATAACAAACAAACCGTTGGGTTTGCGGTAATCTGATGCGATTTTGGCCAAAAATTTATTGTACGATACACCGGCAGAAGCTGTTAAACGTGTACGATTGTATATTTTCTGTTTAATTTCTTTTGCTATTGCCGTTGCCGAGTGAATACCTTTTTTATTGACCGTAACATCCAAAAAAGCTTCATCGAGCGACAAAGGCTCCACCTTATCGGTATATTCAAGAAAAATCTGCATGATCTGATGGGATACCTCCCGATAAATGTCAAAACGAGGCATAACAAAAATCAGATGAGGACATTTTTGCATAGCAATAACCGATGCCATTGCCGAATGAATGCCATAACGCCGAGCCTCGTAGCTGGCAGCGGCAACCACACCGCGTTTCCCTCCATAACCTACGGCAACCGGTTTCCCGCGGTATTCAGGATTATCGCGCTGTTCAATAGAAGCATAAAAAGCATCCATATCGATATGGATTATCTTTCGAGTCATGTCATATATAAAATATCCCTCTCATCATCACTCTACTCATTTTCGGGAATATACCAACGAATAAATTTTTTCAAAACTCCAAATCTTCATCATCGCTCTAGTTATTTTCGGACTGCAACGAAAAAATTACCATAGGATAGTAAGACGCTCCACGAGGAGACAAGCGGCTTTCGAACAATACTATTTCTTTGGCTTCATACTGTACAGGATGCGGAAACCGAGAAATTGTCAACGCACGATTTAATGAAGGTTCAATGGTTTGACCGGGAATAAATCGCCCTATCGTCAGATGAGGATTGAATAATTTTTCATTGGAAATAAACCCCAAAGGTACCACTTCCCGGTCTATCCTTTTTTTCAATTCGAATAAAATTTCGGGAGCATCAATTCCCAACCAGAGCACGTTGGGTTCACGACCTCTCTTAAACAAACCCGGATTCGTCAATTTGAAAGAAAAAGAGGGTATCCCTTTCATAGCCGAATGAAGTACGTTTTTCAATTCTGTTAATTGATCCACAGGAACTTCACCAAAAAAGAATAGCGTCAAATGGTACGATTTAGGATCCACCCATTTGATGCGATAATTTCGAAGCAAATGTTTCAATTCCTTCGCCTTATCTGCAGCCGGTTCAACAGGAATAAGGGGTAAAGCAAGAAAAGTACGTTTGGACTGCATAAAGAAGAAAAGACCTTAATCTTCCCCTATTTTAATTGATAACATATGTAATGGATATTGCTCCTTTGGTAGGACCGAAATAGTTTTTCTTGTTTTCTCCGATTCTTGATCCATTTTCACCCAATGAATAGATATCGTAATCGAATCGTGCATATCCTACTCCCAATGTTGCTTCCAAGCCCCAGCGAGAACTTAATACCCACTGATAACCGTAACTGACACCAAAGCCAATGGCAGATCCGTCGTACCGTCGATCTTTCAGATTTTTCAGTTTCCATATGGGAATATCCACTCCTCCCATGTTGAATTGTCCACCTACGCCGTGCAATCCAAAAAAATGGCCGTTATACGTTTCGTTAAGCCAATAACGTGCTTCAGGCCACACAACCCAATGTTTAATCTGCTTGTCATCACCGAATTTGAAGGGATTGAATCCTGCCGACAACTCTATGCTTACGTTATCGGCCACAGCAAACTCTGCTCCGAGATTGGGTGATGCGGTCAACCAATACGGAATATTCGTTTTCAACATCGTTTTTTGAGCATGCGCGGATAAAAATAGTCCCGCCAACAAGAAAAGGACAAGAGAAAATTTTTTCATCGTATTCATTGTTCTTCAATTAAATTAAATTAGAATAATACAATTGATTGATCCGTTATCGGCAAAGATAAAAGAAAATCACAAGAGAATAACAACTATAAGGATAATTTTTTACAAATAATCCTGCCAACATAAGTTTATAGGTTACAATCTCAAAAGTTACAGGTTTTACTTTTCGAAATTATCTGTTCTGAAAGGCACCACAGGCAATTCGCGTGTATTGTAAAGATTCCCGATTTGAAAATTCTTGAAGCAATATCTTACCGCTACGGGGTTCGGAATATTTTCATTCGAAACAATCAATATCCTGTTGTTCAAATCGACCTCAACCTTAGCCGGACGAAAAATCCGATCATCTCCGGCAATCTCGAAACCATTTATGCCCACCGTTCTGCTGAAACCGTTCTCGGCATGGTTGAAAGAAAGGTAAATTTTTCCGTCTTTTATTTCCATCGATTTATACTCCGGTCCATGACAAGCCACACCTGCATGACCATAAGTTTGCGAAAGAGCCATAAAAGCAAGTCTCTTCCCTACATCGATTTTATTGCGAGGATGAATATTGGTTTTTTCATAATCTTCGACCAAATCGTTGGTCGAAATCATGCCGCTATTGGGAATCAGTGATTGTGCCTTGAATTGGGCTTCGCGCAGCAGTGCGCCGGAGGTACCGGTCTCACCGTCACCATAAATCCAGGGAGCAATTTCAACGTAATAAAATGGCAAATCGCCCAATCCCCAATCCTTTCTCCAAAGATTGACCATGTTGGCAAGTCGCTCGGCATATACTTGGTGATGCCCGACATTTGATTCGCCCTGATACCAGATAAAACCTTTAATGGTATAGTGAATCAAAGGACGTATCATCGCATTATACATAACCATCGGACGCGACATTGGATGAAGATCATTGATAGCTTTTTCGCTCAAATCGACATCGGGATAAGTTTCCAAAATTTCGCGGCTTGTCCAACCTTCCACACGTGAACCTCCCCAACTGGAAACAATAATCCCAATCGGTACATTTAATGTTTGATACAGCGTCTGCGCAAAATGATAAGCCGTGGCACTGAAACCCGGCGCATTTTCAGGGGTACATGCTTGCCACTTCCCCTTAACGGTTTCACGGGGTTCCATCGCTGCAGTTTTGGGAATGGTAACAAAACGGATTCCCTTGTTTTGTCCTGCCATCGCAATAGTTTCGTTAGCCTTGAGAATCGGATTATTCCAAAAGCCGTTCAACGGCATCTCCATGTTGCTCTGTCCTGAAGCAAGCCAAACCTCTCCTATCAACACATTGTTCAGCGTTACTTTTTCGCCGTCGGAAATCGAGATGGAATAAGGAGTAAAACTTGCTGCAGGTGTAGCAACGGATACCTTCCAGTTTCCTTTTGTGTCAACCTTAACTTTAGTAATTTCGGCAGTCCATGAAGGACGAATTTCAACTGTTTTTCCGGGATCGGATTTCCCCCAGAGATTAACTTTTGTGTTCTGTTGCAGAACCATGTTGTCGCTCAATATTTCAGGTAACAAAACTTTTGCACCGATTGAATTGGAAAAAATCCACAAGAGCATTAACGGTAAAATCTTGAATTTCATTTTATCAGGTATTTAATAATTATTTAATTACGAGAATTTTTAGTGTTGAAATAAAATTGTTATTTAATTCGATTAATCAATTCGATGCACATCCTGCTGTTGTGGTAAGGACATTTCCAAAATCCGGCTTTGTCGTTCAGTGTATCTTTATGTCCGTCCTTAGAAACCGCCCAGTACCATTCGCCATTTTCTCTGTCAATCAGGTTTTCTTTGATAAAATTCCAGGAATGGATCGCTTTTTCGAGGTAAGATTCTTTTTTCGATAGTTGATATGCATTGAAAAATCCGACCACAGCTTCTGCTTGCGGCCACCAATCGCAATTTGTATCGAGGTGGTTGGTAGCGACATTTTTTTCGTTCATCAGCCTTCCGTCTTCACGAAGTCCTTCTGTTGCAGCATCTGCTACGCGAAGAACGGTATTTCTCACTTTTTTCAGTGTTCCCGCATCACCCAAAACCACTCTGGCTTCGTCCAACAACCAGGAGGCTTCAATATCGTGTCCGAACGATTGAATAGACGATTTGCACACCCAATTTTCATCGAAAAAAAGATTCAAATGATATGTTTCGGAATTGATAATTTTTTCGAGAAAAAGATTTATCAAATTTTTCAGTTGCTTTTCCAACAAAGGATTTTTCCAAACCCGAAATAAATGAGTGTAAGCTTCGAGCAAGTGCAAATGTGTGTTCATCGTCTTTTTTTCGTTGGCATCTTTTTCGCTCAAACGTACGTCGTCGAGCAAAATCCAATCGCGACTGTATGCTTCGAAATAGCCGTTTTTGTCCTTATCAAAACTGTATTTTTCTATCAACGAAAAAAGTTCTTTTGCCTTTCCCAAAGCCGTTTCATTGCCGCTCGCACGATAAAATTCGACCAATGCATAAATGAAAAATGCTTGACTGTAAATCTGTTTTTTGGTGTCGGCAGGCGAACCATCTGCATTCAGCATCCAATAAGTCCCTCCAAATTCTTCATCGAAAAAATGGTTGAAAATATATTCCTTTGCATGTTCAGCTTCCTTCAGATACGCTTCGTTTTTCAAATGCAAAGCAGCAGAAGAAAAAGTCCACAAAATGCGTGCATTCAAAATTCCTCCTCGTGGCGCATTTTTGACCAACTGATTTTTGCCGGTCATTTGTCCGAAATAACCTCCGTTTTTGGAATCTTTCATTTTTTCTGTCCAAAACGGAAGAATATTTTGCGTTAATTCGTCGTAAGCTTCCTCCTTTAATTTTATTAGATTAAAAGAAATATCCTTGTTTACTGTTTGTTTTGAATAATTTGTCATTTCGAAATCAAAGATTTACAACGTTTTGACTAAAAAATCCGGTTTTATTGAATTGTCAATTTAGCTCTTTTTTGGTCGAGTTGTTCGATTATTTCTTTTACTTTTTTGTCGGAAAGCGGATAAAACAACATTCCTACAAATGCCAACAAACAGCAAAATGCAGGGAAGATACTTATCATAAGTCGCTCTCCGAAAATGGTTTCTACAGCCTGTTGTGCAGCCTGCGGATTATAATTGAAAATTGCCAAAATCCAACCGCTTAAAGCTGCTCCTAACGCCCAACCCAATTTTTGAGACATGGAAGAAGACGAGAAAATCAATCCCGTAGCACGTCGTCCCGTCGTCAGTTCCTGATGATCGACAATATCGGCAAACATCGACCAAAGCAGTGGCAACACATATCCTGCGAAAATAGAAGTAAAAAATTGCAAAACAAGAATCAGCAGAACATTATTTGGAACAAAATAAAATCCCGTACTCAAAATTCCCGCCATCAAAATGGAAATCATGTACGTTCGTTTCTTGCCATATTTAGCAGAAACAGCAGGTGCTGCCATCACTCCAATCAAATTAGCTGCCTGTCCGACAAGGAAATAGATAGTCGTTATGTCCCATCCTGTACCGGACATTCGGTAATTCACCTGAACATAATCGCGAAAATAGTAAATCGCCACACTATCACGTATGGCATTGAAAAGCAAAGCTGCCAGTCCTGTTCCAATGAGAATCCACCACGGAGAATTGTGAAACAGATTTTTCAAATCCTGTTTGACGGAAACATTTTCTTCGCTTTCAATTTGTGTTACGCGTTCTTTCGTCCAATTAAAGCACAGTAAAAACAAAA
>DBPW01000046.1 GCA_002305015.1 Bacteroidales bacterium UBA1410
GTCACACGAAGACCTATTTAGTTTCTTATTGTAATTTCTTTATCCTATTGCATTGGTCGCTTTTATCCATTTCTGAGGCGACAAAGTAAATGCGTTATAGCCTGACTCCTGTCTTAACCTATCGAATTCGATAGGTTTAAAATCAGGATTGCTCAATGATTCCCATAACCCCAGAAATTCAATGGTATCCCTTAAACGCATCCAGTTGTTAATCACAATGAATGCGTCATCTTTGTTTTTGTATTTGGCAATGTCAGTCAGTGAAATATAGTCATCTTTTAACCCGATACCACCCTTTTATGAACTTTTTTACAAAGTCTTCTTCAATGTTGATGAACCAATTGTGAACTTACCTCAAAGAAATTATTACCTCGAGGAAATCAATCTGCTTCTTATCTTTTATTCCCCGACATTTTATAATGGAAGATACTTATAAGCACATTATTTTCATGAGGCTCGAAAAGATAAGAACCGAAATCAAATCACACTCATATCTCCCGGTAACTGATTCACCCGACGAATTTACGAAAACATTCAACAGCAAACAAAAGAATCAATAAACAGATACGCATAATTGAGAGAGATTCAGCTTAATGCTTAGATGTCGCATTTTATGGCTTTTATGAGCCAAACGTCCTTCCGTATTAGCGGCGGTGGCCGTTCGCCTCAAAAGGACCTCCTGCCTTCACCTGTCCACTGGATACGCTTGTTAGCCAGACTTTAATCTTACCTAATGTGTATCCACCTTGGTTCAGTATGTGTTGCCGTTATTAAAGTCACATCCAGAAGAAAATTTCTGCCGGGGCGATTTGCGGTAACCGCAAATCCCGTGCACTCCGGATACTTCGAAACGAACTCCTGAAGCCATTGAACATCGTCCTGATGAACATCATTCGAGTTGAACTTCCATTCGAGTATTGCGGAGGGGCTGACTGTCGGATTTTGGTGTTCATCCCAACATGTCATACCTGGAAGTGGCCATATCACAAGATCCTTGCAGACCTGTTGTTTTGCTTTCTCCGTAGATCGAACCTGTGGGACCGGAAATTCAATCGTGATTTGCGCCGGATCACGCAACCAACCATCTTCGGTAACTTCATGTATGAGGTAGCCAAACACATATCTGCTTATGGCTTCCCGCTCCCGACGTCCATTCCATGCTCCACGCAATGAGGACTCGGCGAACTGCTCCAAGGAGTGACCGAGGACAAATTCCATTGTTCCAGGTTTTGTTTGTAAATAATTGACTTGTTGCATCATAACTCCTTTCTCCGACAACGAACCTCAAAGCAATTCGCGTTCTGAACGCTGTTTATGCGCATGCTTCACCGTTCTTGCCAAAATTCTACGTTCTATCTTTCTGATAGCCTTGAGTATGTTCTTTCACTTGTTCGACAATAAACTGATAAATCTCCTTCAATCTGGTTATATTGTCTTGCTTCACAAAGGTTCTCAAGGTGTAATTTCCACCTTCTTTAAAGACCTGGAACTTTCGTAATTCCTCACGAAGTGCTCCAGCTTTTTCGTCGTCTATCCAATCAGGATGAAGATAGACTTCAAATATATTTGGAGGATATCCATACGCAAAACTTACCATTTTATTCTGTTTTAAAGAATGGGTTCGAATTGAAAATCCTTTGGTTCCCCAATAGACCGTGAACTCTTGTTGTTGAGCGGTATCAAAAACGTTCTGAAAAAACTCTCGGATGGCAGGATGACAGGCTTCTAAAAATGCTTCTTGTGTGGTATGCTGTATTCGTGAAGAAGAGATGTCTTTGGTACTTCGTGCACTTTCTGTCAGTCCAATCACTCGGGGAACCAAGGCTTTTTGGCCATGTGCATCTTCCCGCTGAAATTGTTTAATCTCCACCGCCAGGACTTCGACATGCATCATTTCCTCATTCAGAAATTCGATGAGTCGCCGGAGTTCTTTGGGCGTACTATCGGTAACAAAAATGAGACGGACTTTATGTTCCCGGAGATTTGTTTCGACGGTTTTCCAATATTGCTCAATATCTGTCTCTGTCCCATCATTGCCGAGTAACTCGAGAATTTTTTCGTCTAACACCATCCCTTGAGTTTGGGCGGTTTCTGTTGCGGCTTGTCGGATGCGTTCCATACTCCAATACTCAATCCCATTTGCCGCATAATCCAACATTTGCGCCACGACTTCACGACGAATCCGTGTATCCGATGACCGTTTACACTCCACAAATGTTGGGATGCCATCTTGATCAAGGAACAGATGATCAAGACTCCATCGCCCGATTTCACTTTCATCCCCCGGGATTCGCATTTCACGAGCAACCAGTATCCATCGTCGTGGATTTTCTGGAGCAATCTGATCTCCCGGTAAGAGATCGGGATATTTTTCTAATAATCCCTGAAGCATATCTTCCGTGATATATTCGGCTTCTTCAAGCGCAATCAGGCGATCTTTTTCGTTGCCAATAAGAAAAATCTTCGATTTATACATTCTGTTGGTTCTTATATATGTTGCTTGTTAATTGTTAAATGTATACTATTAGTGAATTTAATCATATTTTCTCCTTATTTATTTCCTTGTATATATTGCTCATTTTGGCAACCTAGTCTAAAAATCGACAGGGCTTCTTACGCCCTTATCACCTTGATTAATTACATAATCATAAATCATTGTAGTCTGCACATTTTTATGGCCTAATAATTCCTGTATTGTTCGAATATCGTAACCTGATTCAAGAAGATATGTAGCAAAAGAATGTCCTAAAGTATGACAGCTTGCATGTTGATCTATTTAGTTTTTTTATCTTTATTCCCCGACATTTTATAATGAAAAAACCTCTAACCACATTATCCCCTACAGGCTTAAAATGATAAGAACCGAAATCAAATCACACTCATATCTCCCGGTAACTGATTCACCCGACGAATTTACGAAAACATTCAACAGCAACCAAAACATACAATAAACAATATCAAAGATTTTTTCGCCGGCGCCACGCTGGTTATAGAACTCAATAACTTCTTTTTCAGTTTTTTCGTGGTCGGAGGTCAAAATGCAGCGATAGTTGAACTTTTCACCTTCAAACATGTCCGGTTGTTGGTCGTCTGTTTTTTCACGCACTATAACAAGCTATAACAAGGCGATAATTTTTTCTGCAAAAAAATTGTGTGAACGGCATCGAAGCCACCTGATATTCTCTGAAATTGATTTCAACCGTCTGCCATTGAGCAACTTGCTGTATCTGTTCCGTCATAATTTGACTTCTGTCGGCACGAATGTAAAAATTGAGACTGTTTTCCGCTACCGTTTCGATTTGGCATTGCCATCGCGATTGTCGTAGTCAAAATCGTATGTGTTATCGGCGTCAAGTTCGTCGAGCGAACGCAGAAGCGTTTCGGGGCTTGGAACTTTGCTTTGAGGAATATTTTCGAGTGTCGGGCGCAAATGTTGTGCGATATCTTCTTCGGCGCAATCGCGCCCGCAAAGGAATATATCGAACCACGAGCGAACGATGTCGCTGTACTGATAACCACAGGTTGATACCCTGATACTGAGTAGATTATCAATCAGTTTTCCAAGACCCATATGGTTAAATTCATTGTTTATAAAAGAAATTCCTGCAAAAGGGGTGATTGTTTGAGAAACTTTTTGTACGTTTTCCATCTAAAATTCACTTTATTTGCCGGTCTTCAGAATCAGTGAAATTTTTTCAAACGGCCAAGCGTCGCAAGTGTTTATATGATAGCGTTTTGCTCCTTTTAAGGAAATTTAATGGCGAACTTAATGTCTTTTTTATTCAGTATTGACAAAAGTTGTCAAACGATTGAGATACATTTGGACAATTATCAATTTTATTTACATCTAAATTTTGAGTTATGATGAAAAAAGTATTAATTATTTTGGCAGTGGTACTACTGGCATTTTCTTGTGAAAAAGAGGGAGATATTGAATTATCCAAGGCTGATTTATTGGGAAAATGGAATGTGACAAAAATGACCTTGAATGGCGAAACAACCGAATTAACCTTTGGTGCAATAATGGTTGAATTGAAAAGTGATGGCAAATATTATGTAGATTTTTTAGGTGACAGTTATATTGGGACATATACTGTCGGAGGAAATACAGTGACCGGTGTATCTGGTTCTGTAACGGAATATTTTGTGTTCACATCACTGTCCGGTAACAAAGCTAAGATTGATTACAGGAATTCAAATGGTGATATCTATAAATTCGAGGCAGTGAAAATTTAATTTCAGCGGGGTTTATCCCCGCTTTATTTTTCTATCTTTATGAACAGGGTAGGAGTAAATTCATGTCGATTGTTTCTGTTACCAGAATAATGTCTCTCAGTCTTATGAAATAATAGAATCCCACAGGCAAAAACAACCTTTCCCTTTCTATCCCCTTCCAGGCGGAACCCTCCATTCTTAAACTCTAACTCCCTTAAACTCTAACTCCGCTGCAGCAATCATTCATATTGAATTTCCCGAAGTAATTATCCTGAACAACAGAATCATTTTTGAGGCAACATCAACTTCCGCAATTTCATGTCACTAATCTTACATTTTATTACCATTCAGTGATTAAGTATCTTTGCCGCGATATATTGATTATGTCGGGAATATTATTTTTACTTTTGAAAAAGTACCGTTCAACATAATTCAATCAAAATTGATGATAATTGCGAACATCACAATTCTTACTGATAACATAATAATCCTATTATATGTGTTATACCATTTCTGTTGAGAAAAAAGCGAAGGAAGCAATCCGGAAATATTTGAATGCCAATGAAAGCGTTCAATGTGAAATTAACTTTGACGATGATTACTACCTCGTCTCAGGTTTCGATCACCCGAAATTACCCATCATCAAACAGGGTAAGATCGAACTTTCAGAATGGGGCTTGATCCCTTCATTTGTATATAGCGACGAAATGGCCAGGGATATCCGGGAGAAAACACTGAATGCCCGTTCCGACACCATCCACGATAAACCTTCCTACAAATCAGCCATCAAAAATCAACGTGCCATATTGGTTGTGGATGGATTTTTCGAGTGGCAGCACAAAGACAACGCCAAAATTCCATATTATATCTTTCCAAAAGACAATACCGTTTTCAACCTTGGCTGTATTTACAACCGGTGGACCAACAAGCTTACCGGGGAAATCGTGGACACTTTTTCTATCATCACCACCGATGCTAATCCGATGATGGAGGTAATCCACAATTCAAAGAAAAGAATGCCCCTGATCCTCTCAAAATCAGACATCAACACATGGATCAATCCCAATACGGACATAAATGTGATAAACAATCTGATGAAACCATACCCCCAAACAGAAATGGATGCCTACCGGATTTCCAAAAAAGCAAGTAATCCCGGAATCAATCGTAATTACCCGGGCATCAAAGATCGGGTCGATAATTAAAATGCATTCTGAAAATAAGATGATTTTTTTGAAGCTCTTTGGATAAAGCCGCAAAGAATCCAAAACTGTTTTTGTAATTCTGAAAAATTTTGTATGGTGCCCCCCCCGGCAAAAACAACCTTTCCATTTCTTTCCCCTTCCAGGCCAAACTCCCCATTCTTAAACCCTAACTCCGCAGCAGCAATCATTCGTTCACAGCGGAAATTGGGGAAGCCGGCGATGAAAATTCCTTACCCGCGCCAACATACCAATCCCCAAACATCAACCGGAGAAACCACTCAATCCCCAATTCCCCCTGTTCCCTTGGCCGATAAAGGCTGTTTTTGCCTTACCGGTAGTGGGATCCATGTACCGACTTCTGTTCCTTTCAACATCCCCCCCACAGTCCGTTCCGCATCTTCATCCCAATTATCCGCCGACCTCACCGACAGCCATTTCATCAGGGCAGCATTCCGTTAAATTAAACCCCGTCATTGTAAGCCTTTACCACATTCGTATTCTTTCATTCTCCTATTTCTACCTTTCTCATTCATCGGAATTGAAACATATTTAATATCCCCTCTCTACAACCCTTTCTCATGTCCAACGGAACAGGTTATAAGGTGTTCGTCAATCGCTCACTTAGTTCACAAAACATGTGAGCAAGGGCAAGCAAGTGGCTTGAAAAAAATCTCCACCTTTTGGAGATTCCGCTGCTGCTCATCTCACCCAAAAGGTA
This sequence comes from Bacteroidales bacterium UBA1410, assembly GCA_002305015.1. GTDB lineage: Bacteria > Bacteroidota > Bacteroidia > Bacteroidales > Dysgonomonadaceae > Anaerorudis. Next base: position 6,139 of record DBPW01000046.1, read on the forward strand.
GTATTTTTTTCGCCACCCTTGCACACACCGCATCCACACATCACGCTTCCGCTCCGGCACACTCGCTTCGCTTCGTTTGGTGCTCAGCGTGGCGTGGCTGCTTGTTTTGCTGCACATCGCTCGCTCAATCCTCACCCGTGGCTACTCTTGCCCCCTCAAACCCCGATAAGGTATTCGCTGACGCTCATACACCCTTTCAAAGGGGGCAACCGCCACTCATAGTTTTGCTCGCCTGCGGGTCGCTCGGGCTGGACCGGGTGTCACACTTTTTGTAAAACACCATTCTTTCGCTCTTGCAGTGCTCATTCCGCTCATTACGTCAATTGCCTCGCTCATCCTTCGCTTCAACAATCTCCTTCATTCGCTGCATTCACACAGCATCGCTGTATATCGGCATGAGCTCGTCTCCGCTCGTCATTGGCTCCATTTTCGCTCATTTCACTTTTAGGAGCTTTCTTCCCAAACGTGTAAACACACCAATCCATCAAGCCGGCATGCAGCCAGGTTTGCTTCGCACTTCGCTGCAATGCCGGACTTTATAAAGCCCCTAACGTTCCATTCGCTTAATTCCGCCAAAATCCTCGCTGCGACAAGCACATGCCGTGATCGGTAGCCATAAACAAAAAGTGCGCCACCCTGGCTGAACACAGTAAGTGTCTGGCGCACTCGTAAACTCGTGCTTCCTTCATCCACCACCCTCGCTCCACTCGCTGCGGCTCGCGCCTCGTCACTACGCAAGGAAAAAACACGTCGCTACGCTCCGCAGTTTTTTCCCTTGCTCCGTTCCAGCTCAAGGCTGCATAACCTGTTCCTCACCGTAGCCTTATTCATATTATTTGTCAGTAAATGAGACAGAATTATAAATGAAACAGAATTATACCACCTGCTCTGCAGGTGGTATTTTGAGGCTAAATGTAAAATCACAAAAATAACAATAAATAAATTTGATTATTTCATAGAAATTAATTAAACTTGCCTCCGTATTTATCATACATTTAAAACCATTTAGTACGTCGTATGAAACGAGTATGAACATAATTTTAACGCAAGTACATGATAATTGCAGGTTCAGTAAACGCAGACTTTTGCAGCGCTCGGCAAAGTAAATAAAATTACGCTGTTCTCATTGAATGCAAAAGTTCCATGTGATCTTAATGTAAAAGAATAAAATATTATCATATGAAA
>DBPW01000005.1 GCA_002305015.1 Bacteroidales bacterium UBA1410
ACGGGAACTTTATCGGGTGCTTACCTTTCAGATTTGCAGGCGCCCGCAACACCTATGCCATTCATTAACACTTCCTTCCAACTCGGCGTGTACAAGAACTTGCATGTTGCCGGTAGTAATATATGCCCGACATACCTAATAGCGTTGTTCGAATTTCTCGAACAACACTATTAGAATATTACAATTTTGCAGTTTTTTATTAGACACTGAAAAAAAGAGAAACTATTTCAGAATATATATCCAACTCTTAAAGCTGCTAAATGGTGACTGGCTGAACTCTTTTCAACTTTATTTACCTGAATAAAATTCGCTTTACCTGAAAATCTCTCTAAGCAGTACGCTAAAGACACAGAGAAATATTGTCTATTATTTGTAGGTAAGAGAACACCCATTGATGGGGAGAAAAAAAATCCCCCTTTCAAATTACTCTGTACATCCACTACTCCTTGATGTTCAGGGAAAAGTCTGGATGATTTCCAAGAGTAATCTCTATTCAAAAATGAATACCCTAGCTTACATTCAACAAATGGCGTCGTTTTGTTTACTTTGAATTTATACATTGTATTGACGTAAAGAGGGATTGACACAAGTTTTTTATCTCTATATTCAATAGGACCAACGTCATTGGTTAATTCAAGGGATTTAAATAATTTTGCACCTGTGCCGATGCCTACAGTGGCATTTTCTCCTATTTTATAGGATGGGGTTACAAAAAAACTGAATCCGCCCACGTTATCTCCTTTTTTAGTAATTTCAGTAGAACATTCCAGTTCTAAATGAACTCCTATTTTATTCACTTCTTGAGAGAAAGTGTTAGAAAAAACAAGAGTAAATAAAATAATTATGCTAAAAAGATTTTTTTTCATGTTACAACAGAGTGTTTTTATAGATTATTCCAATTATCAGCTATATATTGACTTCCATATTTGAAACCGTAAGTGACTACTGCCTTCTTTAATAAACCACTAAGACTATCCCAAAATCCATCTCCGTTATTAAGCTGTAATATTTGTTTCAAATTTGCCGGGTAAACTGCTGTAAAATCATGATCCATTTGATCGCTTTCAAACCTAACATATAGATCCAAAGGAGAGTGACTTGGAAAATCATTAAGTCTTGCAGTAAACTCCAACATTACAGTAAATTTCATAGGAGAATATTCGTATTTTCTATCTAATGTATACTTTGTTTTATTCAAATCAACGATCATTGGATATCCATATAATTTTCCATTATACCAACCTAATGCACTTTTTTTTCTAAAACAAACGTCTATTCGTGCCTCTTTAATCTGTGTAAAAGGTAAATTATTCGGAGCATTCCTTTCGATACCTCTTACCGTTACCCACATTTTTCTTTTTGATGTTATATCTTTTTTTACTTCAGTAAGAGCCCTGTAATACGGAATAGTAGGATCTATAACATTATTAATAGGGAGAGCTCGCAATGAAACAGTTCCCGTTTCATCCGGAATTGCTAATCCTAATTCTTGGAGTTTTTCGTATGAAAAAACATCTCTCATATCTCTTTCTTCACCATTTATTTATAATTACTTTTCCTTGTGGATTTACCAGCTTAGCGATAGCCTCATCGCTAACTGGTAAATATGCAGAATAATCATCATTGTACTGCGGATAGTAAAGATTGGGGAATTTTTGTTTGAATTCTTCATATCCTCCAGCACGTTGGTAAAAATTATCTGCTTCTTCCATCGCTTGATCGAATTCTCTATAAAGAGAAAGAAAGTCATCTTCGCTAATTGAACGTGTCAAAAGAGCGACAGAAGTTTCGTTATTTCTTACCTTTTCAACGGCTTCCCAAAAAGCCGTTTCGTTATCAAACGAAAGAATACTCCCAGATTGTGCTACAATAGTTTGTTCCTCATCGGGTATTGCGATCTGTTTTTCCTCCAGTTCATTATTACAAGAGGACAGTAATATGCAAGTTAATGCCAGCATTGTAAAAAATTTAGTTTTCATAATTTTAATTTTTAGTGTTCCTTATTCCTGTTTTAATTTCAGGAATTCAGATCCATGAATAAATATTTGTTAGTAATGCGAATCAGTATTTAAAAAATTAGATAAATGAAAATGATGGTAATTTTACCCATCGTATGAACAAGTAAACCTTTAGTGGATCTAACTTTTTATGCTCTTTGAATAGTCGTTTTTTTCGTTCAGCCGGTTGAAGAATGATTCTATCGGTTATCTGATTTTGGAAACAGCCGTTGAGAACAAGCCATTATAAGCTTTTTGGCGCTGCCTTCCCTGTTCAGATTTTTCCTTAATTGCCTTGACAGGAATATACATTTCAATATTCTGTTTTTGTTTTTTTATCATCGTTGAAGTATTCAAAATCAGCGTATATCTTGTCTCCAAAGATTTCGGTATCGGAGATATAATCACGCTGCTGCCGCACGATTGTATCATATGGCAAGCAGATATTTTCTTATTTTTTTAAATATTAAAACTGCATTGATGGCCAATCCCTTCGAAGTGTGCCGAAAAAACTCTTGAGTGTCGGAAAGTGTCTTCGGAGTGTCTGCTACACTCCTGAAGGGAAAACTATCCTTCCGAAGGTGCAGAGGCAGTTTTGATTTTGTTCTTTTTAAAAAAGGCACTCATCTCGTCGTACACTGCGCTCAGTCCCGGTACTTTGTTTTTGTGCTGTTTCACGGCGGCATACACTTCGCGAGCCCCTTTCAGCGTGTCGCTCCCGACGGCCATCACCGTTTTGTCCAAGCCCGCGTGCAACTCCGATACCCGCATGGCCAATGGCCCCAGCGAAGCATAAAACTCACTGTCTTTCATAAACTCGTCCTTATCGAATACCGGCGACAATATTTCGGGATGAGTTTCCACCACCTGCATGACCAAATCGAGTAAGGGTTGGTAGGTAGTGCCTACCTTGAAAAATCGCGATACATCCATGCTCTGCATGGCCGAAAGGAACGGCATCTTAGTGAACAACACCTCCAAAGCATCTTTGCATGCCTGTGCGTCTTCGGGAGTCAATGTCCCTGAAATTAAATTCTGATCCATAATTCATTTGTTTTTGTGATTTAACCCATAATTTACAGTTCTCGTACATGAGCATTTTTTAATCCACTTTCGTTTTAGACAGCACTTCTATCAGTTTAAACGTTTCGGGATAAATGATATCCATAGGCAGATTTTCGATAGGGGTTATCAGTACTCTTACGACGTACACATAACCTTCTTCGTAGGTAAATCCTTCAATGCCTCCATTAGGGGCCAGGTAATATTTTTCCTTTGCATCGTTGCTGGTAGCTTCCATACAATAAACTACCGACGAAGTGGGAGGATTGGTGCCATTGGGTACAAGTTGCGGCGAGATTGTGAAAGTCTCTATTCTTGACTTGTCCTTATCACTACAGCCCGCTAATGTGAGCGCAAAGGAAAAGAAACACAGAGCGAAAATTGCTTTGCCCGCAGGACTAAAAATAATTCTGTTCATGATCATGCATAATTTTAGTATTTATGAATTCATATTGTATGATATTAAAGCGTTCGGGACGAGTATTTGATCAGTATTCGTTTTAAGTTTAAAGGGTCACCGAGTTTTTAATAGTCGAAGGTCTCTTGATATAGCATCCAACGCTTCTTTGTCAATATAATTAATAATTTCTTCTTTTTTTTGTTCTATTAAGATGCCGTTTTTAAAACGGAATTTGGTTGTTACGGCAATCCAGTCCTGGTTTAACAGTTCGGTATAGTAGAGCACTTCAATCAGGTTATTTTGGTCATCAACATAGATTTCTTTATTCGTTGGAGTTCCAAACTTCTTCAGAAATGAATTTTTGTCCATTCCCAACTGATCGAAATTTGCAAACATGCTTGTTTTATTGGTATTGCCAAGGACATATAATTCAGAGGTGGTTGAGCAAGAAGCGAACAACAGCAAATAAGCAATAACAGTCATCGTCTTTTAGATATCAAAGACAGCTCTATTTTCTCGGATTCGAAACGTAGATTTATTCATTGTTATATTCTCCCAATTGTTTAGTTTCTTTCTGAAACAAAAGAAATATTCATATTAATTTTTGCCGGAAAGTTTTCAGCTTATACATTATTTAAGCTGAAGACGCTTCATTGTACTACTCAAGAGCTTTTATGTACATGGTGTCTAATACTTTGGTCGGATCATCCAGAGAATAAACTATTACCTCCAGAATTTGTAACTTTGATACAAAACAAGATGCAGGTTGCAAACTACGATTGTTTCCGCCATAAGGTTGGAAACTTGAGATAACAGGGGATCCCTTGCTTGCTGTTATTTTTTGTAATATTTTTCTCCAAAATAATAAGGCTCCATATTGCTTTCCCTTATCCATAAATGCTCTTTTTCACCCTTCACAACACCGGCCGTAAAAAAATATCTCACGCCGTTCATATTTTCCACTCCTTCGGCAAAAACTTTCCCATCGTCGTAGGTGTAGTTCAATATTCGTATAATATTTCCATTCGTAACTTTAAAAGCCACGAGCTTTTCTGAAAATTGCAGGGTAAATCCTTCATTTTCATTGACCCATTCTGTGTTGGCAATTTCATTCGGTTTCACCACATCAATTTCTTCGTCGCATTTGCAACAGGAAATGAAACCAATAAGGACAAAAGATAACAGAAATAAAACCAGATTCTTTTTCATATTTGTAGAATTTTAAATGAATGATTACGAATATTATTGAATATATAGAGAATTAATTACTTGAGTTACAAGTTTCGTTTCATACTATTGCCTTTTATTTGTTTTTCACAAACAAAGTAAAAGTAATTTCCGATGCGTGTCAATACCCCGCAACAATTCTTACCTGTTTTTGAGCCTTAAAACACTGAATAGATGCATAGTAGCCGAATCGATTCTTACCTCGAAAAATGCCGAAAAAGCTATTTGAAAAGTGATATCAGGTTGTCGAATTGATCAAAAGAAGACTTATTTTCCATAATTTTCTTTTTCAGGTATGATTTTTTGGACTTGAGGTTGGCAGGCGTTGTATGCAGCAATGAAGCTATCTGCATAGCATCGATTTTCATGGCAAGCATGATGAGGAAAATACGGTCGGTTTCGGTAAGTATTTCCAACCCTTGATGTACATCCAAAATATCTTCGAATATCTGAGAAGGGAACAGTTCGTTTGAGAGGGTATTGAACTGTTCTTCGCCTTGTTTCAATATTTCCCGGTATTCATCAGCCATTTTAGGATTTTTGTCCCCCCTGATTTTCATTTCGAACATTTTCAACCGATGTTGTTGATCGGCATATTGCCTCAGGAAAGCGCCATAAATATTCAACATATTTTTTTGCTGATAGGTTTGTTTTTGCAATAATAAGGCGTTGGTTTCTGCAATTTCTGTTTCGATTTGCAATTTCTCGTTTTGCAATGCTGCCATCGTTTGACGCTTGCGAAAAAATAGGATCAATCCTGTTATAGATAAAAGGAGAAAAAACATCAAAACAGCGAGCAAAGTAACATTGTTTTGGGCTTTCAGGGCTTTGGTATCGGCTTTGGCTAAATCGTAACGTTTTTCCAGTTCCAGAATTTTTGTATTTGTTTGCTCGTCCACTGAATGTTCGTAAGCCTCAAACATCTTTTGCCGATGGGAATCGGCCAATTTGTAATTTTCTTGTGCGGCGGAAATATCGGCAACATTTTTATACAAAAGATAATTGAGGCGGTAGCCGGAGTCGAATATAGATGCAATGGCCTGCAAGCCGTAATACATTGCACTATCGAGTTTATTTACACTTTTATATCTATCGGACATAGAATAATAGGTCCGAAAATTTTCTACTTTTTCTTTTTGTAAGGGCAACAACCCAATCATGTCTTTTTCACACTGCAGGGACTTCTCGTGTTCTCCCTGAATATCGTAATATACCGATTGCATGTTCAATATAGTAAAGTCGATATCGGGAACACGGTTTTTGAAATGGAGCAACGTATCCAAATATAATTTTCCGGTTTCATAACGGTCTTGTGCCATTTCATTCCAAAACAATTCGGAATACGCATCAAAAATATGCCTTTGCGAATTCTCCTTTTTGGCATAATCGAGTGCTTTATCATAATATTTCTGGGCCAAATCGTGATTGCCGTTTTGGTAATGAAGGTTTCCCAAATAATAATAAAGCAGATAGCCGATAGAAGGATTCGGATCTTTTGATTTATCGAACAATTCCTTGGCGCGTATCAGCGGAATATATACCGTACTGTCAGTTACTTCCATGCGCATACGAACGATACCCTGATATATAAGCGAGCGGATATGGCTTTCGCTTCCGGTTTCGTGGTGATCATAATATCTGACAGTATTAGCGATCAACGAATCTGAGGTAAAATCGCCAAAGGTTTTATCCGCTGCAATTGTTTTCAACAAACCGCAATATGCCCGATTCCTCACATCGAGTTCTTTGGCATTTATTAATTTCAGACTGTCGATAATCGCTTCGGGACATTCATCCAACAGAACATCCCATCGAGTCAGTCTTGCATGCATTCTCTCGTTTTCCTGTTTATGGCAGGCGATAAGAAGAAACAAAATACCAAATAAAAAAATATATAAAATGCCTCGCCTCATTATTATGATGAACAAGTAACAAAGTTGGGACATTTTCCCAAGACATTATCTAACCAACGTCTAATATTTGTCTAACCAATCTAACCAAAACAGCTGAATTATGAATATTTAACTGCAGATCGTATGGGTGCAACAATTGGTGGAACGTGATAAAAAGTGTTCCGAAACGGAAGCCTCTATCAATAATCTGATTAGGAAAAAATGTGTGCTACACTATAAATACGGAATTGCTTTTTCCAGCCGAACAGCGTGCGATCCTTTGAGCAAGACATAATGGCCTTCGAGAGGATGTTTTTCCAATTCGTCAATCAATTCTTCCACTGTATTGAAAACCGGAAAGGGGGGATCCGATTCGTTAAAAGCTTCACCTACCAGATATACTTTGGAAAACGACTGCTCGGCAATAAATTTCAACAGGTCAGTATGCTCTTCCTTGCTGATATTGCCCAATTCTTTCATTTCACCCACAATAACGGCCTTCGGTAAAGCAGAAGGGATTTTTACAAAAAAATCCAACGCTGCCCTCATGCTGGTGGGATTGGCGTTATAAGCATCGATGATCAAATCGTTTTTTTGCGTCCGTTCGAACTGCGAACGATTGTTCTTGGGAACATACTCTTCGAGTGCTTCACTAATATATTCGGCATTAATGCCGAAATATTTGCCAACAGCAACCGCTGCCAACGCATTGTCGAAATTGAATGCACCTACCAGTTGTGTTTTCACGTGATAGGTATGCTCAAAAAAGTTCCAATCGAATTCCAAAAAAGGATGGGCCGAATATAGTTTGCCGGAAACGAAAAGTTCGGGATTATTCCTCCCGTAAAGTATACGATCCATCCCGGAAGACATTTCGCGCAACAGAGCGTCATCGCTGTTCACAAACACTTTTCCTCCATGCTCGCGGATAAAATCATAGAGTTCCCCCTTAGTCTTCTTAATGTTTTCGAATGAGCCAAATCCCTCGATATGAGCTTTCCCGATATTGGTAATCAATCCGAAATTGGGTTCGGCAATATCGCACAACAGCTTTATCTCCCCGGGATGATTTGCTCCCATCTCTACAACGCCCATCTCATGATTTTCGGTCATAGAAAGTAAAGTCAACGGTACGCCGATATGATTATTGAAATTTCCTTGGGTAAAAGCAACATTGAACTCCTTGGATAGAATGCCCGAAACCAACTCCTTTGTTGTTGTTTTTCCGTTTGTGCCGGTGATAGCAATAATGGGAATCTTGAGTTTCCTGCGGTGATAATTAGCCAGTTTTTGCAGCGTATTCAACACATCCTCCACCACAATGATCCGATTGTCGGCCGGTATTCCTTCCCATTCATCCACTACAGCATAAGCACAACCCTCATCCAACGCTTTCCCCGCAAACCGGTTACCGTTGAAATTCTCTCCTTTCAAAGCAAAAAAGATGGAATTCTTCGGGCAGTTGCGCGAGTCGGTGGCAACAAGAGGATGTTGTTTATAAATAGTGTAAAGCTCCGATATTTCCATAGCAACTTTTTACGAAAAATTACAGCCCCATTTTTTTCGCAATGACTGCAGGTAATGCATTTTTATTCACCACAATGTTTGTTGTTTTGTAACGAACAAAAGATTCCGATGCATACCATATTCCGTTGTAAGGACCGGTAATACCCCACGAATTTTTCACCATGTAATATTTGTTGCCGTTCTGATCGTTGGCTATGCCGTAAATCTGCATCCCATGATCATCAGTGGTTTGAAAATTATCGAAAGCTTCTTGACGCATCTCTTGGGTAATTGTTTTTTCCTTAAGAATTTCTCCTCCGATTTTTTCTCTCAGGGAACTGCTTTTTTCGCGAGATGAAAGCTCAAGCCATTTGGCCTGATCACTACCGGCATTTTCGGGAGCGTTTTCATCGGGCACAATGGCGATGCCTAAGCGAGAGAAACCCGGTTCGCTTACATCGGAAGCCCATGCTACCGTATACCCGTTCATGATAGCGTTATCGATGACCGCTATCATATCATCCAACGGCAAATTGTACGAATCGGCCCAACGCCAATTATCGGGTACTTCAATTGGAAACTTGGAATAAAAAGGATGATGGGAAAAAGAAGTCAGCGATACATAATCGCTCGTCTTTAATCCCAACGATTCGGCAAAACTTTGTGGGGTATATTGTTTACCGTTACACACAAATGTTTCGGGAACCTCTCCCAAATAGGCATCCAATATTTTCGTGAAACCTTCAAACCATGCGGTTGATAACGTATTGCTCTCAACAAGACTTTTCATATATCCCTTCAACACTTTATCCATTTCGCTATGGTTGTGCGACTCGGAGCCGTAATGAAGACCTCGGTATACCGAATCAGGAAGGATCCCAAAATCGTCGATAGTTTCAACCACATCGGCAAACGAACCACCGGGACCAAAATTCAGATTTCCATGCAAACGGGCATATTTAATGGCTTTATCTTCATAATTTTTGCGAACGATGTACATCTCCGACAAGTCATGCTCGCCTTTATTCGTTCTCAAAAGTTCAGACTCAAGCAATCCGACACCCGAAAAACTCCAGCAAGTACCTGTATTGAATTGATTTTTCACCGATGTAATGGGATTCTCTTTTATCACGGTAAACGTGTAAGTAGCGGTTTTTTCTTGTGCATTCAGCAACAATGTCAGCATCAATGCTGTGAAAAGTGACGTTATTTTATTCATTTTTGTGAGATTGATATATTATTTTTTCGGTTTCTCTTCGTTATAAAAAGATAAGCACAAAGTTAACGTAAAATGAGATAAAATGGCAGTTTTTTAGGTCGATTAATCGGTAAAAGTCAAAAAAAACATACCTTTACACGGGAAAAAATCAATATATCCCTTTTCTTGGAGGAAATGTAATGGCAAAACAAAAGTTTTATGTAGTGTGGCAAGGTAAAAAACCCGGTATCTATACCTCATGGAAAACTTGCGAAGCACAAGTATCGGGGTTTGAAAACGCGCTCTATAAAGCTTTCAATTCCATGGAGGAAGCCGAAAAGGCATTTAACGATAATCCATGGAAATATTTTAAAACCCGAAAGAAAACGCCCCTAAATGCCTCCCTTTCCTCTCCCAACATCATAAAAGAAAGCATAGCTGTGGATGCAGCCTGTAGCGGGAATCCGGGAAAAATGGAATATCGTGGGGTTAATGTAGCTACAGGAGAAGAAATTTTCCATCTCGGTCCTCTCGAAGGAGGAACCAACAACATCGGCGAATTTCTGGGAATTGTGCACGCTCTGGCTTTGCTAAAACAACAAAACAGCAAGATTCCTGTTTATTCCGATAGCGTTAATGCGATAAAATGGGTAAAAAACAAGAAATGCAATACAAAGCTAAAACCTACCGAAAAAAACACGTACATTTTCGACCTCATTTCACGGGCAGAAAAATGGCTTACCGAAAACGACTACCCCAATACTGTCATTAAATGGGAAACCGATAAATGGGGTGAAATTCCGGCCGATTTCGGAAGAAAATAAATAAAAAAGGAATTTTAATCATCCTCTTCTTCCTCTTCATCGGGGTTATACGGTTTTGGAGGAGGGAGGGTAGGAAATATTCGGCGTACATTTTTCGCAATTTCATTTGCAAAATCCTCCAAATCTCTGTTCAATGTGTGAGCAGCCTGTTGATAGATATACCGAATATCCACTTCATCCTCATCTGTTTCACAGAACAGCGAATTTATGGGGATAAGGGGCAAAGCATCCACATTGATTTTTTCTCCAACCGAGAAAAGAAACCCTTCACGAATAAGGCGTTTGGTAAGTTCGGGATTGCCTCTGAAACCGTGAATAATCCACGGTTGGGCAGGATTAGTTCCCCTTCGTACTTTTATCAGCTCCTCCCATGCTTTGACACAATGGATGATCACCGGCTTTTTGAGATTTTCCGACAATTCGATGTGTTTTATAAACACAGGTATCTGCACGTCAAAAGAAGGTCCTTTGAGTTTATCGAGGCCGGTTTCGCCAATGGCTACAATTCGTGGATCGGGAGCTATCTCGACAAGATATTTCATCTGATTGTCACTATCTTCGGAATACCAAGGATGGATTCCGCACGAAAAAGCATGACGTTGGTACGTTTCTTTTGCTACTTCAAATTCTAAAGGATATACATCGAGGATACACGAGTGATAGGGATCGTCATTATCCTCTAAAAATACCTGATGAGTGTGTATGTCGTATAATTCCATAGTTAAAGTTCTTATGCTTCCGGTCTGTCTTTTTATCCTTTGGAGTAGGCTCAGGTACGGGATCATAACCCGAACCGCCCCACGGGTTGCAACTTAAAATACGTTTTGCCGACAGATAAGAACCTTTGAAAGGTCCATGTTTCTTTAATGCTTCTATCGTGTACTGAGAACAGGTGGGTGTGTAGCGACAACTGGGAGGGGTAAGCGGAGAAATAGCATACCGGTAAAAATAAACCGGCATCAACAAAATCTTCACCAAGATGTTCTTTATTAATTTCAACATTTCTCTCTCTCCGTCAATTGCTTTTCTACCTCTTTCAATGCTTTACGCACACTCCTTTCTATTGTTTCATAGTCCGACATTTCATTTTTCAGATAAACAAATGCGATCTCGAGCATTTGATTCTCATTTAAACAACTTCTATCGAAAGTATATTTATTTAATCGGTATGCTTCATGTATCAACCGCCTTATTCGGTTTCGAGCTACTGCCGATTTAATTTTTTTCTTGGGAACACTCACAAAGATCGATACTTGTGAGGACGTTACCCGTGGTTGTTCTATAAACACTACCCGTAACGGATATGAAACAAAGGATCGGCCGTTTACAAAAAGATATTCAATCTGTTTAGAACCCCTTATCCGTTCGTCTTTTTTTAAAGTGAAACGCTGCCCTTTGTCCATCAATAAAAAGCATTCCTCCGAAAGCAATTATCGCAACAAAGATAATAGTTTTTATAATTTTTCAATATGCTTTCGGAACAAATTTATAAAACAAATTTTTTCTGCTGAATCAAGCTATTTTCTCAAGCTCTCTCTTTACTGCTTTGCCTGTGTATGGTTTTTCTGATTTTCTTTCAGAAAGAGCTCTAATGCAGCCGTCATAGAAGGTATACCCGGAAGGGGAGCTTCGCAGTCGAGCCTCAATCCGGCATCTCTCACTGCTTTGGCTGTAGCACTGCCAAAACATCCAATAGCCATATCTCCTTGCTCAAAGTCGGGGAAATTTTTGAATAACGAAGCCACGCCCAAGGGACTGAAGAAAATGATCATATCACAATCCAGTTTCTCACCCTCTTCAAAGTCATTGCTTACTGTACGATACATGACACTTTCCGTATAATTGATTTTCATCTCGTCCAGAAATTTGGTAATTTCCCCATTATGCTGATCAGGAACAGGCAAGAGAAATTTTTCTTTGGCGTGTTTTGTCAAAGCATTACTCAATCCCTCCATCTTTCCGGTAGAACTAAAAAATATTTTTCTTTTCCTATAAACAATATATTTTTGCAAATATAATGCTACCCTTTCGGAGATACAGAAATATTTCATGGTTTCGGGTATAGTAATCCGCAACTCCTCACATAAAGAAAAGAAGTTATCCACCGCAGTTCTTGATGTGAAAATTATGGCCGTGAAATCCGAAATATTGATCCGTTGTTGCCTAAATTCCTTTACAGAAACTCGTTCTACTTTTATAAAAGGACGAAATTGTATTTCCACATGATACTTATCTGCTATTTCATAATAAGGAGACTTATTATCTGCAGGTTGTGGCTGTGAAATAAGTATTTTTTTAACTCTCCGTACGCTCATAATCCAATATTACCTACGACAGTAATTAATGAAACTAAGCCCGTTAAAAGTAAAAAATAGGGCAAAATTTCAATGCCGCAAAGATACACAATAAAATAAAGAAAACCTATTTTGTTTTTACCAAAAATGCTTAGAACTGCAATCATTACGCCTATTCTGCTTATGAAAAAAACAACGAAAAGCAAAATAAAAGCGATAGAGGCGACTTCCGGAAAAAAAATATAGAAAAAAGCCGGGAAAAAGCACAAAATACCCATCAGTTCCACTATTTGCAAATATTTTTCTAACCAACCTTTGATCTTGGCGGGGAAAAACACAATTCCTAAAAAATAGTAAACCAGATAACGAAAGAAAATGAAAACGGTTAATAGTAAGAAGATCCCCAAAAAAAGCAACCACCGATTAGGCTGAGACATTTCAGCTATACCCCGATTTCGGAAATAAACGAAAAAAATCATCGTAAATACAAGAACAGTCTGAAGCAAAAGAAACAATTCGCCCCAAATTTCTCTAATGGTCACTTGCTCTTTATATACAGAAGCCGTACGTTCACGAAAACCCACCAAATTCTTGAAATTGGCAAAGAGTGTTTTTCGTTCGGACCGATAGAAAAGAGAAAACAAAAGAAAGCAAAAAACAAAAAACAAAAAGAAAATGCTGCTTTCGAGTTGGGGAAAAGGTCTCGGTATACCGGCATAGGCCGCATCCACAACAGAAGACGACATGGGCAATGTACTTGCATCCGGTTTGAAAAAAAAACCTGCCGAATCGTTTGGGACAACCTGAAAAGGTGAAAACCGCAACAACAACGAATCGGAAATTGTCAACTTATCGGGAATTGTGTCAATCACCGCCTATGTGCATATTTTTCGCAAATTTACAACTCTTTTTTTAGGATAGAAAACAAATTCAAAAAACCTATCCAATGCTATAATTTTCCTGCTTTATCCTTTCCCCGTTGAACAAATGAACAGCAATGAATATAATGAATATGAAGAGAATAAATACAAAAACACTTGTTCCCGATTATAGTCCGAATGCTTTTTTGATCTGATCCACGTAATCCAGCTTTTCCCACGTAAAGAGTTCTACTTCTATCTCGATGGGCTCCGGCATATATCGTGACGAAAAAACTTTTTTTACCCACTTGGGTTCGCGGCCGAAGTGTCCATAAGAAGCTGATTCAAAATAAATGGGATTGCGCAGCTTCAGTCGTTGCTCTATAGCTTTCGGACGCAAATCGAACATTTCTCCGATTTTTTTGGCAATTTCGGCATCCGACATTTTTATGTTACTTTTCCCGTACGTGTTTACGTAAATACTCATTGGTTGAGCAATGCCGATGGCATAAGAAACCTGTATAAGCACCTCGGGCGAAACACCCGCTGCAACGAGATTCTTGGCAATATGACGCACTTCATAAGCAGCCGACCGATCCACTTTGGAAGGATCTTTCCCGGAAAAAGCTCCTCCACCATGAGGTACTTTCCCGCCATAGGTATCCACAATTATTTTACGTCCCGTAAGCCCGGTATCGGCATGCGGACCTCCCAAAACAAATTTACCCGTAGGGTTTACCAAATATCTGATCTTATCATCGAATAATCGATGAATATCTTTTCGGTATTTATAATTTTCGCGAACACGAGGTACCAGAATCGTCATCACATCATGCTTAATTTTCTCCTGCATAGCCCTATTGGCTTTTTCTACAGCATCAGCCGATTTATTGATGGGAAGAATAAATTCATCATGCTGTGTTGAGATTACAATCGTGTCGATGCGCAAGGGTGTGCCGTCTTCTGCATATTCAATAGTAACTTGCGATTTGGCATCCGGCCTCAAGTAGGGCATCAAATCCGGCTCCTCCTTTCGAATGTTGGCCAATTCCCGCAACAATGCATGACTCAAATCCAATGGAAGAGGCATATAGTTGTCGGTTTCGTTGGTAGCATATCCAAACATCATCCCTTGGTCGCCCGCCCCCTGATCCATGGGATCGGTTTTCTTTTCGACTCCGCGATTGATATCCTCCGACTGCTCGTGAATGCTCGATAATACACCGCAAGAATTTGCTTCAAACCTATATTCGCTTTTTGTATAACCAATATGGGCAATCGTCCTGCGTGCCACCTCGGCCAAGTCTACATAAGCTTTAGATTTTACTTCACCTGCCAGCAACACCTGACCGGTAGTTACCAACGTTTCGCAAGCTACTTTAGAGTCGGGGTCATACGCCAGAAACTCGTCAAGCAAAGCGTCCGATATCTGATCGGATACTTTATCGGGATGTCCTTCGGACACCGATTCGGAAGTAAATAAATAATTCATTTTTTCGCTGTTTTAAAATAAAATGGTTTTTCAAAACAACGGAATAAAGAGAAACTGAAGCAAACGAGGGAAAAATGCGAAGAATCTTTTTAGCATTTTTTTTTGTGGTTGCAAGCAGTTCAAATCTTTCCACATTGTTTTTAACGATGCAAAGTTAATAAGAAAAAATAGCTCTCTCGACAGAAAAATTGTTAAACTGTATTATAATGATACATTTCGACTAAAACCATACCGGTATTTCATTCATTTACAATACCTTCATTGTTTTCAAGGTTTCTTTCAAATTCACTTCGGGCGTTAAATGAACCGTTTTAAAGCCCAACTCTTTTGCCGTTTCTATATTCTCGGCATTGTCGTCAATAAGAAGTGTCTCCTCGGCTTTCAAATGATACCGGTCCAACAAAATCCGATAAAGTTGAGGGTCGGGTTTAACCCGTTTCTCCTCTCCCGAAACAACAATACCATCAAACAATTGAAAGAAATCGTATTTTCGCTGAGCGATAGGAAGCGTTTCAGCAGACCAATTGGTTAATCCATATACCTTGTATTTCGCTTTCAAGGGTCTAATCAATTTTACATTATCATCAAAAAGGCCGCCCAACATTTCTTCCCAACGGCCATAATACATCCCTATCTCTTCCTTATATTCTGGATGTTCCTTCTGAAGCACTCGAGTAGCTTCATCGAGCGATCGACCGGCATCTTGAAGAAGATTCCATTCGTACGTACAGACATTTTGCAAAAAGAAATCCATCTCTTCTTGGGTCTTGAATACTTTTCTGTATAAATAGCGAGGGTTCCAATCAATAAGCACGCCTCCAAAATCGAAAACAATGTTTTTAAGTTGTTGCATAAAAAATATCTCCAATAATTTCCTCAAAGATACAGGATATGCTTCATTCAGCCGTACATATCGCAAATGTTAATTGTTAAAAAACAAAAACACGCACCTATGAATCCATTATCTTTATTATTTTTGCTTTATGTATTTTCTTTAAAAGATATTCCATGCGTCTCTCGTCGAATCGAAAAAATAACCGGTATAAACTTCTCCTCTTATTATTTGTCGCTTTCATTTTGTCCTCCTGCGGAACAGAGAGGAAAGCAGCACGAAGCAAAAACGAGTCAACATCGATACGAAACGAGGTTGTTAATTACAGCATGCAATACCTGCACAAACCTTATCAAGCCGGTGGTAAAGGTCCTTATGCTTTTGACTGTTCCGGATTTACAGCCTATGTGTTCAAAAAATTCGGATATAAATTAGGAGCAAGTTCCGAGGAACAAGACCGTCAAGCAGCCACAATTCAACGAAAAGAAGATTTGCAAGTAGGAGATCTGGTTTTTTTCGAAGGGCAAAAGCGTAACGGAAAAGTCGGGCATGTGGGAATTGTAACCCATATCACGCGAAAACGAGAATTCAAATTCATTCATGCTTCCACCAACAATGGGGTCATTATCTCTTCCTCAAGCGAACCATATTATGCTTCACGCTATTTAAGAGGGGGCAGAATACTGAAAGAAACGGCAAAACAGCGTACACCCATTTCTACGGAAGCCCCAAAGAACAGACAACCGAAAAGGCCAACGGTAAAAGCAATAGAAACAGATTCTGCGACAATCATTATTCACAGTCGCCCTTCATCCCCCAAAGAAGCATCTGCACCTCAATCACACAATAAAAAAGGAACAAAATTCCAAAAAAAATCCCTTGCTGTTTTAACCAGACAAACCGCAGTGCCCCCTCCCGAAGAGGAATCTTAGCCGATGCCGTCGACAAATCTACCGTTCTCACAAGTCATTTTTCATCTTCTTCCACAGCTTATTCAACTTATTGAGCCGTGTAGAAAAATAAATCATGTAAAAGCCCGTAACGATAAAAGCAATACCTGTCCACACAACAATGCTCACTCCGGCAAACAGCGGATTCCACAACATCATAAACGAAAAAATCAGGCCCAAAACGGCAACCAGCATCAGCCAGCCCCAATCCATTATCCCATACTGCCGCATTTCGTAAGCTGAACTTATACCCAAAATAGAATAAAACAGCAACATGAATCCCACATAAAAAGGGAGAGTCGCCATAGAAATGGCAGGATTTAAAATCATCAATAGCCCGATGATTATACTCAAAAGTCCTAAGGCAAAAGACCAACCCCATGATTTATGCTTATTGGAAAGAGCAAAAATCATTTCGAATATCCCGCTAAGGAAGAATCCCACAGCAAAGACGATAGAAAGCATAATGTACGATTCTAACGGTGTCGTGAGTGTCCAAATCCCCAACACAATCAATAAAATGCCAACAATCGAAGGTAAATACCAATGCTTGATTGCGTTTTCAATGGTTTTGTAAATTTTATTTTCCATAAATCAGCCTCCTTATTATTTTGCTAAAATTAAAAATAGATTCAGCTAAAATGATGAAATCAAATTTGATTTATCTTATAAGGTTTTCAAACCGTTTTTTGTTCATAGAGACAGGCATAAAAATATTCAGTACAGCATTGAAGTGCCTCACTCCGATTGATAAAAGAAAAGAAATTTAATCAGAAATGATAATTTGTTCGAGATAAGTCTTAAAAACACGCCGTTCGATGCTTTCCGCCGAATCTGCATCGTTTTCCTTGCCTGTTGGATTTACAAATTCGCACTTGCCGGTTTACACTGCATGGTCGGTTGAATCTACATGATAAAAAAATACCGAACAGATTTGTTAAAAGGAAAGGTTATGTGTAATTTTGCATGCTCAAAAATAAAAAACAAACAAATATGATAACTGCAGAGCAACTGAAAGAGATACAGGAGCGCGAGCAAGCGCTGAGGAGGTATCTTTGACATCGATACAAAAATTATCCAACTGGAAGAAGAAGAATTGAGAACGCAATCGCCCGATTTCTGGAACGATCCGAAATCAGCAGAAGCACAGATGAAAACCGTCAAAGAGCTGAAAAAATGGATCGAATCGTATCGCGAAGTAAAATCGGCAATTGAAGAACTTGAAATTGCTTACGATTTTGTTAAAGAAGGCATCGTCACCGAAGAAGAGGTGGATGAAAGCTACAACAAAGCACTCAAACTAATTGAGGATCTTGAGTTGAAAAACATGCTGCGTAACGAAGAAGATCAACTTGGCGCAGTGCTTAAAGTGAATGCAGGTGCGGGTGGAACAGAAAGTCAAGACTGGGCGTCGATGTTGCTTCGCATGTATCAGCGCTGGAGCGAAAACAAAGGATACAAAACCACCATTACCAATTGGCAGGATGGAGATGATGCAGGCATAAAAACCGCGACCCTGCAAATTGAAGGCGATTTGGCTTATGGCTTTCTGAAAAGCGAAAACGGTGTTCATCGCCTTGTACGTGTATCGCCATATAATGCCCAAGGCAAACGCATGACCTCGTTTGCATCGGTTTTTGTAACTCCGTTGGTTGACGACAGCATCGAGATCGAAATAAATCCGGCAAACCTGAGCTGGGATACTTTTCGCTCATCCGGCGCGGGAGGACAAAACGTAAACAAGGTGGAAACCGGTGTGAGACTGCATTATATGTATAAAGATCCGGATACCGGTGAAGAACAGGAAATTGTAATTGAAAACACCGAAAGTCGTTCTCAAATGGGAAATCGCGAAAATGCCCTTCGCTTATTGCGATCGCAACTCTATGAAATAGAACTCGAGAAACGTCGTGCAGCACAAGCAAAAATCGAGGCCGGCAAGAAGAAAATCGAATGGGGATCGCAAATACGGAGTTACGTTTTCGACGATCGCCGCGTGAAAGACCATCGGACCAACTACCAAACATCCGATGTTACCGGGGTTATGGATGGCGATATTGATGGTTTCATTAAAGCCTATTTGATGCAATACGGGGGAGAATAGGGATTCATTTACACATCCCCGGCTTTTTGCTTCCCCGAATTGTTTATTTTTTCTTTAAGGTATTCCGAAATTATATTGCTCCCGGCAGAACCATTGGGGAATTCTTCATTTTTATATTCAGTAACAGACGAAGGTACAGCCATCTCAGAAACTTCTTCCCCGGTTTTCCGGATGATCAATTGCTCCCCTGCCGAAATTTTGTTCGAACGAAGTCCGTTCCACGATTTCAATTCCGAAACGGTAACCCCATTTTTTTTGGCAATTTCACCCAACGTATCTCCTTTCTTTACTCGATAATACGGATTGATTTCTCTTGAAATATGTTGAATGGAATCTTCATTTATTTCGGCATATTGCGATTGGAATTCAGAAGAAGATACCGCATTTTTCCTTACAATTAAACGTTTTCCTACGGAAAGAACAGCAGATTTCAATTTGTTCCATGATGTTATCTGCGCTACTGTCACTCCGTTTCTTTTGGCAATCTTGCTCAAGTTATCCCCTTTTTTTACGCGATAATAAACCACCCCATCACTGCCAACCGATGAGTCTCCGCCCTTGATGTACTGATCCGTTTCGAGTCGATGAGTAAAATACGCTGAACGATTACAATTCAGTATCTCGTCCTTTTTATCGATGAAAGCAATCATTTTATTTGTGGGTAAGACCAATGCGTAAGGCTTATAATTGCCCGGAACAATATCCCGTTTAAATTGAGGGTTAAGCCGACGAAGTTCATTGATAGGAATATTCAATATTTCGGCTATCTGCCCAAAATGAATTTCTTTATTTACCTGTATGGTATCCAACGCCTGAAAATTATTCAGTTTCACCGGACAAATATGATGCTCGGCATAATATTTCATGATATAATTGGCCGCAATAAAAGCAGGTACATATCCGCGCGTTTCGCGAGGAAGGTAATAATAAATTTCCCAATAATCCTGTTTACCTCCACTCCGAGCAATGGCTTTATTTACATTCCCGGGTCCGCAGTTGTAAGCAGCAATTACCAAATTCCAATCACCATAAATACTGTAAAGATCGTTAAGGTAACGTACCGCCGCCTCGGTGGATTTGTAAGGATCGCGACGCTCATCCACCAAACTATTTACCTCGAGTCCATAACCTTGCCCTGTTTTCAACATAAATTGCCAAAGACCCGTCGCACCCATGCGGGAAACGGCAACCGGATTCAAAGCCGATTCGATAACGGGAAGATATTTAAGTTCCAATGGAAGGTCGTAGCGATCGAGCAGTTCCTCAAACAACGGAAAATAATAATTGCCCAAGGTCAACATAAAGGCTACTTGCTCGCGACGACGCACAGCATACATTTCGATATAGGATCGGACAACACGGTTAAATGAAAGTTCCATCTCCGAAGGAAGACAATATAACCTATCCCTATAAACCGTATCGGGACAAACCACATTGTGACCACCGTTGCAATCATTTTCCGAGACAGCAAAATCAATCTGCCAATCGTGCAGTAAATCGGCAAGGTTTTCCGTCATGCTTTCGGGAGGCACAATAGCCTTATCTTCTATTGTATCCTTCGCCTGTTGGAAGGACTGGGAGTACAAAACCGGAAAAACGGCCATTACCATTACTAAAGAAATAAAAAGTCGTTTCATCTTCATGTTCTGTTATTAAAAAAAAAATAGAGAAATGATGAATTGCCCATGTGAAGGCAATTGCCATGTTTGGGTTAAAAATTAAAACTACAATGTATGCCAAATGCATTTGCCGTATAATAACTGCTTTTTTGTATAACGGCAGGTTCTACACGCATGGAAAGATCGGGAGTTATATCGAACTCAAATAACTGTGCATCAACATATGCATCCATAATGCTTATGCCATATAAAGCCACTGTACCAATAATACTTAAATCTCGATAACGACGATAATAATTTTTGCCCCTCCTCAGTACATCCTTCAGCCACGTTGTATCCACGCTTTCGGGATCTTGACCATAACGCAGGAAGTTGTGCCAGCTATTGGTTTCGGGATCATCGTCCATTATATCTTTGTAGGCTTGGAAATAATCCCGGTAATACCGATTGTTCCACGAAATTGCATACGAAAGGCCGATAAATCCGCCATAAAGAATGGGTAATTTCCAGTATTTCTGATTGTAAATCTGTCCCAAACCCGGAAAAATAAGCGAAAAAATAAGGGTTTTTTTCGGATTGGGCTTAAATTCTTCCTTTTTAACGTTAATAGTATCGGTTTGCTGCATTACAACCGACTGGCCACTTGCAGGAATAGTATCCTGAGGTTCATCTTCGATCAGATAAGTCAACTGCCACTCATCGGAATGCAGAAGAGAGGAAACTTCTTGAGCTTGCGAAGCATAAATACCAAAAAGTAAAAAAAATCCCACTATCTTCCAGCCTTCCATTCGCTGCAATTTTTTATTTTTCCTTTAGCTGATCGAAAATTCCAATAATCCGTTCCAATTCTTGTGGCGATTTAAATGGAATGGTAATTTTGCCTTTTCCCTGCTTATTGCACGAAAACTGAACATCCGTTTTAAAATAATCCGAGAGGTGTTTTTTTAAAGCATCGAAATCACCAACTGCGGATTTTTTCCCTTTAGAAGAATTCGACTTCTGAGCTCGCGGAGGATTGATAATTTCTTCTACTTCTTTTCCTTCATTGATTTCCTTAACAATAGCTTCTACTTTGCGTACCGACAAGCCATCTCTTAAAATCAGGTTATACACGGCCAATTGTGAAACCGGATCATTGATAGTTACCAACGCACGGGCATGCCCCATATCGATTTTGCGGTCTTTAATACCCATTTGTACTTCGGCAGGCAGCTTCAACAGTCGCAAATAATTGGTAATGGTCGTCCGTTTTTTCCCTACCCTTTCGCTCAATTGCTCTTGAGTCAACGAAAACGAATCGATGAGATTCTGATAAGCCAACGCAATTTCGATCGCATTGAGGTCTTCCCGCTGGATATTTTCGATCAACGCCATTTCCATGAGTTCATCATCATCAGCGGTTTTAATATAAGCAGGGATAGAATCCAATCCCGCCATCAACGAAGCCCGGTAACGCCGTTCCCCCGCAATAATCTGATACTTTTCATCATCAACTTTGCGTAAAGTAATGGGCTGTATTACTCCGATCTTGCTAATAGAGGCCGCTAACTCACCCATTGTCTCTTCATCGAATATGCGCCTTGGCTGATCCGGATTCGATATAATCTTCGACAATGCAATCTCATTGATGGATGACGACCCACGAGTAACGGCATCATCCATCGTTATCAACGCGTCCAATCCTCTTCCCAATGCATTCTTTTTTGCCATGCTCACTTTATTAAACGATTATCTTGAGGCACAAAATTAAGCATTTTTCTCGATTAACTCTTTTGCCAGTTGAATGTAATTCATCGCACCACGAGAACCTGCATCGTACATCAGTGCAGGCTGTGCATGACTCTGCGACTCGCTTAATGTGATATTTCGCTGTATAACTGTCTTAAAAACAAGTTCTTGAAAATGATGCTTCACTTCTTCATAAATCTGGTTATGCAGACGCAAACGCGAATCGTACATGGTCAATACGAAGCCCTCGATTTCCAATTTCGTATTCAGTTTCGACTTGATAATCTTAATGGTATTAAGCAGCTTGCTCAATCCTTCCAATGCGAAATATTCGCACTGAACAGGAATAATCACCGAATCAGCTGCCGTCAATGCGTTGACGGTGATAATCCCTAACGAAGGCGAACAATCGATAAGAATATAATCATATGTATCTCTCAAAGGGTGGAGCAATTCGCGCAAACGTTTCTCTCTGTTTTCCATTTGCACCATTTCAAGTTCCGCACCTACCAGATTAATGTGAGAGGGTATGATATCGATATTTTCAAACGGAGTTTTAAGGACAATATCAAAAGGGCTTATCTTACCAATAAGCCCTTCGTATATTGTGTTTTTTGTATTTCGTATGTCAATTCCCAATCCCGACGAAGCATTGGCCTGTGGATCGGCATCGACTACCAACACTTTTTTTTCAAGTGCAGCAAGCGACGCCGCCAGATTAATGGTTGTGGTGGTTTTGCCCACTCCTCCTTTCTGATTTGCCAACGCAATTATTTTTCCCATATGCTGAAATTCAATTTAATTAAAAAGCAAATTAAACAATAAATCGGTAAATACCATGTTAATTAAATGATTATTTTTGTTGAAAAGTAATAAAATGAAATTTGCTTGTGACAAAAGTACATAATTCACCATAAACCGACAAATGGGAGCGTTTTCGATCCAACCCATTTGCATTTTCTATCGTTTTCTCGTTTTTATAGGATTTTTCCACTAAAAATATCCGTATTACAAATATTATTTTTACTTTTGCAGTCTCAATGATCAAGATATTCTTACATATTACTACAATAATGAACGAAGCAACGTATTTAGTCCGACGATGCTTTTGATCATCAATTTTTTATAGACCATCCTCATTGTCTATAAAATTCCCTTTTATCTTTCGCAAGATTGCGAACCAAAATAAACCCAATTTATTCACAATTTATTTTCGTAAAAGTAAAATGAATGTAAAAATTCAAGTGGCCAACAGCAGCCACGCAAAATACGCACAACAAATATGCGATTTGATATATGAATCGGCACAAGCACGCGGAACAGGCATTGCCAAACGTTCACCGGAATACGTAGCCGAAAAGATAAATGCAGGAAAAGCCGTGATTGCTCTTGATGGCGACAAACTAGTAGGTTTTTCCTATATCGAATCATGGGGACATGATAAATTTGTGGCCAATTCGGGATTAATTGTTCATCCCGACTATCGGAATCAAGGAATAGCCAAAAAAATCAAGAAAAGAATTTTCGATCTTTCCCGAAAGTTGTATCCTCATGCCAAAATTTTCAGTATTACAACAGGGCTGGCTGTGATGAAAATGAATACCGAACTGGGGTTCAAGCCGGTTCCTTTTTCGGAATTGACCGATGATGAAGAATTCTGGAAAGGATGCCAAGGTTGTCGCAATTTCGATATTTTACAGCGCAACAATTATAAAATGTGTCTCTGCACCGGTCTTTTGTTTGATCCTGAAAAGGAAACAAAACCCAAAAGAGAACGTCCTTTTGCAAAAAAGACGGTGAAACCGATTCTGAAGAAAAAGACGCCGACCAAACTCTTCAAAAAATAAATATACTCATCAAAAGCTCGTTAGCTTGCAAAAAAACAAAAAAATGAAACAAAAAGTAGTTTTGGCATTTAGTGGCGGACTCGACACCTCCTTCTGCGTGCCGTATTTGATTAACGAAAAAGGCTTGGAGGTACATACCGTCATCGTCAATACGGGCGGTTTTTCAGCGGAAGAAGCCAAACGTATCGAAGAACGTGCCCTACAACTGGGCGCCACCACGCATACGTGCATCGATGCCGTCGAAGATTATTATCAACGAGGCATCCGATATCTAATCTTTGGTAATGTGTTAAAAAATAACACATACCCTCTTTCGGTCAGTTCCGAACGATTTTTCCAGGCACTGAACATTGTAGAACATATCAAGAAAACCGGTGCCGATTATGTTGCTCACGGGAGCACGGGCGCCGGTAACGATCAGATCCGTTTCGATCTGGTTTTTGAAGTATTGGCTCCCGAAGTAAAAATCATCGCTCCTATTCGCGAACTCGGCTGGTCGAGACAACAGGAAATCGACTACCTGCGAGAAAAAGGATTTGATTTTTCGTGGGAAAAATCAAAATATTCCATCAATCAAGGCTTATGGGGAACCAGCGTTGGCGGAGTAGAAACACTAAAATCGTCAGGTGTGCTTCCCGAAGAGGCCTATCCCTCGCAAGTGACCGATCATGGCGTTGAACGCATAAAAATCGGATTTCAAAAAGGAGAACCGGTTTCTTTCAATGGAAAAGAAATGAATCCCGTAGATGTCATCCGCACCATCAATAAAACGGCATCAAAATTTGCCATCGGACGCGACATCCATGTTGGCGATACCATCATAGGTACGAAAGGCCGCGTGGCTTTTGAAGCACCTGCTCCATTGATCCTCATCAAAGCCCACCATCTGTTGGAGAAACACGTACTGACCAAGCATCAGTTATATTGGAAAGAACAGCTCGGCAATTGGTACGGACAACTCATGCACGAGGCACAGTATCTTGAACCCGTGATGCGCAACATCGAGGTTTTCCTCACCGATACGCAAAAATTTGTAACAGGAGAAGTGGAAGTTGAGCTGCGTCCGTACCATTTTTCAGTATTGGGATGCGAAAGTCCTTACGACCTGATGAACCCCATCTTCGGCGATTATGGCGAAAGCAACAAATCGCTCACCCCGCAAGATATCATTGGTTTCACCAAAGTCGTAGCCAATCCGTTGAAAATTTACCATACCATTCATCAAAATGATTAACGTAAGTATAGCCGGAGGAACAGGATACACAGGAGGCGAACTGTTGCGCCTCCTGCTGAATCATCCTCAAGTGAAAATCGATTCGATAACAAGTACTACATCAGTCGGGGTTCCGGTCACTAACATCCATCGCGACCTGTTGGGTGAAACCGATCTCTGCTTCACCGACACGGTCGGCCATCCCGATGTGATCTTTCTTTGCCTTGGACACGGCATTTCCCGCTCTTTTCTTCAAGAGAATACCATTGCAGAATCGTGCAAAATCATCGATCTGGGAAGCGATTTCCGTAATGAGCCGATATTCGGCAATCGCCAATTCGTTTTTGGCTTGTGTGAACTCAACAAAGAAAAAATCCGCAAAGCAACCAATGTTGCTAATCCAGGCTGTTTTGCCACCTCCATTTTGCTGGCATTGATACCATTGGCATCCATCAACAAACTTTCGGATGCAGTACACATCCATGCCATTACAGGTTCCACCGGAGCAGGAAAAAAACTTTCCGAAACCACTCATTTCAGTTATCGCGCCTCCAATATTTCAATTTACAAACCCTTCACCCATCAACATCTCAACGAAATAAAACGTACCTTGGTTGATGCAGGCAATCCCTTACTTCCCGAGATCAATTTTGTTCCCATGCGGGGCGATTTCACGCGGGGCATCTTCGCCAGTATATATATGAAATGGGACGGTTCGATGAGTGAAGCAGAAACCATCGATTTCTACAAGCAGTTTTACAACACATCGCCTTTCGTCTTTGTTTCCGATGAACCCATCAGTCTCAAAGAGGTGATAAACACCAATAAAGGATTGTTGCACATCGAATTTCATAACGGATACATTCTCATCACCTCCATCATCGATAACCTGTTGAAAGGCGCATCCGGACAAGCCGTTCAGAACATGAACCTGATGTTTGGGCTGGACGAAAGCACCGGATTGAAGTTGAAAGGAAGCGCTTTCTAACAAATCGTTATTTTGAGAACAAAAAACATAAACAAGAATGAATTTATTTGACGTATATACCCTCTGGAACATCGAACCCGTAAGGGCTAAAGGATGCCGTTTATGGGATAAAAACGGAACCGAGTATCTGGACTTCTATGGCGGACATGCCGTCATTTCCATCGGACACACTCATCCCGAATATACCCGTATGCTCAAAGAACAGATCGACAAACTCGGTTTCTATTCCAATTCGGTAATCAACAGTCTGCAGCAAGAAGTTGCCGACAAGCTGGGCGAGCTGTGCGGCTATCCCGATTATGCGCTGTTTCTGTGCAATTCCGGAGCCGAAGCCAATGAAAATGCGTTGAAACTTGCCTCGTTTCATACCGACAAAAAGCGCGTCATCGCTTTCCGGGAAGCTTTTCACGGACGCACCTCAGGTGCTGTAGCCGTTACAGACAATCCCGCCATCCAATCGCCTTTCAACACCGGTCATGAAGTCACCTTTCTGCCGTTGAACGATATCGATGCCGTTGCCAAAGAGCTCGACAAAGGCGATGTGGCTGCCGTCATTATCGAAGGCATTCAGGGAGTGGCCGGAATATTTGCTCCCGACACCGAATTTCTCCAACAACTCGAAGTGGTGTGTAAAAAACATGACACTGTACTTATTCTCGATGAAGTGCAGTCGGGATACGGTCGAACAGGTAGATTTTTTGCCCATCAGTTTGCCGGCATCAAAGCCGACATCATCACCACGGCCAAAGGTATGGGAAACGGTTTCCCTATCGGAGGAGTCATCATTTCTCCGAAATTCAAGCCCCGAAAAGGAATGCTGGGGACCACTTTCGGCGGAAATCATTTGGCATGTGCCGCAGCCATTGCCGTACTGAAGGTTCTCAAAGAAGAATCGCTGATCCACAATGCCGCAGAAATGGGCGAGTATCTGCAAAAAGAACTTTCGGCGTGTCGAGGCATCGAAGAGATTCGCGGCCGCGGCCTGATGATCGGCGTACAACTCACACCCGATCAGTCGGAACTGCGCAATAAACTCTTGTTTGAAAGTCATATTTTTACCGGAGGAGCAAAAAACAACGTCATGCGCTTACTCCCTCCCCTTTCCATATCGAAGGATGAAATCGATATTTTCATTCGGGAATTTAAAAAACATACAGAAAAATGAGAAATTTCACCTGCGTTCACGATATTGGCGATTTAAAAACCGCCCTCGAAAAGGCAACGTATGTCAAAAAGAATCCGTTTGCCGATCAGCAACTCGGAAAAAACAAAACGTTGTTGATGATTTTTTTCAACTCGAGCCTCCGTACCCGATTAAGTACCCAGAAAGCCGGCTTCAATCTCGGCATGAACGTTATTGTGCTCGACATCAACCAGGGAGCATGGAAACTGGAGACCGAAAGAGGAGTAGTGATGGATGGGGACAAGACCGAGCACATCCTCGAAGCCATTCCCGTGATGGGATCGTATTGCGACATCATCGGCGTGCGCTCTTTTGCCCAATTCAAAAGTAAGGAAGACGATTACAATGAAGTCATTCTCAACCAATTCATTCAATACTCGGGCAAGCCTGTAATCAGCATGGAAGCAGCTACACGACATCCGTTGCAAAGCTTTGCCGACCTCATCACTATCGAAGAATACAAAAAAACACCCCGTCCGAAAGTTGTTCTCACCTGGGCTCCTCACCCCAAACCTCTGCCGCAAGCGGTAGCCAATTCGTTTTGCGAGTGGATGAACGCCACAGACTACGAGTTTGTGATCACCCATCCCGAAGGTTACGAACTGGACGAAAAATTTGTGGGCAAAGCCCGTGTGGAATACGACAAGGAAAAAGCATACAAAAATGCCGACTTCATCTATGCCAAGAATTGGTCGGCATATCGCGACCCCAATTACGGCAAAGTCATCAACATGGACAGGTCGTGGACGGTGGATGCACGTAAAATGGCACTCACCAACAATGCCTATTTCATGCACTGCCTGCCGGTACGCCGCAACATGATTGTTACCGACGAAGTGATCGAAAGTCCGCAGTCGTTGGTCATCCCCGAAGCGGCCAACCGGGCGGTTTCTGCACAAACCGTGTTGAAGGAAATATTGAAGGACAACTACTCCAACTCTATTTTGTAAATACGGAAAAATGACAGCAAATACCCAATCATCGTACCCCGTTTCAGCTTCAAACCCCGTTTTGGAGGATATAGCCATTGTAAAAATCGGAGGGAACATCGTCGATAATCCCGAAGCGCTGGAAACTTTTCTGGCCGATTTTCACCGGATGGAGGGACGAAAACTGCTCGTTCACGGAGGGGGCGTGATGGCTTCGAAAATGGCAAAACAACTCGGCATCGAAACAAAAATGGTGGATGGACGGCGCATTACCGATGCCGAAACACTGAAACTGGTGACGATGGTGTATGCCGGCTGGATCAACAAAAGTATCGTAGCCTCTTTGCAGAAACTGGGATGCCAAGCCCTTGGCTTGTCGGGTGCCGATGCCAACACCATCCCTGCCAAAAAGAGATCGCCGGAGCCCATCGATTTTGGCTTCGTGGGCGATCCGGAAGCAAACGACATCAATACGGCTTTTATTTCCCTGCTGATCGAAAACAAAATAACACCCGTTTTCTGCGCCATTACGCACGACGGCAAGGGTTCTCTGCTCAACACAAATGCCGATACCGTTGCTTATTCGCTGGCGAGTGCCTTGTCAAAAAATTATCGCACTACTTTATATTACTGCTTCGAAAAAGAAGGAGTACTAAAAGATGTCGACGATCCGCAAAGCCGAATCGCATCGATGAACAAAGCCGAATACGAAGCCTACAAAAACGAAGGGATAATTGCAGGCGGAATGATTCCCAAACTCGACAATTCGTTTAAAGCCATCGAAAACGGCGTTTCGGAAGTCATCATCCTCCATGCAAAAAATTTATTGACAAAGCAGGGAACGCGACTTAATCGCTGAGTCTCTGAATTTCATTCAACACAACGGAAACGAAAAAACATTACGATCACACAAAAAAGAAAAGTTTTGGAAAGAACCGACTATTATCAATCTCTTTTTTCGGAAGGTACCGCTGCGGATCTTCTTCGCAAGCTGGTTTCTATTCCTTCTTTTTCGGGAGAGGAAAACCTTAGGAGCAATTTTCTGGAGACCTTTTTTGCAAAACAAGGAATGCCAACGCAACGGATTGTCAACAACCTGATTGTCCGTCAGCCGCATCACAAGGGGAAAAAGGTTACCCTCATGCTCAATTCACACATCGATACAGTACGTCCAACAGCAGGTTACACTTTCGACCCGTTTAATCCTCCCTTTTCCGACACCCGGGTATTCGGATTGGGCAGCAACGATGCGGGCGCTTCCGTGGTATCGTTGATCGCAACTTTTTTTCATTTCTACCATACAGAGCTGCCGTTTAACCTCATGCTGGCGCTCTCGTGCGAAGAGGAGAATTCCGGTCCCGACGGTATGCGAAAAATGTGGCCGGAAATAAAGGATACGGTAGATTTTGCCATTGTTGGCGAACCCACCGGCATGAAAGCCGCCATTGCCGAGAGGGGACTGCTGGTGATCGATGCCGAAGCCAAAGGTGTAAGCGGCCATGCAGCACTCAATGAGGGCGTGAATGCCATTTACATTGCCCTGGAGGACATCCTTACACTGCAGAAGACAACACTCGACAAAATATCGCCGACGATGGGTGAAGTAAAACTCACGGTTACGCAAATCCATGGCGGCACGCAGCACAATGTGGTGCCCGACAGCTGCACTTTCGTCATCGATATTCGTACGACGGATGTGTACACCAATCAAGAGATTATGGATATCCTGCAACCAAAAGTCAAGAGCACACTTAAAGCCCGTTCGCTAACCAACAGAAGCTCGGCCACGCCGCTCGACCATCCGTTGATGCAATGCGTGCAACAACTGGGTATCGAAACTTATGTTTCGCCCACCACGTCGGACTGGATGCGGATATCGTGTCCGGCAATCAAAATGGGACCCGGCGAATCGGTGCGTTCGCATCACCCCGACGAATACATCACAACGGAAGAGCTGAAGCAAGGGATTGCCGGCTATATCCGGTTTATTGAAGAATTGGCGAAAATCATTGCTGCCAATTAAAAACGAACAAAAAACCAAAAACAATAAAACATTCTGGCAGCGAAAACTGACAGTTTAAAACTGAAAAAACTATGGCGAAAATCTGGGATAAAGGCTTTGATGCCGATAAAGCGGTATCGGATTTTACAGTGGGGAAAGACCGCGAACTCGATCTGCGGCTGGCAAAATACGATGTCATCGGTTCGATGGCGCACATCAAAATGCTGGCAAAAATCGGTCTGTTGACAAGGGAAGAAGAAAATGTGCTCCGTGCCGAGCTGGAACGTATTCTGGACGAAATCAAAAAAGGCAATTTCCATCTCGACGACGATGTTGAAGATATTCATTCGCAAGTGGAAGCCATGCTTACCGAAAAGCTTGGCGAAACGGGCAAAAAAATCCATTCGGGGCGTTCGCGCAACGATCAGGTGTTGGTAGACCTCAAACTTTATCTCAAAGACGAAATTGTAGCCCTAAAAAACGAGATCCTACAGCTTTTCGAGCTGCTGCAGCAACTGAGCGAACGCTACAAAGACGTATTGCTGCCCGGCTACACACACGGACAAATCGCCATGCCTTCATCCTTCGGATTGTGGTTTGGAGCTTACGCCGAAACCTTGATTGACGATATGCATACGCTGGTTGCCGCATGGCGCGTTGCCGACCAAAATCCGCTGGGTTCTGCCGCAGGATATGGCAACTCTTTTCCCCTCGACCGCGAAATGACTACCCGCGAACTGGGTTTTGCTACCTTACACTACAACGTGATTGCCGCACAAATGGCACGCGGCAAAACCGAGCGCATCCTTGCCCAAAGCATGGCCTCTATAGCTTTCACCCTTAACAAGCTGGCAGCCGACAACTGCATGTATCTTTCCGGCAATTATGGTTTCATTTCGTATCCCGACAACCTGACTACCGGTTCAAGCATCATGCCGCACAAAAAAAATCCCGACGTATGGGAACTTATTCGTGCACACAGCAACCGGATCCAAAACCTGCCCAACGAAATTGCCCTAATAACCACCAACCTTCCTCATGGTTATCATCGCGACTACCAACTGTTGAAAGAAGTTCTTTTCCCGGCCATCGATACCCTGCACCAATTATTGCAAATGGCTCATTTCATGTTGCAGCATATTTCGGTGAACAAAGATATTCTCTCCGATCCGCGTTATGATTATCTTTTCACGGTGGAAGAAGTTAACCGCCGTGTGCTGCAAGGTGTGCCTTTCCGCGAAGCATACCAACAAGTGGGGCATGAAGTGGAAAACGGTACGTACAAAGCCAAAAAGGAAGTGCATCATACCCATGCCGGCAGCATCGGCAACCTCTGTACCCAACAAATCAGGGAAAAAATGATGCAGGCAGCCTCTCAGATCAACGGGTAGATCGGCTGCTCTGCATTTGAAAATCAGAGTCCGCTGAAATCGACCCCTTCGAACACCAGCGAGGGGATGCGCCAGGAAGAATTCAATCGCGGATCATTACCCGTTTCGATAAGCGAATTCCAGAGCGAAATCATGTTGCCCGTGATGTTCATCTCATTTACCGGCTGAGACAGTTTCCCGTTTTCGATCAAGAACCCTTCAATTCCATAGGAAAAGTCGCCCGTCGAACTGTTGCAGTTTCCCCCATTGAATCCGGTAACCAAGATTCCGTTGTTGACCCCGGAAATCAGCCCATTCAGATCGGCATTGCCGGGTTGAAGAATGAGAATGGACGGATCGGAAATGGTAGGTTCCATTTTCATTTTGTTGGCATAATAGGTATCAATGAAATAGGTTTTCAGCACACCCCTGTCGAAAACAACACACGGTTGGGTTGCCACCCCCTCTGCGTCGAAATATCGTGCACCCATTGCACCAATAATATGAGGTTCGTCTTTCAACAAGAACTTGTCGCTTCCCACCTTTTCATTCAGTTTATTCAATAAAAACGAATTCTTTTGTTGCAACTGTGATCCGTAAAGGGCACTAATCATCGGACGCAGCAATTGGGAAGAATTCAGCGGGTCGACCACCATTGTATATTCTCCCGATTTGGTTTTCTTTTGCCCAAGTTTGCGCAGCGTGCGCTCCAAAGCCTTTTGTCCGATGCCTTCCTTGACGAGTTTATCTAAAAACAGGGACGATTCGTACCAGTAGGACGACGGTCGTGCTTCCCCTTCGTCTTTCACCGAAACACTGCACGAAAGCGAATACCATGAACTTTGGGTTTCTCCTTCGAAACCATTGCTATGGATACGGTAAGTAAAACTTTCGCCGTCGTTATACGAAGACTCTACCGAAATGATGCGCGCATCCTTTCCTATAGCCTCTTCTCCGACAGCTTTTGCCAGTGCCACTTTTTCGTCGGGACTCACCACAGGAAAGTTGGGGTCGTACAATTGGAGATCGGGTTTGCCCCCTTTATAATATCGCGAAGGATCGGGAAGTTGTCTGGCTTCATCTTTTGCCAGATAACGCGTGGCTTCGATCCCGTTTTTTATGAAAACTTCAAGTTCTTCCTTATTCAGGCGATTTGTAGAAAATGTTCCGTAACGGCCATCCACATACAGCGAAATACCCATCACGCTTTCCGAAGCCTGTTGCAGGCGGTCTACCTTACCGTCACGTAGCTCGAAAGAGCTATCAGATCCTGCATAAAGATTTACCTTTGCTTCACGGCATCCGTTCTTCAAGGCATAATCTAAAGCCCATTGAGCCAATTTTTTATCGTTGTTTGATATCATAATTTTCTTAATTTAACGAATGAATAGTTGCACTTCAAAAACCTTAACTTTCTCCTCCAACCGTTAGTTTGCTAACGAGTGCCGAAGGCATACCGCAAGTCACAGGACACGACTGCCCGTCTTTTCCACATGTCCACGTTCCATTGTCTATCGTCGGATTGTTGGCAACCATCGTAATGTCGGCCAATGCTTTCGGTCCGTTACCAATAATATTGATATCTTTGATGGGCTGTGTAAGCTTACCCTCTTCGATAAGGTAACCCGATTTCACGAAGAACGTAAAATCGCCTGCCCCGATCTGAACCTGCCCGTTAGTAAATTTGTCCACAAAAATTCCCTTTTTCACGGAAGCAATAATATCGGCTTCAGTCCTATTCCCTGCCTCCATATAAGTTGAACGCATACGGGGAATGGGAACACATTTAAACGATTCGCGCCGTCCGTTTCCGGTAGAAGGAACACCGTAGTAATTAGCACTGATCCGGTCGTGCAAATAACTGGTAAGGATGCCGTTCTTCACTATGTAGGTCTTTTGGCCGTAAGCGCCTTCGTCATCGATATTTACGGCACCCCGATTGAACATGATAGTACCGTCGTCCACCACATTGATATGTTCGTTACAAATCTTCTTATTCAGCTGATCGGAGAAAATGGAAATATTTTTCCGGTTGAAGTCGGCCTCGAATGCATGACCAATTGCCTCGTGCAGCAGGATACCCGACCCGCCTGCTCCCATTACCACCGGCATTTCTCCCCCTTTGGGCTTCACGGCTTTAAACAGGATAGCTGTATCCTCAACCGCTTCACGCGCAATAACATCGATAACCTCATCCGTCAAAAACTCAAAACCTTTTCGGTAAGAGCGGGAAGCATAACTGTTTTCGATTCTGCCGTTCTCCTCCATAATACACATAGCCGACAAGGCAACCATCGGACGATAATCGTAATACTGTACACCCTCGGAATTGCAAAAAAGAATATGTGATGTATCATCGGTCAACGATGCCGACACTTTCTGAACGCGGTTGTCTAATGCAAAAATCGTATCGTTCAATCGTTGGAGATAAGGCATTTTGTCTTTCAACAAAACATGCTCCCACGGCGTAGTGAGCGGATAATAATTGGTTTTTATCGGTTTTTCGGTCAAAGCAACCGGCTCTGTTTTTTTAGTTCCCGAAGCAATGCGTGCTGCCGTACGTGCCGCTTTCAGCATTTCATTAAGAGTAATGTTCTCTACATAGGCATAGCCGGTTTGATCTCCGGAAATGACACGAACACCCATACCATAATCGATATTGGAGCTGCAGCGGTTTACTTCACCATCCTGCAAACCTACATAGTTACTGAAAGTGTGTTCGAAAAAAAGATCGACATAATCGCCCCCTTTCTCCAACGCTGCAGACATCACCTTCTGCAGATCATTCTCGGTTACTCCGAAATGATCCATCGCTTCCTTCGTTGCCGACTGTTTTCCGGCAACGCCCAAAGGAGCAGCAAACGAAGGTGTAACCGCTGATCCCAGCAGAGCGAGGCTTCCTGTTTGAATAAATTTTCGTCTATCCATAAATGAATTCATTTGTAATAAGGTTATTTACCAGGTAAAGGTATTCATTATTTACGGAAAACATCAGAATTATAAAACAAATAATTTCATTTTATTACCTTTGTAAGAAAACATTGTGTAATTATGCTGTTACGAAAATAAAACACAGGGTTTCAAACAAACTTTTTATTGTTTTGTTTTTTTAATTTCTTAAACTGAAAAATAGTCAAAAACCATGGTAAAAATATTGTTGCTTATCGATTTTTCTAGTGAATTCAGCCGAGGTATTTTAAAAGGATTGATTCGATATTCAAAAGATCACGGACCTTGGATATTTTATCGGTTACCTTCCTATTATAAAACCCTTTATGGAGAAAAAGGGGTAATTCAATGGGCAAAAGAATGGAAAGCCGATGCCATCATTGCCAGATGGGATGAAGAAGGAACTCATCTCTTGACTTCATTAAACATCCCCATTATACTTCAAAATTATAAAAGCAGAAGCGATTATTTTTCGAATCTGACAGGCGATTATATCGGAACCGGCAAGATGGCAGCCCAATTTTTTATAAAAAGGCGTTATCGAAATTTTGCCTTTTATGGAAATAAAGGCGTCATATGGTCCCAAGAACGAGCTGAAGGATTCAGAAAAGAAATTGAAAAAATAGAAGGGAACTATTACTATTTTGAAAGTGAAAATTTAGACGGAGAACAATGGAGCAGCAGCCATTTACAATTAGATAATTGGCTGCTTTCATTACCAAAGCCCATTGCCTTATTTGCTTGTGACGACAGCTTTGCCCTTCGTGTTTCAGAAATCTGCAAAATCAACAATATTGCCATTCCCGACGAAATCGCATTGATGGGAGTCGATAATGACGAATTGATCTGCAATTTATCCGACCCACCTATATCTTCCATTGTTTTGGATGTGGAAAAGGGAGGATATGAAGCCGGAAGATTAATGGACCAACTGATTCATCATCAAAGAAAAGAACCCTTTAACATTGTTATCCGTCCCACACGTTTCGAATTGCGAAAATCTACCGAAAAATACAATATAACAAACGAATATATTCTTCAAGTTGTCCATTATATCGAGAAAAATTTTGCCTCGGAAATAAACATTGAAGAGCTTACTCGTCTCGTGCCTCTATCCAGAAGGAATCTTGAAGTTAAATTCAAGAACGAAATGGGAACCACTATTTACCAGTTTATATTAAATTGCCGCATTGATTATTTCACCCATTTACTATTAACCACAAACCAACCCTTATTCGACTTGGCGATCGACGCCGGTTTCAGCGATTATAAAAATATTTCCCGGCTATTCAAAAGAATGAAAGGATGCACTCCCTTGGAATACCGCGAAAAATTTGGAGATAAAGATATAAGTAACGTTTTTTGAGTAGAGTTTTACGCTTTTAAGGTACATTCGGTTTGTTTATGCTCTTATCTTTGCTTTTACTAAAAAAGCAATAAAATGAATGTTCCTCAGTCAACAACTTCTGCAGCAGATAAAAAAACCTTTTTTATCTCGATGTTCATTTTAGCCGTAATGTTTTTTATTTTCGGCTTGGTATCATGGGTCAATTCCATTCTTATACCTTACTTTAAAATTGCCTGTGAATTGTCTCACTTTCAGTCGTATTTCGTAACGTTTGCATTTTACATTGCCTATTTTGTCATGGCAATTCCTTCAGGGTTGCTCTTAAAGAAGGTTGGATTCAAAAAAGGAATACTCTACGGTTTCATTCTCATGGCGTTCGGGGCTTTCATTTTTGTTCCGGCAGCAATGACACGCCTTTACGGATTATTTCTTATCGGATTGTATAGCATAGGAACAGGATCAGCCATCCTGCAAACCGCCGCAAATCCCTATGTTACCATTATCGGCCCCATGGAAAGTGCTGCTCAGCGAATGAGTATCATGGGAATATTCAATAAACTGGCTGGAGTAATAGCCCCGCTGGTTTTTGCTGCTGCAGTCTTCAAAGCCACAGACAGCAATACTTTTGCACTGATAGAAGCCGGGGCGCTCTCAGAAATAGAGAAAAACATTGTTTTAAACGAATTGATAAGAAGAGTGATCTGGCCATATATCATTCTGGGAATTTTCTTGTTATTGGTGGGAATAGCTATACGGTTTTCCGTTTTGCCTGAAATTGATCCGGAAAAAATCAATCCGGAAGAAAAAACAACGGAAAGCGCAGCCTTCAATAATCAAAACCGAAAATCACTGCTTGATTTCCCTTATTTAATATTAGGCGCAATAGCCATTCTCTTTCACATTGGTAGCCAGGCAATCAGTCTCGATACGATTATTAATTATGCCGGATCAATGGGAATAAATATACTTGAAGCAAAAGTATTCCCTTCCTATATCATGATATGCACCATCATCAGCTATATATTAGGAATCATCTTGATACCAAAAGTAATTTCCCAAACAACCGCCTTAAAATTTTGTACGATTTTAGGCTTCATTTTATCGATAGGTGTAATTTTTGCAAGTCGAACCATTACTTTATTCGGACATACCGCCGATATCTCCATCTGGTTTCTCGCAGCATTGGGATTTCCCAACGCCTTAATTTATGCAGGTATTTGGCCTTTATCCATCCATAATCTCGGAAAATTCACAAAAACAGGATCTTCATTGCTCGTTATGGGTTTGGTTGGAAATGGAATCTTCCCGTTAATTTATGGAGCTCTTGCCGACGCTTTTAACCTGAGATTAGGATATTGGGTGTTGGTTCCCTGTTTCGCATATTTGGTTTGGTTTGCCTTTTTCGGATATAAAATCAACTATTGGAGAAAACCTAAAAAAGAAATTGACTATATTAGAAAATGAAAAAACTAATTATTACCAACGGAAAACTAATCTTCCCGGACAGATTAACGGAAGGAGGCACAATAATTTGTGAGCAAGGGAAAATAGCTGTGATTTCGGAAAAAACGGATGCATCACTCAAAGAAGAAAGTGTTGAAACTGAAATAATCGATGCCCAAGGTAACTATGTTTCTCCCGGATTTATTGACATTCATACTCATGGAGGAGGAGGATTCGACTTTATGGACGGCACAGTTGAAGCCTACTTGGGTGCAGCCGAAACACATGCAAAATATGGCACTACAGCCTTATTGCCTACCACGCTTGCCGGCTCTCTCGAAGAATTAATGAAAACCTTCTCTGTTTATCAAACCGCAAAACAAAAAAATAAAAACGGAGCCGCATTTCTCGGATTGCATCTCGAGGGCCCCTATTTTTCATATAACCAACGAGGGGCACAGGACCCTAAATACTTACGAAATCCTGACCCTGCAGAATATAACCGCATACTCGAAGCATGTAACGATATTGTCAGATGGAGTCTTGCACCCGAACTGGAAGGTGCAATCGAACTTGGGAGGGTATTGACTTCGAAAAATATTTTACCGTCTATCGCCCACAGCGATGCCATATATGAACAAGTTATTGAAGCATACCACGCCGGATTCACACATATCACCCATTTGTATTCTGCCATGTCAACCGTTACAAGACACAACGCTTTCAGATATGCAGGAATAGTGGAAGCAGCGTATCTGATAGACGATATGACGGTGGAGATCATTGCAGATGGTGTTCACTTGCCAAAGCCACTCTTGCAATTCGTCTATAAATTTAAAGGCCCCGACAAAACCGCTCTTTGCACCGACTCGATGAGAGGAGCAGGCATGCCTGATGGAGAATCTATTCTGGGAAGTCTTAAAAAAGGCCAAAAAGTGATCATTGAAGACGGGGTGGCTAAACTTCCGGATCGATCGGCATTTGCCGGTAGCGTTGCTACCGCCGACCGCCTGGTAAGAACAATGATCTTCCTTGCAGAAGTGCCCTTGACGGATGCCGTAAAAATGATGACCATAACTCCGGCACGCATTTTAAAGATAAACGACAGAAAAGGATCTCTGGAAGAAGGAAAAGATGCGGACCTGGTCATTTTTGATAAAAATATTCATGTTTCACATACAATTTTAGGAGGAAATGTCATCTACAGAAACTAAAACAAGCGGAACAACATTTACAAAAGAAATGTTGGTCGTAAAAATTTTTCCCACTCGAGAGGAAATGGGGAAAAAAGCAGCGGAAGATGTATCGCAAAAAATCAATGAGCTTTTGACTCAGAAACCGGAAATCAACATAATTTTTGCCGCAGCGCCATCGCAAAACGAATTTCTTAAATACCTGAGTGAAGATACCTCTATTCCATGGAACAAAATAAATGCGTTCCACATGGATGAATACATCGGATTAGATAAAGATGCGCCTCAGGCCTTTGGCAATTTCTTGAAAGAAAGAATATTCGGAAAAGTACCTTTTAAAAGTGTCCATTATTTAAATGGACAGGCAAAAGATCTTTCTTCCGAATGCAAAAGATATGCAGCATTATTACATGATCATCCTGTCGATATTGTGTGTCTCGGCATCGGAGAAAACGGCCATATTGCATTCAACGATCCCTCAGTGGCAAGATTTAACGATCCTGAAACAGTAAAAATAGTGGAACTGGAGGAAAAATCACGTCAACAACAAGTGAATGATCATTGTTTTGACGACATTGATTCAGTACCCAAAAAAGCGTTCACCCTTACTATACCGGCATTGCTAAAAGCCGATTATATGTTTTGCATTGTTCCTTCAAAATTAAAGGCAGAAGCTGTTTGCAAGACGATAAACGATCCTGTTTCTGAAAAGTGCCCGGCTACTATTTTACGAAGGAAAAAAGGAGCAATTCTTTATTTGGATAAAGAAAGTGCATCGTTACTATAACTCCAAAAACATCATGATATGAAAACAAAAATAATTCTCTTTACAACACTGTTTCTTGCGGTTGGATTTTTATTGCCTGCTCAAAAGCAAATAAAATTAGGCATCATCGGTTTAGATACTTCACATTCAATCGCTTTTACCAAACTTCTCAACAACGAGAATAAAGAAGAAAAGTATAAAGATTTTCGCATTGTTGCCGCTTATCCCTATGGTTCAAAAACCATTAAATCAAGTTACGAACGCATTCCTGATTATATCAAACAAGTTGAGGACCTTGGTGTTGAAATTGTTCCCTCCATTGCCGATCTGCTAAAAAAAGTAGATTGCGTTCTGTTGGAAACCAACGACGGAAATTTGCATTTAGAACAAGCCAACGAGGTATTTAAAGCCGGTAAAATTACCTTTATTGACAAACCTGTTGGAGCTACGTTGGCTCAAGCAATCGCTATTTTCAAATTGGCAAAACAATACAATGTCCCTATATTTTCTTCATCCGCACTTCGGTTTGTTCCACAAACACAAAAAATAAGAAACGGGGATTTTGGAGAAATAATGGGAGCTGATTGTTATTCACCTCATCACAAAGAACCTTCTCACCCCGATTTCTGTTGGTATGGAATTCATGGTGTTGAAATGTTGTTCACGGTAATGGGTACCGGATGCATTTCCGTAAACCGCATGTCAGCTGACAGTACCGATGTAGTAGTAGGGAAATGGAACAACGGAAGAATAGGAACATTCAGAGGATTGCAGCAGGGACCGTCAATTTACGGAGGGACCGCATTTACTCCCAAAGGTGCAGTTCCGGTGGGCCCGTATCAGGGGTATGAAGTTCTTTTAGATGAGATTTTGAAATTTTTCAAAACCCGAATTCCACCTGTCAGCGAAAAAGAGACCCTTGAAATCTTCACATTCATGGAAGCATCCAATCAAAGCAAAGATAAGGGAGGAAAAATAATTTTAATGAAAGAAACCTATCGGAAAGGGGAAAAAGAGGCCGAAAAACTCATTCGTAAATTAAAATAGTGAACTATCATCGATGACTAAATATTGGATATTAACGGCATTCGCGGTATTATGCATTTCATGCACCCCGAATTCAAAGCAAAAAAATTCTCAAACAAATTCTCAATTTTCGGGAAAAGAGGGGGAGGTGAAACTCATCATATTGGATCCCGGTCATTTTCATGCTAGTTTGTTGTTAAAAGATACCATCCGACAAGTAAATGATTCGGTATATGTATATGCCCCGCCGGGTGAGGAGTTGGAACAGTTTTTACAGACAATCAAAACCTACAACAGTCGAAAAAACTCTCCTACTTCATGGATTTTAAACGTATATGATGAAGCGGATTATTTAGAAAAAATGATTTCGAATAGAAAAGGGAACGTTGTCATATTGGCGGGAAACAACAAAAACAAAACGGAGTATATTTATCGCTCGATAGCCTCAAAACTGAATGTTTTATCGGATAAACCAATGGCCATCAACCAACAGGGTTTCGAGTTGTTGAGGAAAGCCTATCAAAAAGCCGATTCAAATGATGTATATCTATACGACATGATGACCGAACGCTATGACATACTGAATATCATAGAGAAAGAGCTGATTCAAAATAAAGAATTGTTTGGAGAATTACAACAAGGAACTCTCGATGACCCGGCTATCTCAATGGAAAGCGTGCATCATTTTTATAAAGAAGTATCCGGCGTGCCCACTATACGACCCGCATGGTATTATGACGTGGAACAACAAGGCGAAGGGATTGCCGATGTTACTACGCATTTAATCGACTTGGTGAATTGGAAATGTTTTCCTGAAGAAGCCATCGATTACAAACGCGACATAAATGTTCTCTATGCAACACATTGGCCTACAAAAATTTCATTAGACGAATTTACAAAATCTACCCGGCAGACAGAATTTCCGAATTTCCTTAGGAAACACGTAAAAGACTCGTTCTTACATGTTTATGCAAACGGCATTATTCATTATCAAGTAAAGGGAACGAATGTTGCCGTGAAAGTCCAATGGAATTTTCAGGCTCCTGATGGAGGAGGAGACACCTTTAACTCTTCAATAAAAGGTACTAAAGCAGTTTTAAAAACATGCCAAGATAAACAAGAAAATTATGTCAAACAATTATATATTCAAAAAAACGATAAGATAAGCAGCAAAAAATTTGAGAAGAACCTGCAAAAAACAATAGAGAAAATACAAATTGCCTATCCTTTTGTTACACTTGCCCGCCCTCTACCCGATGGGAGCGTACGTATTGATATTCCTTTAGAAAAAAGAGTGGGACACGAAGAACATTTTAAACATGTTGCTCAGCAATTTTTTGAATATTTAGCAAATCGGAATATGCCCGATTGGGAAATTAGCAATACCTTAGCAAAATATTACGTTACAACAAAAGCCGTTGAAATTGCCAAAGAGGGAAATTGATGCCATCCGCATTTTCAGATTATTATGATTCGTCATCCATGTTCCATGGTTTTTTAACGAACATCATGGGGACACGGTTCGATATCGTCATTATCGGGAAAGGGAAAAGCGAGGCCGGAAAAGTTTGGGAAAAAACGGTTCATGAACTGAGAAGATTGGAACGAATGCTGAACCGTTTTGACGAAGAAAGCGAAGTTTCCCGAATTAATCTCACGGCAAGCGAACATCCGGTAGAGGTCAGTGAGGAAATGTGGGCAATATTGATGGATTGTCGGTATTACCATGATGCAACGCAAGGTTTATTCGACATCACGCTGAAAGATTTTTCAAAAATTGTCTTCAACAAAAATCATCGCTCGGTTTATTTCTCTCACAAAGACATGCATCTCGATTTCGGCGGTTATGCCAAAGGTTACGCGTTGGTCAAAATAAAAAATATCCTTCTTGAAGCAGACATCACTCAGTGTTTCGTCGATTTCGGCGGAAGTTCCATTCTAGCGTTGGGGCATCATCCTTACGGCGATATATGGAAGGTAAGCCTAAAAAATCCGTTTGCCGAAGGCGAAACAGTAGATGAAATTGCATTGCGGGACGAATCCATGTCCACTTCAGGAAATACACCCTTATACACGAAACATATTATTGATCCCTTTTCGGGTGAATATAACGATAAGCGAAAGCTGGTAAATGTCGTTTCCCCCCATCCGATAGACGCCGAAGTGTTGTCCACAGCCCTGATGGTTGCCGATACGGATAAAAAGAAAAGTATCACGGATCAATTCGATAAAGCCAAAGTCAACGAATACAATTTATAAAAATATATGTCTGAAAAAGAAAATGTAGATTTGGGTTTGCGCAAATTCATAAAAGAGTTGGGATATATAGCCGGCGGATCTGCGATTTTAAGCAGCATGCCCTGGCTGCAATCCTTCACGATGGAAA
Source organism: Bacteroidales bacterium UBA1410 (assembly GCA_002305015.1). Lineage (GTDB taxonomy): Bacteria > Bacteroidota > Bacteroidia > Bacteroidales > Dysgonomonadaceae > Anaerorudis. The sequence continues at coordinate 42,629 of DBPW01000005.1, forward strand.
AAGCCAAAGAAATTAAGAACGAGAAAGCCCGCATAGGGCTGATCGGAACGGGATCGAGAGGCCAATACCATATTCACAACTTGCTGAATATTCCCCACGCCGAGATCGTGGCTCTGTGCGATAACTATGCTCCCAATCTGAAAGCTGCATCGGAACTGTGTCCTTCTGCAAAAACATACACGGATTACAAAAAACTGTTGAACTCGAAAGAAATAGACGGCGTTGTCATTTCCACGCCGTTGAACTGGCACGCACCGATGACATTGGATTCGTTGGCTGCAGGGAAACACGTTTTCTGCGAAAAAGCCATGGCGCTCACCATGGACGAATGTAAAGCGGTTTACGATGCATACCGTTCTACCGACAAGGTGCTGTATTTCTGCATGCAGCGCATGTTTGACGAAAAATACATCAAAGGGATGGAAATGATTCATTCCGGATTGATAGGGGATGTGGTGGGTGCCCGCTGTTGCTGGTTCCGCAATCACGATTGGAGGCGGCCGGTGCCTTCTCCCGAGTTGGAACGAAAGATCAACTGGCGTTTATACAAGGAATCCTCCGGAGGGCTGATGACCGAATTGGCCTGCCATCAACTGGAAGTCTGCAATTGGGGTACGGGATTGATTCCCGAGTCGGTCATGGGGATGGGAGATATCGTTTTTTGGAAAGACGGCAGGGAAGTATATGACAGCGTAAATTTGGTATATCACTATTCGAATGGGGTGAAAATTAATTACGAATCGTTGATATCCAATAAATTCAACGGAATGGAAGACCAGATACTCGGACATAAAGGAACGATGAATCTGGCTACCGGACTTTATTATCTTGAAGAAGACAACAGCGACAGCGGCATAGAACAACTGCTGAGCCAGATAGAGAACAAAGTTTTTTCTGCCGTCCCCCTTGCCGGTCCGAGTTGGCGTCCGGAAACCAAAAAAGAATACAAACCTCATTCCATTTTGAAAGGAAAGATGCATGTAAACGAAGGACTTTCGATGATAGGGGCCGAAAAAGACGGATCGGATGCTATCCTTGCCTCTTTCTGTCAATCCTGCATTACAGGAGAAAAGGCGAAAAACATCGTGGAAGAAGCCTATTGTGCTACTCTTCTCTGTCTGTTGGGAAATCGGGCAATGGAGGAACAAAGAAAAGTTGATTTCCCTGAAGAATATAAAATCCCCTACATGAAATTTTAGCGTTATGAAAGACATCGTCATACCGTCACAAAAAGTTAAAAGAGAGGCCCGGATTTTCATGGGCTGCTTTATTTTTGCTTTTCTTCTGAACATCGCAGCCATCATTATTTATAAAACACCCTGGTACGAAGCATTTACCCAAATCGGTTATGTAATCGTTATAACAGTTGTCTTATATCTTTTAATGGCATTAATTCGTTTTTTGATATTTGTAATTGGCAAATTGTTTAAGAGACAAAAAAAATAGCATGAAATATCCTATAAATGGTTCTAAAATATCCATCCTTATCTTTTTATTTGTGTTTATTATTGGGAGTGCATCTGCTCAATCTTCTTGCCGGCATCATGCAAAGAAAAAAGATTCATGGAATAAAATAAAACCATTTTTTAATCCTCCTAAAGAATTCAAAAATCAATATGGAAATTATCGATCTCCTTTATTATTTTATAATGGAGATACAGTAAAAACCGAACAAGATTGGCAAAAAAGACGGATGGAAATTCATCATCATTGGATGAGCATGATGGGGAAATGGCCTCCAATAATAAAAGACCAACAATTTGAGATTATACAAACGATTCAACGTGAAGATTTTAAGCAATACATGGTTCGTTTTTATTGGACTCCCCATGAACAAACGGAGGGTTATTTACTGATACCGAACAAGAGAGGAAAAAAACCCGCCGTAATCGTAGTATATTACGAACCAGAAACCGCTATTGGAATAGGAGAAAAGCCAAATCGTGATTTCGCTTACCAACTCACAAAAAGAGGTTTTGTTACCCTATCGTTAGGCACTACCGAAACAACAAAAAATAAAACATATTCCCTTTATTATCCAAGTATTGAAAATGCTACAATTCAACCTTTGTCAACCTTAGCTTATGCTGCTGCGAATGCCTTAGAAACATTGTCTAAAGTGGATGATGTCGATTCCACTCGAATCGGGATTATGGGACATTCCTACGGAGGTAAATGGGCTATGTTTGCTTCTTGTTTGTACGACAAGTTTTCGTGCGCAGTATGGAGTGATCCGGGAATAGTATTTGACGAAACAAAAGGTTCTGCTGTTAATTATTGGGAACCGTGGTATTTGGGGTATTATCCCCCTCCTTGGACAAATACTTGGAGAAAAAAGGGATTGATAGAAAATGCCAAGGGACTTTACCCCAGACTTATTCAAAACGGATATGATTTGCACGAACTACATGCTTTAATGCCTCCACGCCCATTTCTTGTATCTGGTGGTTCATCCGATCCGATAGAAAGATGGATTCCTTTAAATCATACAATAGCCATTAATAAACTTCTGGGTTATGAAAATCGAGTTGCTATGAAAAACCGCTCTGAACACGACCCAAATCCTGAATCGAATGAAATAATATTTTCGTTTTTTAATTGGTTTTTAAATTCAAAATAAAGATCATTTAAGTTAAATATTAAAATATTGCGTTTTATGAGTATTAATTTACGCAATATAGGGTAATTCTGTTATTTCATATGTTTTTCTTTGTAATATAGTAATTTTTAAAAATAGATATAATGTTTTTAAATTCAATATTGAGTCCACTTTAAAAAGTTATTG
>DBPW01000031.1 GCA_002305015.1 Bacteroidales bacterium UBA1410
TGCCACTTTTTAAAGGGGACTCAACTATGGAAACAGGAACCTTTATTATGGTTCCGTGTTTATGACCGTTGGGAATTTTTATTTCTTTTGTGATATCCTCAAAATGAGCAAAGTCCTGTGTTTTCATCGCACCATAAATTTTTTTGCGATACAAATCGAAATAAATAAGGTAATCGTTTTTTACTTTAGCAACCGTAGGACCTTCCGAGAATTCTTCCGTAAAAGGTTCCGATATATTGAAAAAGGGGCCTATAGGGGTTTTGGCAAAAGCTACCCTGAGATTCCTGTTGGGCCTTGTGTTGTCTTTAAATACCAGTACATAATCGTTTATTCCTCTTTTCACGATTACCCCATCAATCACACTAAATCCGGGATCAAAGAAAAGCTTTGTTTTTGAAAAAGATTGAAAATCTTTGGTAGTAAGATAGTATAATCTGTGATTGTTGCTATCTTCTTCTTCGCCGGAAGGAAATTTTCCGGGGATGCACGATGCCCATACGATAATAAATTCTTTTTCTGTATCGTCATAAAATATTTCGGGAGCCCACACATTAACGGTAGTTGGTTCGTGTACCATTGCAGGGATCGTTCTCTGTTCCGACCAATGAATGAGATCTTTTGACGATGCATAACCAAAACCGAGATCCCCTTTCCAGCTGGTTGTCCACACCAGATGATAAGTACCATCAGGCCCTTTTGCAATCGATGGGTCCCGCATTAACTTCTCTTTCCCCAGCGTAGGTTTTAACCATATGCCCGGGATACTTTTCCAATGCAATCCGTCTTCACTATACAAAAAACGCAAGCCTTCATTTGCCGGTTCATGGAAGGAAGTAAATAAATATACCTCTTTTTCCTGTGCGCAAGCAGATACAAAAATAAGAAAAATCCACAATGAGAAGAGTAACCAAAAATTATGTTTCATTTTGTTTCGATCTTAACAACCCTATCAAAAATATAAAGCATTCGCTGAAGTGACGTCACAAAATAGATTTTGTACTCATTACGTAAAAAAGTGGGATAAATTATTTTGTTTTAAAAAATAAAAAAACAGGATCTAATGAGTACAAAAAAATAGGGGTGTCGTCCTACTTTTAGAGAAAGAACTTATTTATTGATAAAAGCATATTAATGAGAAAGATAAAAGCATTTAAAAGAGAAAGAAAAATAAATTTATAAATTCATTGCGTATTAATTTAATAAAAAATGAAAGAATGAAACGAAAACATCTTAATCCGGGAAAAGGAATAATATTCATCTTGCTATGGGCTTTTTCCTTATGTGTTTTTTCCCAGAATTTAACCGTAAAAGGATCGGTTAAAGATGAGAAAGGTGAACCTCTTATCGGAGCAACCATTCTGGTTCAAGGGACTTCGATAGGTACGGTAACGGATATGGAAGGAAACTATACGTTGCTTAATGTTCCCCGCAACGCAAAACTCATAGTATCTTATGTAGGTATGGAAACCCAAGTCATTGATGTGAATGGCAGAACATCAATAAATGTAGTGCTGAAAGAATCTCCCGAAACCTTAGAAGAAGTAGTGGTTATTGGTTATGGTACCATAAAGAAACGCGATCTAACCGGAGCCGTCTCGTCCGTTAAAAGCGAAGAAATTAGACTAGCACCCGTAGCCAATCCTATGGAAGCTCTTCAAGGTCTTGTAGCAGGGTTGGATGTTACGCGATCTTCCGGAAGATCCGGCAGTTCTCCTGAAGTACTCCTTCGTGGAAATCGTTCGCTTACAGCAAGTAGTGCTCCATTGTATATCATTGATGGGATTCCGGGCAGTATTTCTGCCTTAAGTATTGACGATATCGAATCAATTGAAGTACTGAAAGATGCTTCTTCTACAGCTATTTATGGTTCTGCAGGTGCAAATGGCGTAATCATCGTAACTACCAAACGGGCGGGAAAAGGGAAAATTCAGGTCGATGTGAATGCATTTACGGGAATCAATGCTTTTGCATCTTTTCCAAAAGCCTTAATGGGCGAGGAATGGTTGGATTATCTTCAAGCAGGATATTATGGTGCGTATGGAAATTATCCTGCAAACAGAGATGATCTTCTCACTGCTTACAGCTTGTCGCCCGAACAGCTCAATCCTTATATCAATTCAGGAAAATGGGTTGATTGGGTAGATGAAACCCTTCATACCGGTACACAACAAAATTATCATGTTTCTTTAAGAGGAGGAACCGAAAAAACACAAGGGTATTTTTCATTGGGTTATAATTTAGAAAAAGGGATTTACAAAAATGATAAAACTGAAACCTATACCTTGCGAACCGGAGTGGACCACGAGATAAATGATATTATCCTAACTGGTATCCAAAGTTACGTTACCTGGCAAGATCGAAATAGTCGAAGCAGTCGCGTTAACAAAGCATTCAGCACCATTCCTTTGGGAGATGTCTACGATGCAGATGGAAATATTAATATTGAACCCATAGCCGGCCATTCTACAGTCAGCTTAATTGCCGATGATGTTCCCGGCGTGTACAAAAACAATCCCAAGCAATTATCTGTAAGGGCTATTCCTTACATAGAATTCAAACCGATGAAAGGATTGTCGATTAAAAGTATTTTAGGTGTGTCGATAAATTCGAACCGTACGGGAATTTTCGAAAGCGATAAATCATATATGAATCTTGTGGGTAGCGGTTCGCAAAAGAAAACAGCCCAATACAATACCAGCCTTGGGTATGGATATACATGGAATAATATTGCAAATTACCAATTTCAAATAAATTCCGATCATAATTTCATTTTAACAGGAATTACGGAATGGAACGATTCAAGAAACGAATCGAGTTACGCCTATAATGAAGGATTTGATTATGACGAGTTTATTTATTATAACCTGGCAGCAGGGAATAATCCTCAAACAAGTACAAGTTTCTCTCAAACCAAAAAGATGTCGTATGCTGCCCGTTTAAATTACAGCTATAAAGGGCGTTATTTGTTAACCGTTTCAAATCGTTGGGATGGTGCTTCTCAATTGGTAGATAAATGGGATTCTTTTCCTGCGGCTGCTTTGGGTTGGCGAATTTCCGATGAAACGTTTATGGAAAACACGGCATCTTGGTTAACTAATTTGAAACTCCGTGCCGGGTACGGGGTAAGCGGGAATTCCAATATCAGTCCTTATTCGTCTATGACCATGGTAGAAAGCTCACCAATTCAAATGGTACTTGGTTCATCTCAAGTGCCCATTTATGTTCCTACTAAGGCTGTGGGTAATATTGCACTGAAATGGGAAAAAACGTATAGTACCAACGTGGGCCTTGATGCTGGTTTATTGAAAAATCGTATTGATTTAACTCTGGACTGGTACTTTACCGATACCAAAGATGTACTTTATAACAGACCACTCCCTTCGGCATTTGGCGCATATGATGCAAAAAATTATTATACAATGATGTCCAATATTGCCAGGATGACCAATCAAGGCGTTGAAATGACCATTAATTCCAGAAATATTGTAAATGGACCGTTTAAATGGAATTCGACGATTAATTTTGCAATGAATAACGAAAAAGTCAAATCTATCGATTTAGGAGCAAATATTCAAGTTCAGGATCTTATTGCGTTGAATCTTTTCCTTGGAGAACCAAAGAGCACCGTTTACGGGTATAAGAAATTGGGGATTTGGCAAGCCAATGAAGCTGAGGAAGCTGCCTTGTATGGCAGAAAACCTGGAGAAATCAAAATTCAAACCATTCCTAAAATCGATGAAAATGGGCAAAGTGATAATGGGGTTCATCCTTATTCTGCAGGAGATCGCCAAATTTTAGGTGCCGAATCGCCCGATTGGACTTTGGGTTTCTTGAATAATTTTTCATGGAAAAATTGGGATATGAGTCTTCTTTTTACTGCACGTTGGGGACAGGTTGTGAATGCTCCCATATTAGGATATTTCAAGTATGGTCAACACAATCTTCCCGCATTTTACGACTATTGGACGCCGGAAAACCCCACAAATGATTATCCTCAACCCAATATTTTGGGAAACAAAGACGATGTGGCTTTAGCCGGTTTGTCAATTGTGGATGGTTCTTTTGTAAAAATAAAGAATATTACCTTAGGATACACTCTTCCGGTAAGTTTGGCTAAACGTTTGCGTATCAGTAGACTTCGTTTTTATAGTACCATCAATAATCCTTTTATTTTTGCTAAAAGTCATTTGTTGAAAGAAGTTGATCCTGAAACGAGAGGAAGCGATGAATTTCCTTTATACAAGCAGGTAGTATTCGGGATTAATCTTTCGTTTTAATGCTATTTAGGGAAGACAAATTTTTTTAATCAAGGTTTTATTGCCTGTGATACTATCAATAAGTTGAATTTACTCAATTAAGAACAAAACAATGAAAAAGTATATTAAAATCATAATCGCATTTTTTGTGGGAATTATTTCTTCTTGTTCATTGGATGAGCACAATCCAAGTACCGTTGGGTTAGATTTATCATACAAATACAAGACCGGCTTCGAAGGGTTGGTGAATTCCTGCTATGTAAATCTGTATTATCTGTACGGAAAGGTTGATGGAATTGGTCCTATGGAAATGGGTACCGATCTTTGGACAAATGTTGGAGGGAGCGAAACAGGATTCATTCTGTATAACTCCAATTTGAATACCTCACTAGGAACCTTAAAGACCATATGGCAAGGATTATATTCCATGGTGAATTTATGCAATACGGCAATTTATTATGCTCCTAAGGTGGTAGATTTTGATTCTGAAGAAGAACGTAATGCGAAAATTGCAGAAGCTTATTTTCTAAGAGGGTGGGCTAATTATCATATCGTGGAGCAATTTGGTGACGTAGTATTGAATATGCAGTCGATGGTTGAAGCTGGTGCACGATCAGTTGCCAAACGCTCTGAAGAAGTGGAGTTCTATGATTTGATAATCAGTGATTTGCAGTTTGCTTGCGAACATCTTCCAATTAACCAGTCTGAACGAGGGAGAGCTTCTAAAAAAGCGGCTTATGCCATGCTTGCCAAAGCCGCTTTGCAGCGGACACGTTTGGGTGATAAAGAAAGATATGCCGAAATGGCCTTGGATGCAGCTGAGGAATTAATTAAAAACCAAGTGAAATATGGTTGCGGTTTGTACGAAAGTGATGCTATGACTTCAGGTTATGCTAAATTGTGGGATGGTAATAATAATAAAAACAATCGCGAATTCCTTTTTGTAGAAGTTGTAGATCACGAATCAGCCTTAAATCCGGAAGGCTGGAATCGTGGCAGAACACGGCAGTACTACGAGGCTGATTTAAAAACAGTGGCGGCTCCGTGGGGGATGACAGAAAAAAGTTTGGTATATGGCCGTGCTAATGCGCGCAGCTTTAAACCAACAAAATATTTGCTTACCGGCATTTTCGATCCTCGTGAAGATACTCCCGATACACGTTTTGGAAATACTTTTTTTTATAAATACTATACATATAATAAAGCTACTATTACCGCCAACTTAATCGAATTATATAATAAAGATAATTCTCTTTTAGGACATGTAATTCCTTCGTCTGCTGCAAAAGGTTCGGAAAGTGATGTGAAAGAAGCAAATTACTATGCAAGTATTGGATGGGCTGATAATAAATTATTTGAAGGATTCAGGAATTTGGAAAACGATGCCAGCATGGCAGTTTTTACGCCTAACTGGGTTATTTCAACCGGAAAAAAAGCTTTAATTCCTGCTTTAGTAAATGATCCGTCGGATATGTTTCAAGCTAATGGGAAATGGGTAGAACATGTTCAGCGTAAAGAGATTTATCCTTCTTTGAAAAAGTTCAGTAGCATCAAATATGCCTATACAGAACAATACCATATGGGTGATTTTCCAATTTTGCGCTTAGGCGACATCTACCTTGTAGCTGCCGAAGCCGCTTTACTTTATAATAATGACAAAGCTAAGGCAGCAACCTATGTAAACACTCTTCGTAAACGAGCTGCTTTGAGTAGTCGACAGACGGAGATGATTGTTAATGAAAGTGACATGAGCATCAATTTTATTTTGGCTGAACGCGGAAGGGAACTTGCCGGAGAGCAATGGCGTTGGTATGATCTAAAACGGACAGGTAATTTATCAAAAGAATATTTTAATGTTACTAACCCCGATATTACCGAATTTGATCCTGCCAAACACTTAGTACGTCCAATTCCTATTTCATTCTTGAATACCATTTCCAACGCTGATGAATTTGGAACTAATGGGTACTAAAAATCGAGTTATGTTAAGGGGGGGTTATTCATAAGCTTTGTTTATTATAACTTATAAGAAACATAAATGCGAAAATTAGTTTTGTTATTGTTGATCTTTTCTCAATTCATTTCGGGACAAAGTACCGAAAATGAATTGAGACTTATTCCTGCATTTCCCGGTGCTGAAGGCTGGGGTGCTTTTACAGCGGGAGGTAGAGGTGGTAAAGTACTTAAGGTTATCAATCTTAATGACAGTGGCTCCGGTAGTTTTAGAGAAGCTGTAATGGCATCAGGCCCGCGGATAGTTGTTTTTGAAGTTTCCGGAACCATAACCCTTAAATCGGACCTTACGATACGGGAACCTTATCTGACCATTGCAGGGCAGACTGCACCCGGTGACGGTATCTGTCTTAAAGGATGGCCTCTTAAAATAGTAGATACCCATGATATAATCATAAGGGGGATAAGAGTGAGGCCGGGTATAGAGTCAGGACTTCTAGGATCAGAAATAGATGCGTTGGATATTTCTCAAAGTAATCATATTATGATAGATCATTGTTCCTTTAGTTGGTCTTGCGATGAAGTTGTCAATAATTGGCATGGAGGCAATAATGTTACCATTCAATGGTGCATGATTAGCGAACCCTTAAACCAATCTATCCACGAAAAAGGTGCTCATGGTTATGGTGCTTCACTAGGAGCATATAAACTTTCGTTTCATCACAACCTGATAGCACATGCTACTGCCAGAAATCCGAGCATTGCCGGTAATGATAGGAATTTTACCGTATTGATGGATTTCAGAAATTGCGTGATTTATAATTGGGTTCACCGATCATGTGACGGCAAACCTCTTTCAATAAACATCGTAAATAATTATTTCAAACCGGGACCTGCTACAAATGAGGTTGTAAAAAGGCGCATTGCCAGAATTGATAATTCTGAAAATATGGGTTTTAGGGGTGCTTGGCATATCGTTGGAAATTATGTCGAGGGTTTCCCTGACATATCGGAAGACAACTGGAATGGGGGTGTTGATTTCGAAAGAGGAACATCAGCAGAAATAAATCGACGAATCGAATCTTTTCCTGTTGCATATGTCACCACTCAAAGTGCCATCGATGCTTATGGGAGTGTACTGAAAAATGCGGGAGTTATTGTTCCTGCGAGAGACAGTCAAGAGAAAAGGATTGTTGAGGAGGTAAAAGATGGAACATTCACCTTTGGTTCCAGTGGAATTATTGACAATGTTGAACAAGTTGGAGGATGGCCTTTGCTAAAAAGCTTACCTGCACCTGCTGATTCAGATAATGACGGTATGCCGGATGTCTGGGAAATAGATAGTGGATTGGATCCTCATGATAGTTCCGACTCATCATCCGATCGTAATAGCAACGGATATACCAATATAGAAGAATACATAAATAGCCTTTTTAAGTATTAAAAGCACTCCCGAGTTTTTTAACAGTGGCATGCATTTTTTGTAAAGAATTATTAAGTAATCAATCAACATTAATTTTTAAAAAAATGAAAGAATGAAACGAAAACATGTATTAAATCTAATGAAAGGAATACTATTCACCTTGCTGTGGACCTTTTCCTTATGTGTTTTTTCCCAGAATTTAACCGTAAAAGGATCGGTTAAGGATGAGAAAGGTGAACCTCTTATCGGAGCAACCATTCTGGTTCAAGGGACTTCGATAGGTACGGTAACGGATATGGAAGGAAACTATACGTTGCTTAATGTTCCCCGTAACGCAAAACTCATAGTATCTTATGTAGGTATGGAAACGCAAGTCATTGATGTGAATGGCAGAACATCAATACCTGTGGTTTTAAAGGAGGCTGCGGAAATTTTGGAAGAAGTGGTGGTTGTTGGTTATGGTACTCAACGGGTGAAGGATTTAACAGGTGCAGCTGCTCCTGTACCGGTTGAAGAGGTTGCCACTTTACCGGGTGCTTCTATTGCCGATGCATTAGCCGGTCAGGTGGTAGGACTTCACGTGTCTACCAGTAGTGGGCGTCCGGGATCTACGGGATCTTTCACCGTAAGGGAACCTGCTCCACCTTTTGCTGGAGGTGTAAGTTATGGCCCGTTAATCGTAATTGATGATGTCGTTCAAGTGAATGAGTTAGGAGAACCCGATATGACTACTTTCAACATGTTGGATCCTTCAGAAATCGAAAGCATGACCGTCTTGAAAGATGCTTCTGCTGCTATCTATGGCTCACGTGCTTCACAAGGAGTTATTCTCGTAAAAACCAAAAGAGGTAGAGTTGGTGCACCTCAGATTTCTTATTCCTTGAAGTTGGATAATTCTGATGCGGTGAGTCACGCGAAGACCATGAGTGCCTATGAAACCGGTGTTTTCACAAATAGGATGATCAATCAAATCTATGCTAATGGAGGCACAAACTATACCAGTTATTTGTATTCGGAAGATGAATTGAATGCGATGAAAAATTTGAATTACGATTGGTTAGATCGTGCCTGGCATTCTGCATTGTCTCAACGCCATTCATTGACCGTTAATGGGGGAACAGAAAAGATTACTTATTTTGGTGGTCTTTCTTTTCAGGATCAAGAAACCAACTTGGGTAAAGTTCAAGATTATGGAAAATGGACGTTTCGTACAGGTGGAGAGGCAAAGGTTGCAGCCGGTCTCAAACTTTCTGCTTCCATTGCGGGATATAACAATAAACAAACCGGCATAAAGGAGCAGGCCAGAATAACATCCGGACCCTGGGGAAACCAATCTCCTTCTCAAGACTATCCGATGTTGCGTCACATGCCGAAGTTTATTCCTATGGAAGTATCCATTACCGATCCTGAAACGAACGAGTCAAAAAACTATTGGGTTTCCCCATGGGTCGGCCCTCATTATGTGAATACTTCCACCAATGATAATATTGGTTCCGGCTATGCTGTATGGAACTTTTTTGCGAATGAAGCATCCAAAGCAAGAAAATACAATGAAGAAAATGGGTATAATGTCAATTTTTCTTTGACATACGATGTCCCTTTTATCAAAGGTTTATCGTTGAAAGGAATGTATGCAGTGAACTATGCAAATGCGCTTAATACGGATGTTGGGCATTACTATCAATTAGCTCGTGCTACCAATACCAATCAGCCGGGCAAGCATTTGATAGGTGAGCATACTACATGGGATTTTCCACAATTCGGTAGAGGTGCCAACAACAAACCCTCAGTTGTTTACAATAAAGATACTTATAAAAGTGAACAATGGAACTTTATGGTTACCTATAACCGTACATTTAATAAGCATGATATTGCATTTACGGGTGTAATCGAGCGTGCCGAATCGGAAGGAAATACAAATCAAAACTATTATGACGGTCCATGGGATTCCTATAATGGGGTAAGTAATTCTGCAGGAACATTAAATACGGATGGAGGAAAGACCTATTTTACGAAATCGGAAAGCGGTGCCTTATCCTATATTGGAAGATTGAATTATAAATATGCCAATCGCTATTTGTTTCAATTTCTGGTACGAACAGATGCTTCTACCAAATTTGCCCCCGAAAACTATTGGGGAACATTTCCTACCGGCTCGATTGGTTGGGTGGCATCGGAAGAGGAATTTTTCAAAAGTAGCAAAATAGCCGACTATGTCGATTATTTTAAATTACGTTACAGCCTTGGTAAAACGGGTAAAGATAATGTTCCTGCATGGTCGTGGATGCCGGCATTTACCGTGAATCCAACTAGTGGCTTAGGATTCGGGCCCATAGATGGAGCACCTTCTTTCGGCGCTATTTTTAATGGAACAGTAAACCGGAACATCAAGTGGGATACGACGATTAAACAGAATTTCGGACTCGATCTGAATATCCTGTCGAACAGATTGAGCGCCACAGTCGATTATTTTTACGATAAAACCAAAGATATGATCATGAAGGTGGCCAACCCCGATGAACCTATATATATTGGTGCAAGCCTTCCTTATTTAAATTATGGAAAAGTTGACGCGTGGGGATGGGAATTTTCACTGAAATGGTCCGACAAGATTCAACAGAGTTTGATCCCTTCGATTGGCCCTATCCGATACGGCATCGGCATGGATTATTCGATTTCATGGCATAAGGTAGTGTTGGGAGAAGAACCCTATTTCGATTATCCTGCTGAAGTAAATAACGCTAGCAGCAAAACCGGTTACCGAAGTCCTGATAATCAATATGGATTAAAAGTATGGAAAGAAACCGGCAAAGGTGACGGTATATTGCGTACTCAAGCCGATATCGATAACTATTGGCAGTATTTAACCGACCTGGCTACCGCTGCCGGAGGGAAACCGGAATATTTGGGGATTACTACGAAAGACAAAATGTATCCCGGCATGCTGGCTTATCAAGACATAGCGGGCGATATTGATGTGGCGAACAAGACAATCGCAGGTCCTAACGGAGTTATCTCGACAGATCATGGACAGGATTATGCAAAATTGGCCAACAACAGAACGCACAATATCAATACCAAATTAAACCTGCAATGGGGTGATTTTAGTTGGAATGCCATGCTTTCTACTTCATGGGGCGGTTACCGGGCAATATATCACGATGTTGCTCAATCCATAAATAATTCAACCATTATTTGGTCGCAATTTTCTTATGTGAACGATATGTTTGATCCTACGGACAATCCTGATGGTAAATATCCGAGTATGGCTGTCTCCGGTGCATATGGTGGATATTCCGATTTTTGGATGGTGCCGACCTTCCGTTGCTATGTTAAGTACATGACGTTTGCCTATTCTTTGCCTAAGTATCTTTTGAAAAAAACAGGAATAGATAACTTGCAATTAAATTTGACTGGCAATAATCTGTGGGATTTTTATAATGCATACCCTGATCATTTTATCAATATGTATGACAGTGGTAGAACAGGTTATCCCACATTAAGAACATGGACCTTTGGTTTGAATCTCACATTCTGAAAAAAGTTAAATAATCAATCGTTAAAATTAAAGAGCATGAAAAGTAAATGGTTTACTATAATATTAGGCGTATGCTTGCTTTTAAACACAGCATGTAGTGATCAGTTTTTGGAAGAAAAAAGAGATTACAGCGTATTTGGCCCTGAAGATATTTTTAAAGATCCCAATCAGGCGAATGCTGTATTCGGAAGTATTTATAAAAAGATTTTAGGAAAATACAATTCTCCATTATGTGGATCAGACATTCTGATGAGGCAAGATCAAGACAATCTCGGCGGAGCGAATTATATGCTTACCGAAGAATTGGCTAGTGGATATCCTATTGGCATGACGGGCAATAATAAGTATAAAGGGATGCATAATAAAGTAACGAAAGCGGGAAATCATTTGGGTAATCCGCATTACTGGAATTACGGGAAAAACTCAACAGGTAACTATAATAATTTCAGCAAAGATATTTTATTCCCTTCTATTTATCTTATCAATAGTTTTATTGATGAAATAGAGCGATATCGTGTACAGTATTTAGACAATACTTTCTGGGATAAACTGAAAGGTCAGGCTATTTTTGCCAGGGCATGGCTTTATTTCGATGCCGTGCGTTTGTTTGGAGGTGTGCCCTATTACAGTACCAGTTTGGAAGATACACCTTCTGTGGATGATCGTTCCCCTCGTATGCCTATTGATAGCTGTATCGATAAAATATGTGCAGATTTTCAACAGGCGGCATCTTTGTTACCCGCCAAGTGGGATTCGGAGAATATGGGACGTTTTACTTCAGTGGCGGCTTTGGCTATGATCAGTAGGGTTCGTCTTTATGCTGCCAGTCCGGTGTTCAACGCAAGTTGGGATAACCCACAAAGTAAACGCTGGCAAGCGGCATTGGCAGCCGGATTGGCAGCCGAACAAGCAGCCATTGCTGCAGGTTATGGAACAAGTGTGAATGACATAAATGCTTGGGATCAGATGTTTTATGCGTATGCTGCAGGTTCGTTTAATCCGGAAGCGATCATTATGATTCCGAAAAACTCCAATACGATGTATGATGCTACCTATTCCAATAAGTGGGAAAAATATATACGCCCACAAGCCATAACTTCAGCATCAGGGTCCGGATTTCCTGCGCCGAAACAAATGATCGATCTTTTTCCAATGAAAAATGGCTCTCGTCCTATAGCAGGTCAAAATTATGACCCCGTAAGGTTTTACAGAGACAGAGATCCTCGATTCTATCGCACTTTTGCCTTTTCGGGTTGCGAATGGCCGGGAACGACAAAGCAGATTTGGTTGTATGCGTATAAGTATGGCAATGAATATCGTTATACGGATGGTACACCGGGAGATGCCGGAGCACAAAAGAAAAGTAAAGCGATTGTCTGGAAGATGTCTGATCCGACGGTAGCAGTGGGAGCGGAAGATTATGCAGGCACCGATATCCTGGAATATCGATATGCCGAACTTTTGTTGAATATCGCTGAATGTTACGCTGCAACCGGGAATGCCGGTAAATGCATCGAATACTTGTCACGCATTCGGCAGCGAGTTGGCATTGATCCTGCAAACAATTATGGAATAGGTAACATTTCAAATAAGTATGCCTTAATAGAAGCCTGTTTGTATGAACGGCGTGTGGAATTGGCTTACGAAGGTAAACGTTCGTGGGATATGCGTCGTTGGTTGTTGTATGAAGGTGGTGCGGGATTCGATCCCGTATTGGCCGGTGTTGACGGCAAAAATTATTATGATCCTGAAGTTGCTTGGGGTTTGGGTTGGAAACTTTATGACGGTCAAGATGGAAGGGCTAGTTATTCAAAAACAAATAATATTCTAACTATGTTGGGAATCAATCGGTTTTCAGGGACGAAACATGTGGGTGAGATTTGGGGATACAACCTTTCTACATCCCAACCGGCTGATAGTGATCCATTGCAAAGCAATGCAGCTAAACTAGCGGTTCCACATATCAAAAAAAATATGACTGATGCTGAACGAAATGCAGCATTCGACAAGTTGGAGGCATTTTATACGAGTAACAATTTGGTAACTCAGAATGCCATTAATGCTATGGGGCCTAAGTATGGTATGGATTCGGGTACCTCCGACTCTGACAAGAATTGGTTGTTCTCCTGGAGAGGATGGTATTATGTGTATCCGTTGCATTATGACTTGTATGATGCTTCCAAAGGTAATCCTTGGCTTGAACAAACTGTAGGATGGATGACCGCCAATGCCAACGATGGCCCACAAGATGGTACCTATGTGTATTGTACAGCGGAATAGTGATTTCGTGCAATTGGTAATCAACTCAATAAAAAACCTTTCCTTTATATCGGGGAAAGGTTTTTTTGCTTATTTTATGATTACAAAATAACTTCTGAAATGTCTTTTATTAATAGATCATGTTCCGTAAATAAATTGAGATACTAAGATGAATAAAAAATTACAGATTATGGCCTGTTCGGTAGTCGTTGCACTGCCTTGTTCGCTGTTGAAGGCCCAATATCCCGATGTACCGAAGGAAGTACAGGAAGAAACCCAAAAAATGATGGATGAAGCGCAACGCCAATCCGATCTTGCATGGGAAAAAGCATTACCCGTCATAAAGGCAGAGGCGGAGAGAGGGAAACCCTATGTACCTTGGGCTTCTCGACCAACCGATCTTCCCCAGGCTAAAATTCCTGCATTTCCCGGCGCTTATGGCGGTGGAGCATACAGTTTCGGTGGACGTGGAGGTAAGGTAATTACCGTAACCAATTTAAACGATAATGGTCCGGGTTCGCTGCGTGAAGCATGTGAAGAAGGTGGTGCCCGCATTATCGTGTTCAATGTTGCCGGTATTATCCGATTAAAAACCCCGCTCATTATTCGTGCACCCTATATTACCATTGCGGGGCAAACTGCTCCGGGTGATGGTGTATGTGTTGCAGGTGAATCGGTATGGATTAACACGCATGATGTGGTTATTCGGCATATGCGTTTCAGAAGAGGTGAAACAAATGTTGGTAGAAGGGATGACGCTCTCGGCGGCAATCCTATCGGAAATATCATCATTGATCACTGCTCGTGCTCTTGGGGTTTGGATGAAAATATTTCGATTTACAGACACATGTACAGTCCGGGAGAAGGGTATAAGGAGGAAAAACTGCCTACCGTTAATCTTACGATACAAAATACGATTTCGGCAAAAGCGTTAGATACGTATAACCATTCTTTTGGCAGTACGTTAGGTGGCGAAAATTGTACTTTTATGCGCAACTTGTGGGCGAGTAACACAGGACGCAACCCTTCCATCGGGTGGAATGGTGTTTTCAATTTTGTGAACAACGTGCTTTACAACTGGGTTCACCGTTCAGTTGACGGAGGAGATTACAGGGCGTTATACAATATCATCAACAATTATTACAAACCCGGTCCTTTGACGCCGAAAAACAGCCCTGTAGGACATCGCATTTTGAAACCGGAATCGGGGAGAAGCAAATTGGATTTCCTTGCTTTCGGTCGTGTCTATTGCAATGGTAATGTAGTGGAAGGGAACGAAAAGGTTACTCGCGACAATTGGGATGGTGGTGTTCAGGTAGAAGATCAACCCAATACCGAAGGCTATACGGCTTTGATGAAATGGAATGAACCTTTTCCCATGTCGCCGTTCCCTATTATGTCGGCCAACGAGGCTTATACCTATGTGTTGAAAAATGTAGGAGCTACACTTCCTAAAAGAGACATTATCGACGAAAGGATTCTCGACGAAGTAAAAACAGGGAAGGCTTATTATGTCGAAGGACTCGATCCGGCATCTTTCTATCAGTTCAAGTACCGGCGGCTCCCTGCTGATTCATACAAAAATGGGATTATTACCGATATTCGTCAGGTGGGTGGTTATCCCGAATATAAAGGGAAACCTTATAAGGACAGCGATATGGACGGCATGCCCGATACCTGGGAGAAGGCTCATGGTCTGAATCCCAATGATTCTTCGGATGCCGTTAAGGATTGCACAGGTGACGGATACACCAATATAGAAAAGTATATCAACGGCATAGATACCAACATGAAAATCGATTGGACAGATCCTAAAAATAATTGCGATACCTTGTTCGGCAAATCGTCCTTAATGTAATAAAAAGAGAAAAAGAATATGAAAATCGTAAAACTGCTTGTATTTTTTTATGCTGTTTTTGGATTCGGTGCTTTTGCTGCGGTTGTGGACTTGGATTCGATCAACAGAGATCCTTCCTATGTGGAAGCCATTATTGTAAGATCGCAAAAAATTGTAGATCAACTGAATTTGGACGATTCACAAGCGGCCCTTTCGGTACGAAACATCATTGCAAACCGGTATTTCGAGTTGAATGATATTTACGAAAAGCAGGATCGAGCCTTAAATGCACTTAAGGACAATACAACGTTTTCTGATGGACAAAAAAAAGAAGAAAGGGAAAAGATCGCCAATGAGAAGGATGCTGCGCTGTACCACACGCATTTTGCCTTTCCTGCCAATTTATTTCTTTTCTTGACCTGTGAGCAGATCGATGCGGTTAAAGACGGCATGACATATGGGGTTGTAAAAGTTACCTACGATGCTTTTTGCGATATGATTCCTTCTTTGACTGACGAAGAGAAAAAACAAATTTATGCATGGCTTCTTGAAGCAAGAGAATATGCCATAGATGGTGAGAGCTCGTCGAAAAAACACGAGATTTTCGGAAAATACAAGGGACGGATCAACAATTATCTTTCAAAAAGAGGATACAATCTTACTCAGGAAAGAATCGAATGGGAGAAAAGGAATAAAGCAGGGAAATAATCGGCGATTATCATTGTAACCTTGTGTTTCTCATTTTTTTAAGTTTGCAAAATACGGGATGTAGGTGTTCCGTATTTTGCTTTATTTATGCAGATTATCGTTGCATCGATATACAAAGATGGATGCGATCTGGAGCCGGCGATATAAAGCAAAAACGCCGCGATTTTTAAATTGCAGCGTTTTTTTAGAGCGGAAAACGGGACTCGAACCCGCGACCCTAACCTTGGCAAGGTTATGCTCTACCAACTGAGCTATTTCCGCAAAAGTTTTGTTTTGAAATCTCCCTCGATTTCTTGGTTAGGTAAGATGTTTTGTCGTTTTTATTCGATTAACTTACTGTTGAGTTATTTTTCGCACACCTTTCTTCAATTTTGCGAGTGCAAATGTAAGCATGTTTATTGATTTTTCAAAAGAAATGGTCGATTTTTTTCAATTTAAGATACTGTCTATACGGCTTAATTCTGCTTGGGAGAACGATAAATTCTCTAATGCTTTCAGATTATCCTTTATCTGATTCACGTTTCGTGCACCTATAATTGCCGATGTTACTCGTTCATCGCGCAATACCCATGCCAGCGCCATTTCTGCCATTGTTTGTCCACGTTGGATGGCTATCTCGTTCAGTTTTTTCACTTTCCCGATGAGTTCCTCGGTAACCTGTTCTTTGCGTAAAAAGCCGGTGGGGTCTGCTGCGCGGGAATGTTTGGGAATACCGTTCAAGTATTTATCGGTCAGTATGCCTTGAGCCAACGGTGAGAAAGCAATGAATCCCGCTCCAAATTCGTTAGCGATATTCAGTATTTCTTTTTCCGGTTCACGCTGAAACATGTTGTATCTATCCTGAAAGATAAGGCAGGGCACATGATGTTCTTTCAAGTATGTCATGGCTTCGACGGCCTGCCGTGGCGGGTACTTTGAGATCCCCACATAGAGTGCTTTGCCTTGATGTACGATATCTACCAATGCCCGCATGGTTTCTTCAACAGGCGTATAGGGATTGTAACGGTGGGAGTAAAAAATATCGAAATATTCCAATCCTGTTCGTTGCAAGCTTTGGTCGATACTTGCCATGAGGTATTTTCGCGATGACCCGTCTCCATAAGGCCCTTCCCACATCCGATGTCCGGCCTTTGACGAAATGATCATTTCGTCGCGATGTGAGGCAAGGTTTTTTTTCAGTATCTTTCCGAAATTAGTTTCAGCCGATCCCGGCGGCGGGCCATAATTATTGGCCAGATCAAAATGGGTGATTCCTTGTTCAAAAGCATAAAGAATCATCTCTTCGGCTGTGTCAAAATCGTCCACAAAACCAAAGTTATGCCATAATCCTAATGAAATGGCGGGTAATTGTAATCCGCTACGTCCGCAAAATGAATATTTCATACCTTTGTTTATTTTTACTGTTCTCACAAAAAAATTAAACGTTTCCGGAGTCATAATGTTTTTCATACTCCTTACTTTCTCCGAAATCGCAAATGAATGCTAAATTTTGAGTTTTGTCAAATTTTTTTCATAAAACATTCTTTACTGTTTATTTCTGTTTTGATTCGATTATGTTATTAGATTACGGTTAAAATCTGATTTTCAATATAAATAATCTTTCGAACAAAATGAGGGAGAACGAAAAGGATTTGATAACTCATATTTATGTTAAAAAAGTGTTTACTATTGTTGTTCTATTTTTTTCACTTAATTTTACAGCATAATTTTGTTGCGTTTAGGTAATTTCTATTCATGAATGCATGAAAGACAATGCTTATATAGAAAATTTGTTTCGCAAGGTTGCATTTAACGACGATCAACAAGCTTTTAAGGAGTTGTTTTTCGAATTTTATCCTGCGCTTTGTGTGTATGCCGAACGTTTCACCAATTCTAAAGAAACGGGAAAAGATTTGGTTCAAGATACTTTTTTGAAGATATGGAAAGATCGGAAACGCATAGTGATTACCTCTTCTTTTCGCAATTTTTTGGTGACGACCGTAAAAAACACGTGTCTTGATTATCTTCGCAAACAATCTTTGCAGCAATCGTATGCCGAAAAGGAAAGTCGATCTTCTCATTTACCGGATTCGCCGGAAGAAATCTATACGTTGAAAGAGTTGGAAGACCTGATAAATCGTGCGTTGGAGAAATTGCCCGATAACGTCAGACAGGTTTTCGAAATGAGCCGTTTTAAGGATATGACGTATAACGAAATTGCAGAAAAGATGCAAATCTCCCCTAAAACTGTTGAATCTTATATCAGTAAAGCATTGGTTCTATTACGGATAGAACTAAAGGAATACTTTCCCTTCTTTCTCCTTTGTTGCCTTTTTTTGCGTGATCTGCGTTAAATATATATAAATAAAGTTATTTTCCATAGGGTGTTTCTTAGTTGGTTTGTCAATTAAGAAACATTGAGTTTACAAGAGTTCAATAAATTTAGTCAAAAGTTTAAAGCAAATTGATTTTTTATCAAGTAGAGTAAGCGCATGAGTGAAATTTTTGATGAGTCGCAAATTTTTTCTTATCTCGACGGCAAATTATCCCAAGATGAGAGAAACAGTTTTGAAGAATTGCTTCAATCTTCTCCCGAATTTCGTGCAAAAGTTCAGGAGATGAGTCATCTTTATTATCTTGCCGAGCATTATAAAAAGCAAAAAAGTATCGATGTTTCTGCGGCATGGGATACTTTGTCCCGTAAAATTGCGCTTTTAACTTTCAGAGAAAAAGTATGGAATTTCACCCGCACCGCTGCTGCCATTCTTCTTCCGTTGTTTTTGTTGTATCAATATGTGTTGTGGCCGGCCACCAAAAGAAATGTTCCTGAACAAACGATAACTCTTGCTTCCATGCCGGGAGTAATTACCAAGGCTGTCCTTCCCGACGGAAGTGAGGTATGGTTGAATTCGCAAAGCAAGCTGACTTATCCGCATCGATTTAAAGGAAAAGAGCGCACAGTTATGCTTGAAGGGGAGGCTTATTTTAAGGTGGTTTCCGATAAAAAGCATCGATTCAACGTGCTTACGCCACATCAGATGACGGTAAGTGCATATGGTACGGAATTTAATGTGAATGCTTACCAGGATAACAGTCGCTATAAAGTCACGTTGGTTCGGGGACATGTTGAGGTAGCTGCAGCAGATTCACCCGAAAGGAAAGAGTTGGAACAAGGGGAACAGGCGCTTTTTATGCCGGAAACAAAAACAATAACGACGGCAAAAGCAGATACCTATGTAGAAACGGCGTGGAAGGACGGGAAATTGGTCTTTCGGCGCGAAAAGTTTGAAAATCTTACCGAGAAACTTACCCGCAAATTTGGCGTAACCATTGTTCTGCAGGATGAAAAGTTGAAAGATTACGAATATACCGCGACCTTTACGGATGAGTCGTTGGAAGAAATTTTGGAGCTGTTGAAAATGTCGGCACCTATCACATATACCATCTCCAAACAGCAACAGCTCGACAACGACACGTTTACCAAACGGGTGATTACCATTAGAAGTAGAAAATAAATCCATTAATATCGGGAGGAAAGCCTATGAAAACAGGATGATAATTTACGTAAACAAAACGGAGGAATGAATTTCCATTCACTCCTCCTCCAAAAATTTACGCTTACCATCTCGGAAAATTCCACCTCCCCGTAGGGTAAGCAAGTTACTAAACCCATAACAAATTTAATAACAGAACAAAAATATGAATAAATTATTAATCGTCAAAAAAATACCTATCGCCATGAGGATAACGTGCCTATTACTCTGTTTGATTGTATTTCAATTACAGGCAGAAGATGTGTATTCTCAGAAAACGAAGATTTCGTTGGACATGAAAAATACAACCATCGAAAAAGTGTTGCAAACCATTGAAGAAAAATCCGACTATCATTTTCTTTACAACAACAAGCTGGTGAATGTTGACCGAAAAGTGAGTGTGCGAGTAAAAGATGCTGCTATTTCCGATGTGCTGGATAAGCTTTTCAAATCGGGAGATGTAGAATATCAAGTAGAAGGCAATCAGATCATTTTGTCGCCCAAAGAAAAAATCACGGAATTGGTCTCCGGAGTTGAATCTGTTCAGCAACAGCAAAAAACCATTACCGGCAAAGTAACCGATACCAATGGGGAACCCATTATTGGTGCAACTATTCTGGTAAAGGGAACTACTATTGGAACAGTAACCGATACTGATGGTAATTTTTCACTACGTATTCCTGTCAATGCTCAAACGCTACAGGTTTCTTTTGTGGGAATGAAGACTCAGGAAATTCCCATTGCTAATCGAACAACTTTTAATGTGGCACTCGAAGAAGAGGCTATAGGATTGGAAGAAGTTGTGGCGGTTGGTTATGGAATTCAACGTAAAGTAACAGCAACTTCAGCAGTGAGCAAAATTGAAGGTGAAAGAATAGGGAAAATAGCTATGGTAAATACAATGAAAGCTTTGCAGGGGTTAAGTCCCGGAATTACGATAATTGATCGTGGAGGTGCACCTGGAAGCGACAATCCGGAAATTTATTTGCGTGGCGTAGGTACAACAGGAAATGCGACACCTTTAGTGATAATTGATGGCATTGAAATGTCAATCAGTTCTTTAAGTCAGCTTCCTTCTGATGAAATAAAAGATATTTCAGTATTAAAAGATGCAGCTTCTGTATCTATTTATGGTTCGCGGGGTGCACATGGTGTAATTTTGGTTACTACAAAACATGGGACAGAAGGCAAAGTACAATTATCATATAATGGTTCAATTGGGTTTCAAGACAGAGCCATTAAAGCTGAACAAGTTACAGCTCGTGAATATATGACAATGGTAAATGAAGCATTAGTGAATGCAAGGATGAAAAGTAAATATTCCGAAGAAGATATACAGATCACGGAAAGCGGGACTGATCCATATCATCATTCTTTTACGAACTGGCCCAATGAACTTTATAAAAGCAACTATGTTACGCAGCATGCTTTGAGTTTGACAGGAGGTACTAGTATGGGGTGTTACCGACTTTCTTTTGATTATTTGGATCAACCTGGATTAACAAATAATACTGAATATCAACGATATAGCTATCGAGTAAATACAGATTTGAATTTAGGAAAAATGCTGAAGATCAGTAGCGATATTACTTATCGACATGTAGATCGTCTTTGGCCTGAGGGATTAGGCGATGCTCAAGCTGAGGCTTGGAGCATGTCTCCTACTGCACCTAATCGATATGAAAATGGTGATTATGCTTTGGATGACCAACTTAGTAATATATTATCTTATGTAGATTTGAATGTTGTAGGCGAAAATAGATATAATCTCGATGCCGTGTATGGAAAAGTTATGGCTGATTTCGAACCAATTAAAGATTTAATATTTACGGGCATGGCTGCGATAAATGGGTCAGGGGATAGAAATAAAATTCATTATAAGAATCATAAATATTATAATGAAGCAGGGGAATTGTTATTGCAACGTAATAATCCAAATAGTGTTAGAGATAGTAGGAATAATAATTATCAGATGACATTCCGTTTTTTGGCTAATTATAAAAAAAATTTTTACGAGAAACATGATTTGGCGTTATTATATGGTATGGAACAAATATCATATCGCAATTATTATTCTATGGCTCAACGTAAAAATTTAATATCAGATGCTTTACCCGATGTTTCTTTGGGTTCTGCAGGGAGCCAGTTTGCAGAAGGTTATCCATCAAAATGGGGCATTAATTCATTTTTTGCGAGAGTAAATTATGGTTTCAAAGATAAATATTTGTTTGAAGCAAATATTCGTGCCGACGGTTCTTCACGGTTTTCAAAAGAAAATAGATGGGGAACGTTCCCTTCTTTTTCTGCTGCTTGGCGCCTTTCAGAAGAAGACTTTATGAATAATCTTCTTTTTATCAATAATTTAAAAATAAGAGTTTCTTGGGGACGAAATGGCAACGAACAAATAGGTGAATTTAGATATTTGCCACAATATAATATATCAAATGTTGTAATGAATGGAGAATTAGTTACTGCTGTATATCAGCAAAGGATGGCTAATCCGGAAATAACGTGGGAAACAGCAGAACAAACCAACATGGGTTTAGATTTTAATATTCTAAATAATTCTATTTATGGAGAAATCGATTTTTATAGAAAAGACACAAAAGATATTTTATTAACACTAGCTATTCCTAAATTTATCGGTTTAGATCCTCCTGAACAGAATGTTGGAGTCGTACGCAATTCCGGGGTAGAGGCAATGATTGGTTTTCGTAAAAGATTCAAAGTTTTTTCATTTAATACTTCCGTCAATTTAGCTTATAATAAAAACAGATGGGTAGACAGAGCAGGCGATGATAACCATATATCGGGGTGGACGATCGAGCGAGTAGGTTCACCATTAAACTCATTTTATATTTATCAAGCCGATGGTTTAATTGCGAATGAAAATGAATTGCAAGAATATAAAACCAAATATAAATCGGATCCACGAGGTATGTCTGTTTTACATGCAGGTGACGTAAAACTTGTTGATGTAAATGGGGATGGTACGATTAATCCTGATGATCGACAAGTTTTCTCTTCTAATATACCTAAATTTACTTATGGATGGGATATCGACTTCGGATATAAAAATTTTGATTTAAGTTTTTTACTACAAGGTTCAAGTGGGGCAAATCGAATGATATATGGAGAATGGATAGAAGGCCCATCTTATGAACAATTTACAGGTATTCATTTTCGTGACAGATGGACCGTAGATAATCAAAATGGGAATGCCAAAATGCCGCGTTTGGAAGCTGCTGATAATCGAAATGCTTCAACCTATAATTCTTTTTTTCTAAAAAAAGTGAATTATCTACGTTTAAAGAATGCTCAGCTTGGATATACTTTTCCTGATAAAGTAGCAAATAAAATAAAAATTTCTAAATTGAGATTTTATTTAACAGGATCCAATCTATTCACATTAAGTAGTATGGATCAGGGACTAGATCCAGAAGCAAGAAGTGGCCGAATTTCAGATTTCCCAACATTAAAGATTATAAATTTCGGTATGAATATTACTTTTTAAACCCATAATAAATTAGAAATATATGAAAAAAATTAAATTATATAAAAGTGTGGCATTCATTTTAATTGTCTGCTTTACAATTAGTTGTGAGAGTAATATCAATCTTGATCCTGAAGGCATTGTTACTGCAGAAGGTTATTTTAAGTCTGCAGAGGATTATGAAAAGGCGTTAAATGCTTTATATTCTCGATTAAATGTAAATAACTACGATCTATGGCTAGATGGCGTTACGGATAATGGACTTGTGACCCACAGTTGGAATAGGGGATATGATTTAGGACGGGGAATTGGGAATACTTTTTCTTCTTTTCCTGAGGAAAAATGGGTAAATGGTTATATTTCGATTCAACGAGCTAACAATATCATTAATAATGTTGATAAATACGAATGGCCTGGTGGAAAAAATGACATTGAACGTAGTCGTGTCTTGGGAGAAGCCCAGACTTTGAGAGCTTATTTTTATCTTGATTTGGTTTCGATTTTCGGACATATTATGTTTTACGGGGAAAATCCAAATTCTGTTGCTGAAAGTGAGGAGGTAGAGCAAGTAGAAAATCCGAAAAAGATATTTGATTTTATTTTGGATGAATTAAATAAGGCTATTGAGGGGTTACCTGATAAAGCTGCTAATAAATCTAAAATAGGTAAACCTGCGGCTCGTTTATTGCGTGCTCGTGCTGCTGCTTATGCTGCAGGTTATTTAGATGATAAATCTTATTTTCAAATTGTGTTGGAAGAAACTGAACCTTTAATTGCTTCTGCACCTTCGCTTGCCGATTTTGGTAAACTGTTTGTATTGGGATGCGAAGACTTGGACGAGGTTATTTTAGTAAGAAGTTACTCTCCCGATGTTCGCAATAATTGGGGAAATTGGTATAATCAGTCAATCGGAGGGTATTGTGTAACTACACCTGTAAAAGCATTAGTTGATGCATTTGAGTATATCGGGGAAAAGGATGAAAAGATGCCTTATTTGAATAAAGATCCTCGTTTTTATCAGACTATTTATGCTCCAGGTATGGAGCTTCGTGGTAAATATTACAATACCATTCCCAGTAATGTAATAGAAAAAAATGGGAAATTTTATTTTGATCCTAATAAAGATTATGGTTCTTTGCAAGATAAAGAAGTTATGATTGGCGATGTATTAGGTGAAGGTGGTGGATCCGAATGGAATAAAACTCCCACTGGTTTTAGTTGGAAAAAATATTTTCAGGAACCTGAAACATGGAATACTTATAATTCTTTCATTGTTTTTCGTTATGCAGAGGCTTATTTATTGAGAGCTGAAGCATTAGTAGAAACAGGGGGAAGCTCAGAAGAAGCCAAAAGATTGATAAAAATAATTCGAGATAGAGCTGGTAATACCAATGATATTGATAAAATTGTTGCTGAAAAATATAATGGTAGTTTATTAGATTTAATTCGCAACGAAAGGCGTGTAGAATTAGCTGATGAAGGACTTCGTTTTTATGATATTCGTCGTTGGCATATTTTATTGGATGTCATGAATAAGCCAATTGAAGGAATTGAATATCGTGATTTCTCATTTGATCCTCCCAAAAAAGTTGTTCATACACCTGCTATTAGAGAACCTTATACCGAAAAAGATTTTTGGTGGCCAATTCCTCAAAGCGAAATTGATTTAAATAAAGGACGCATTAAACAAAATGACGGTTGGAAATAATAATTTTGAGGTTCTAAATAAAAATAAAGATACACATATAAAGCTTGCTCTGAATTTTTTCAATGCATCGGAAAATTTGATTTTAAATATTATCAACTCTTAAAATTTTCCTTGTAATTAATTTTCAGAGTAAGCTTATTTTATTAAACTTTGAAACATGAAAAAAATTTTTATTCTTTCATTTTTAACGTTGTTATTAGCTTCTTTTTGTAGCATTAGTAATAAAAACGATGAAATATCAGAAGCAACTGAAAGTGTGAGAGGGACAATAACTTTTCATTCATCTGACAGCACATTAAACAAGATATTTACATGGGCAAAAAAACAGGCTTTGGATTATGCATTTATGAACGACCCAGTAGGATTATGGTATGAAGCGGCTCTTCCGGGTCGGGAGGCCTTTTGTATGCGGGATGTTTCCCATCAGGCGATGGGAGCCCAATTTCTCGGTTTGAGTTCCTATACTAAAAATATGCTTTACACCATGGCAAATAATGTAACGGATGCCAGGGATTGGTGTAGTGTTTGGGAAATAACCCGTCATGGTTTACCAGCATTACAGGATTATCTTAACGATGAAGAATTTTGGTATAATCTGCCTGCCAACTTTGATATTCTGGATTGTTGCTTCAGGATGTACAAACTTAGCGGCGATCAGGATTATATACTGGATTCCGTATTTTTTAATTTTTATCAAAGAACGGTTTACGATTATGTGGATCGATGGGACCTCGGTATCGATAAGGTGATGAAACGTGAGCGCATTATGAACATGAGATCCCGCAACATCAGAAAGTTCAGGTGGGTAAGGGGCATTCCGGGTTATGATGAAGAAAACGGCGATTATATAGCTTCACTTGATTTGCTGGCAACTGAGCAGGCGGCTTTCGAATCGTATGCACGATTGAAACAGCTTGGCGGTAATGAAGAGGAAGCTTCCAAATTTTACAGAAAAGCTGAGGAAGTAAAAAATTTCATAAATACGGTTTTGTGGGATAATCAAACGAAGAGATATTATTCCTGCATTAATAAGGATCATCAACCTTACAGAAGAAATTTTGATTATGCTGTTCTCTATTGGGGCAACATAGTGACAGATACCTTAAAATTGCGATCCACAATCAAAGCTTTAATTGACAATTTACCAACAAAGACAACAGAAATCAGTATCGAGGTTTTATCACATCTGCCGGAAATTCTTTATAAATATGAAAAGCCAGAAAAGGCATATGAAATGCTCCGATTAATTAAGGAAAATGACCGTCGGGAATATCCGGAAGCATCTTTCAGTACCATTGGAGCGATGGTTGCTGGTTTGATGGGGATTGAAACGGAATTATATCCTCAAAAAGAATCGCTAGTAAATGGACAATATGGAGAGCAAGCGTTTATAACCAAGTCAAGGTTGTGCGCGGAAACAAAATGGGCTGAAGTCGATCATGTTCCTGTCAAAGGGAATAACATTTCTGTGCGTCATGAAGGCAATAAAAAAACAATTTTTACCAATAATTCGGGTCCACAAGTGCAATGGGAGGCATATTTTTCAGGTGCTCACAAAAATTTATTGCTGAATGGTAAGCCCGTGAAAGCAAATGTCAAAGAACTTTTGTCGAATGGTGAAAAAGAGTCATGGATAAGAGTAGTCGTTGGCGCGGGAGAAACGATGACCGTTCAAACTCTTGATCAATAAAACTGCGAAGAAAGTTATTTTGCTATTAAATATTGTACTATTAAAACAAATCTAAACAAAAGATAAAAATGAAAAAGACATTATGGATGATTTTTCTCTTTACCTTGTTGGTAAAGAGTGGTTCGGCACAAAAGTTCGAACAATTGGCACAGACACCACCAATGGGTTGGAACAGTTGGAACAGGTTTGGATGCAACGTGAGTGAGAAATTGATCATGGAAGTGGCAGATGCTATGCAGAGTACAGGATTGACTGGAGCCGGATACGAATATCTGGTAATTGATGATTGTTGGCAGGTCGATCGTGACGAAAACGGAGAGATTGTAGTAGACAAGGATCGATTTCCTCATGGAATGAAGTATGTGGCCGATTATGTACATTCTAAAGGGCTGAAATTTGGAATTTATTCATGTGCCGGAACGAAAACTTGTCAAGGAAGACCCGGCGGTAGAGGATACGAATTTCAGGATGCCCGCACATATGCCAGTTGGGGAGTGGATTATTTGAAATACGACTGGTGTTACTCGACCACACAGAATGCTCAGGCATCTTATACTCTGATGCGGGATGCACTGTATAAAGCAGGAAGGCCAATTGTGTTCAGTATTTGTGAATGGGGATCGAACAAGCCGTGGGAATGGGCGAAAGAAGTCGGACATCTATGGCGGACGACGGGAGATATTGTGGACCGATGGGATGCGATGATGGGGATTTTCGATGAGCAGAAAGATTTGTGGCGATATGCCGGACCCGGACATTGGAATGATCCGGATATGCTTGAAGTTGGAAATGGTGGAATGACAACGGAAGAATACAAAACCCACTTTTCATTATGGTGCATGTTGGCATCTCCACTGATGGCCGGTAATGACATAAGGGAAATGGACAAGGAGACACAGGAAATTCTGACTAATAAAGAGATGATCGCTGTCAATCAGGATAAGTTGGGGAAACAGGCTTTCTGTTTCAGAGATAATGGCGAATATGAGATTTGGGTCAAGAAACTGAGTGGAGACGAGAAAGCCGTTTGTCTGCTGAATCGAGGTGACGAAACGAAAACTGTGGAAGTTAATCTTCCCCAAATATTGAAAGCGAGTAATGAGTCTTATTGGTCAACTGATCCTTATCAGTTGCAAGATTACCGGATAAGAGACTTGTGGCAGCATGAAGAGATTAAGCCGAAAGGAGAAGTTATGGAAGTAAAAATGTCGCCACACTCCGTTAAAGTTTACCGATTTGTAAGAAAGTAGAAGAACTAGAAGTATTTCGTTGCAATAATAATGAATTCGTTGAAAAACAAAGTATTTTGTCTTATTCCAGGATGATTCAATGGCGAATCGTGATTATTTGGGTAAAGTGTATCTGGTAGGCAAAAGAGCATGTGAACGAAAAATGCACTGTGATTATTCTGATAGGTCTGTGGTTGCGAAAGTAACTTTTTTGGTAATCCTTTTTTGTATATGTCCGAGAGGCGACAGTCGATGTTGCGAATTCGGGTGGGTTTCAAATTTAATATTTTTATTAATACATTAGTATATTTTTTTCAATGAGAACTACTGAATTTTTATTTTACTTTATAATTTTTTTTACCTTATCTTCTGTTGGTGTAGAAAATTATGTGTTTGCGATTGATAAGCAGGAAGGAGTTTCTCCAGCCAATGCTCCTTCACAATTAAAGTTGGAGGGGAAAACTCTCTCTATTTACTATGACGGACAAGAATTGTTTAAGGGGGAATTCGATTATATGGATTCGACTATCCGATTTAGTCAAGTAATAGATGAAGAGGAAGGGAAAATAAACCAGGTTTACGAATGGACAGCAGGCGGTCGACCTTTGAAATTAACGGGAATGATTCGTGCAAGTACCCAATCTTTTCCGTGTCAGGCTGATAATCCGCACGATTCAAAAAAGATCGTGAGACATTCTATCGGGTTGAGTAATAGTTCTCTTAATCATGCTGTTTATGACCGTAAAAGCGATTGGGTGTTGTCTGTAGATTTCCCGACAACAGTTCGTATCATTCCTGTTGTGGATAATGGAAATGTTCATCAATTTAAGATCGAGATTTTCGGGAATATTATTTCTCTTCGATTCCGTCCCCGTTATTATCAGAAACACAGAGGGCTAAGTTATTTCGAGCCTTGGAATTATGATGTATGGAAACCTTCTGTTGTGGGTTGGTGTTCTTGGTTTGCCTATTTTAAAGATATTTCAGAAAATAAGATCAAACAGGTGGCAGATGTGCTTTCCAGTAAGCTTGTTTCGTATGGTTTGAATTATTTGCAGATAGACGATGGGTATCAACGAGAGCCGGTAGGTTTGCCTTCCAGTTGGTTGGAGGGAAATGATAAATTTCCCTCTGGTCTCGGAAACTTGGCAAGCTATATTAAAAGCAAAGGTTTGATGCCTGGAATATGGACTTATACAAGTTTTCACCAGAAAGAATTTGCCCTTGCACATAAAGATTTATTTGTAAAAAACAGTGTAGGGAACCCCGCATATGGAAATTGGGTGGGATATATTATGGATGGATCAAATTCAAAAACCTTAAATACGCTTATAAAACCTGTCTATCAAGGATTGCATGAGATGGGTTGGAGTTATTATAAAGTTGATGCATTGAGGCATTTGCGATACGAGGGATACAATTCATACAATGAGTACTTTTCTAAAAAAGGTATCGACCGGGAAAAAGCATACAGAAATTTGGTTCAGAGCATTCGGAATGAAATTGGGGAGGGGAATTTTATGTTAGGATGCTGGGGCATCCGGCCCGAACTGATAGGAATTATTGATGCATGCAGAATCGGAGGAGACGGTTTCGGATATGCAGGATTTGCGCAATACAATTCTTTCAATAACGTGGTTTGGCGGAATGATCCTGATCATATTGTTCTTTCTAAGGAAGATGCATATTCTTCCTGCATGGTCACATCGTTAACAGGATCGGTATTTATGTTGACAGACAAACCGGAAGTGTACGAAACGGATATTGTGAATGCTGCCAGGCGAAGCATACCGGTCATGTTTACTCAACCCGGGCAGCTTTATGATGTGGATCCTTCACGTTCGTCACAGATTTATAGAGTGAATAGTGAACTTAGTGGCGATGGACCAAGGGTTTTTGATGCAGGACAAAATGATAATAAAGATTACCTTTACATGCTCGAAATCAATGAACCTTATGAAAACTGGATGTTATTGGGGAAAATAGGAGGGGAATCACAAACGCTTACATTCAGAGAATTGGGTTTGGATGACACGAAAAAATATTTAGTTTTTGAATACTGGACGAAACAGCTAGCAGGAAGCTTTTTCAAAGGATTTTCCACAAGAGAAATTAATCCCGATTATAATTGCCAATTATTTTGCATTCGCGAACATAAGGATCATCCCCAGCTTCTTGCTACTGACAGACATATAACATGTGGTGCTTATGACCTGATAGATTTAAAATGGCAAGATCTGACATTAGAGGGGAAAAGTAAAGCTGTCAAGGGTGAAGAATATAAGTTATATATTGCGGAGCCATCAGGCTACGATTTCGTAAAATTTGATTGTACTGATGCGCATCTTATTTCAAATAAGAAGAAAGGGATAGTGAGGGAGATTTCTTTATATGTAGGTACAGATAAACCATTATTTTGGTCAGTAAGCTATAAACGATAAAATCGCTTTGAAATTAATAAAGAAGAGAATATTTATTGAAAAACTCATTGAGTGGAAAATTTAAAGTAAATAATTATGAAGCGAGGAAAGATAAATAAATTTTCAGCACTTATAATAGCATTATTTTTCGTGTATTTACATCGCTGTCAGTTCACCATGAGGAATGATAAGATGTTTAGAAAACTAAGTCATTAAAAATATCTAATCTGTAAATATCAGTTTGGAGTTATATTAGAGATAAAAGTTGTATGTGTGGTACTACAACTGTGAATTTGCTCTAATAGCTAATATTAGATTGAATTATTGTGAATCCGAAAAATTTGCGAGATAATGTTATCGAGTTAATTGTTGAAAAACTTTAATAGTTTTTCATTAAGTTTCTCTTTATTTTTTAATCGTGACTTATTAATCAATATGAATAATCAAATAAATTTTTTTATGAAAACTTTACACATGCTTATTATTTCAATCTTTTTAGCTACAAGTCTTATGGCCGAATCGTATGTATTGAAATCACCCGACAGCAAATTACAGGTAAACGTAGAAATCTCCGATAAAATCCGATTTTCCGTAAATCACGAACAAACAGAAGTCATTGCTCCCTCTCCTGTGTCCATGACACTTGCCGACGGGAGGGTGTGGGGTGAAAAACCCAAATTGAAAAGCAAAAAAACGCAACATACCAATCAGATGATTGTTTCAACAACATACAAGAAAAAGGAAATCCCCGACATATATAATGAGCTCATTTTGAATTTCAAGGGAAACTACAGCCTAATTTTCAGAGCATATGATCATGGCGTGGCCTATCGGTTTGCAGCTACTGAAAAAGACAGCATTTGGATTCAAAACGAAGAAGTAAATCTTCAATTCAGTCAAAATTATCCGACCATAGTTCCCTATGTTCGGAAAGACAATCCACAAACATTTGAAGAACAGTTTTTCAATTCGTTTGAAAACACATACACGCATTCGAAATTAAGCGAACTGGATAAAAGACGGTTGATGTTTTTGCCCTTGGTTGTAGAACTCAACGACGGAAAGAAGCTGTGCATTACAGAAGCTGATTTGGAAAGTTATCCGGGACTTTATCTGAACAAAGGAGAAGACCAATCGCTCCGGGGAGTGTTTGCCCCCTATCCCAAACACGTAAAACAAGGCGGGAACAATATGCTACAGGGATTGGTTACCGAGAGAGAAAACTATATAGCCAAATGTAAAGGGAGTCGTAATTTTCCTTGGCGCGTCTTTGCCGTTTCCACAAACGACAAAGAGCTGCTGGATAACGACCTGGTATATTTGTTGGCGTCTCCTTCGCGTGTAGAGGATATATCCTGGATCAAACCCGGTAAAGTTGCATGGGAATGGTGGAACGATTGGAATCTCTATGGGGTGGATTTCAAATCCGGCATTAATAATTCGACCTATAAGTACTATATCGATTTTGCATCGAAACAGGGTATCGAATACGTTATTCTGGACGAAGGATGGGCTGTGAACAAACAGGCCGATCTGCTGCAGGTGATTCCCGAAATTGATATTCGGGAATTGACAGATTATGGAAAATCTCGCCATGTAGGAATTATTCTTTGGGCAGGCTATTGGGCGGTCGATCGCGATATGGAAAACGTTTTCAAGACTTATTCCGATATGGGAGTCAAAGGGTTTAAGGTAGATTTCATGGACAGAGACGACCAGGCGATGGTCAATTTTTATTATCGTTGTGCCGAAACGGCAGCCAAATACGGACTGATGATCGATTTTCACGGCGCATACAAGCCAACAGGCCTGCATCGCACCTATCCCAATGTGATCAATTTTGAAGGTGTGCACGGACTGGAACAGGTAAAATGGGCACCCCCATCGGTCGATATGGTAACGTACGAGGTAACCATGCCTTATATCCGGATGCTGGCCGGACCATTGGATTATACTCAGGGAGCCATGAGAAACGCCACAAAAGAAAATTACCGCCCGATAAACAGTGAACCGATGAGCCAGGGCACCCGTTGCCGCCAATTGGCCGAATACGTGATATTCGAATCGCCACTGAATATGCTTTGCGACAGTCCCTCAAATTATCTTCGGGAGCCGGAATGTACCCGTTTTATTGCCGATATACCCACCGTTTGGGATCAGACCCTTGCGTTAGACGGAAAAATAGGCAAATATATTGTTATGGCACGCCAAAAAAATGACGTATGGTATGTGGGAGGTTTGACCAATTGGGAAAAACGAGAAGTTACGGTCGATTTATCTTTCCTCGATAGAGGCCATTACGAAGTGGAGTTATTCAGCGACGGGATTAATGCCGATCGTGCTGCTCGCGATTATAAAAGGGAAATCGTTTCGCTTCCAGACAATCAAAAATTAACAATTACACTGATGCCCGGCGGAGGATTTGCCGCAAAAATCAAGAAAAAATA
>DBPW01000010.1 GCA_002305015.1 Bacteroidales bacterium UBA1410
CCAATTCTCTATACAAGGTCGAGAGGTGAACTCCTATTCGTAATGCAATATCCTTTTTACTTGTTCCTTCTTTCAGACCCAAATAAATTGCGTACCTTTGTTCCGAAGTTAACTGTTTGTATTTCATAAGCAACATAATAGTTAATTTTAGGGAGACTTCGGTCTCCTTTTTCGTTAAATTATGTTGCCGGTTGATTCTGACACTCTTCGGGGGTTTCGCACCCCCGGCCGTTGGGCAATCCCCCGCGGTGTTTTTCATGGTTTTGTTTAAAAAAACCTCGATAAAACTTAGCGGGGAATTCGCACTTCTAAGTTGAACTTAGCGAATTTTTTTGCATCTTTGTAAATAAGTTCGGCGTTGATTGAATTGAATTAGCAGGAAAAAAACAGTAAAAATGGAAAAGCAGAAACGTCAGCAAAAAGTAAAAGTAGTAGAAAAACCTGTCCTGGTTCCGGATATCGGGAAATTGCCGCCTCAAGCAAAAGAACTTGAAGAGGCAGTTTTAGGCGCACTGATGCTCGAAAAAGATGCTTATTTTGTTATTAGCGATATACTCAAGCCTGAGAGCTTTTATGATCCTTCTCATCAGATGATTTTCGGAGCCATTCAGAACTTAGCTATTCAACAAAAGCCCATTGATGTGCTTACGGTTGTTGAAGAACTGAAAAAACGGGGTGAGTTAGAATCGGTTGGAGGAGCCGTGTATATAGCGGAATTGACTGAAAAAGTAGCGTCTTCAGCACATATCGAATATCATGCACGCATTATTGCACAAAAATATTTGGCACGGCAACTCATTTCTTTTTCTTCTGAAATTGCTCAGCAAGCTTTTGATGAAACTGTAGATGTGGATGATCTGATGCAGGAAACCGAAGGACGTTTGTTTGAAATATCGCAGCGTAATATGAAGAAGGATGTCATTCAGATAAATCCTATTATTAAAGAAGCTTTAGACAATCTTCAGGTTGCGGCAAATCGTAAGGACGGACTCAGCGGACTGCGTACAGGTTTCAAAGAGTTGGATAAGATGACGTCGGGTTGGCAAAATTCCGATCTTATTATTATCGCTGCACGTCCGGCAATGGGGAAAACGGCATTTGTTTTATCCATGGCCAAAAATATGGCTTTAGATTATGAATATCCCGTAGGAATTTTTTCCTTAGAAATGTCCAATGTACAACTAGTAAACAGATTAATTGTAAATGTTTGTCAGATTCGAGGTGAAAATATTAAAAGTGGACGCCTTACAGAAGAGGAATGGATGTTGCTTGACAAAAATATAAAACAATTATATAATGCCCCTATTTTTATTGATGATACACCTAGTTTATCGATATTCGAGTTGCGAACCAAAGCACGGCGTTTGGTTCGGGAACACGGCGTTAAAGTAATCATTATCGATTACCTTCAATTAATGAATGCCAGTGGCATGACATTCGGAAGTCGTGAGCAAGAAGTGAGTACGATTTCGCGTTCGTTAAAGAGTTTTGCAAAAGAATTGAATATTCCGATAATTGCGTTGTCACAATTGAATCGAAGTCTTGAAAGTCGGCAGGGTAATGAAGGTAAACGCCCGCAATTGGCTGATCTTCGTGAATCGGGAGCTATTGAACAAGACGCGGA
Organism: Bacteroidales bacterium UBA1410; assembly: GCA_002305015.1. GTDB lineage: Bacteria > Bacteroidota > Bacteroidia > Bacteroidales > Dysgonomonadaceae > Anaerorudis. Next base: position 1,625 of record DBPW01000010.1, read on the forward strand.
TATTGTTTGCTTTATTCATCGTCCGGAGTATTATAAAATCACGGAAGATGAAAATGGAAATTCGCTCATAGGTGTTGCAGAAATCATTTTGGCCAAACATCGAAATGGTCCAACCGGCATTGCGAGAATGAATTTTGACAGTGAATACGCACTCTTCCGAGATCCTGTAGAAAAAACGACTTATCGCGAATTCCCTTCAAAAATGAACAAGAGAAAAATGTCCTCAGTCAAGGAAACCACCCCATCGGTTTCCAATATCGACGATTCGATGAATGTGGATAAGGAAGATCTTCCCTTTTAAACAAATTCAATTAAGAAAGGATGAACATGCGAATATCTCCTCTTGCATATGGAATTTTTGTGTGCATTTTTTGTGCATGCATATCATGTAATTCTATGAGTAAAGATGCTCGAAAAGCAGCGAAATTCACCAACGAATCTATTCGACAAATGCATGAGTTGAAGTTTGACGAAGCAGAGAAATCGTTTAATAAAGCACAGAAAATTATCCGGAAATATAACGAAAACGGAAAATTTGAAGATTTTCTTCCGGAATATCGTCGCTATCGCGATAAAGAAAGAAGGAGGGTTTCGGAAGAAGACCTGAAATATTAAAATTCATGGATTAATGTGCTAATAATTTAAAATTACACTGATAATTGATTGATTAATCTGATGTTCTCACTTTTATTCCTATTTTTGTAATAAATTAAAAAAGCGAAATCAAGAACAACTAGAGATGCGTCATATTTCTTTAGGTAAATTAACCGCAATAATTTTTTTCTTTGTTTTTTGTACTGTTCATGCACAGGAGCTTCCCTATGAAAAAGTTACGATGAACGGCAAAATGTTTTATGTTTATCACGTAAAAGCCGGTGAAGGTCTCTATCTTATTTCTCGTACATTTTCTGTAAATGCAGATGAGATATTGAAATTTAATCCATCGATAGAGAATGGGCTGAAGAGTGGTCAGGTTTTATATATTCCTATTAAAGATACTGACCAAACTTCCACATTTCAAAACCCTCCAACAAATCAGTCTCCTATAACTGCTTCAACTGTATCCAATACTTTCAAACATATTGTTTCGCCAGGCGAAACTGTATATTCGCTTGCTCAAATGTATCATATAACTGTTGAAGAAATTTACCGTTATAATCCTACAGCGCGAGAGATGATTAAGGTTGGGCAAGAGCTTATTATTCCGCAGCCGGCGGCTACAGGAAAAGAGGAGCATTACCGTTATCATACGATCATGCCTAAAGAAACATTATATTCTTTGGCTCGTATGTATTCGATTAAGCCGGAAGACATTATAGCTGCCAACCCCGGTTTGTCAGAAGAAACATTTCAGATTGGTAAAACCATTCGCATACCTTTTCCCGGATCAAATGAAACTTTTGTTTCTTCTGATCGTCAAATCAAGCACGTAGTTCATAAAGTTAAAAAAGGCGATACGCTTTATAGTATTGCTCGTCAATATGGCGTTTCCGTTGATGAAATTCAGCGTGTCAATTCGCTGCCTTCCGACAGTCTGAAAGTCGATATGGAGTTGTTAATCCCTGTGGTTACCGGTCGGTCAGGTAAAGGGAATCGATTGGCTGAAGAAATAAAAACCAACTTATTGCTTCGCCCAAATAAACATCCTGTAAAAGTAGATGTGATTAAAGTGGGGTTGTTGATGCCCTTTCTGGATGAAACCGATAAAATGCATTTTCGTTTGCAGGAATATTATGAAGGATTACTTTTGGCTGTGGACAAATTAAAAGATCAAGGAGCAAATATCGAATTGTATGTTTTTGAAATTGGCAAAGAGGATGATCTTAAAAAGCTGAAAAGTTTGCTTGAAACTGTCGAAATGAAGTCGTTGAATTTGATTATTGGAGGTGTTTCCGACAACCAAATTAAAATCTTATCCGATTTCTCAGCGTTTTATAATATAAAATATGTAGTTCCTTTTTCATCGAAAAATACCGAAGTGTTGAATAACAGCAATATTTTTCAGGTAAATTCACCTCAGTCTTATATTTATGCTAAAGCATCGAGTATTTTTAATGAAACATTTAAGAATTCTAATATTGTTTTTTTGAAAGTGAATGGGAAGTCGGATAAAGATGATTTTATTAATACTTTACAAACCGATCTGAAACAAAACAATATTTATTATCGAATTGTTACAATAGATAATTTGTTGGAAGAAACATTACTTCCACTTTTGGTGGCGAACAAGGAAAATGTAATTGTACCTACTTCGGCTGATGCTTCTTCGTTGCGTCAAACATTGGAAGCATTAAAAATGATTCAGCAAAATAATACCGATTATACTATTCGTTTGTTTGGTTATCCTGAGTGGCAGACGTATGATTCAAAATTCAAAAACGATTATCATAAGTTTGGCACTTATATTTATTCTTCTTTTTTTGTAGACGATAATGATGCCGACACAAAGGAGTTTATTGCCAATTTCAGGAAATGGTATAGAAGAGATATAATGAATATTTATCCTCGTTACGCAATGCTTGGCTATGACACTGGCCTTTTTTTCTTGACCGCAATTTATCGGTATGGCCAGAATTTCGAACAAAATATTCATCATCTTCGAGTAAAAACTGTTCAGTTTGCCTTCAATTTTGAACGAGTAAACAATTGGGGTGGGTTCATTAACACGGGATTATATTGGGTTTATTATAGCCCTGATTATAAAGTTATAAAATTCGATAAGAGTCGATGAAGCGTTTTCTTTTGCTTACACTGTGTGTTTTATCTGTTTTTCCGTTTTTTGCACAAAAAAACAAATTCCGACCGGAATTATATGTGGGGGCCGGAGGAGGTATGATTTTTTCGAATGTTGATTTTGTTCCCAAGGTTAGTCAGAATACGCATAAAGGTTTTCAAGGAGGGGTTTCAGCTAAATATATTTCGGAGAAAAACTTGGGATTAATCCTTGAAATGAACTTTTTGCAGTGTGGTTGGACAGAAGATTACAAAAATAATCCCGAATATAGTTACTCTCGCACCCTTAATTATCTTGAGATACCTTTTATGACGCATGTTTATTTTGGAAACAAAAGTCGGTTTATTTTCAATATTGGTCCTCAGATAGGCTATCTTTTGAGCGAATCTTCTTCAATGAGTGATGCTTTGGCAGAATACATTGTGCAGCAATCAACCGACCAGCATGCCTATGCTGTTCCTGAGGAAAGATATGAAAATGCTTCTCATAAATTCGATTACGGAATTATAGCCGGTATCGGTTTTGCGTTAAAAACCGGCATCGGCGATTTTGATCTCGAAGGAAGGTATTATTTTGGATTGGGTGATATTCTCAATAACCGAAGAGAGGATTATTATTCTCGTTCTGCTCATCGCATTATCGAAGCCAAACTTACATACTATCTTAAATTATTATAAAAAGCTTTTTTGTGGTTTGTTGATTAAAAAAATGATGTACCTTTGCTATTCATTATATGAAAACATGTTCATATATAGATATAATTTCGAGGAAAAGTAGATGAGTAAAAAGGATAAAAAACGATTTGAGGAGGCAGCTTATCTATTAAAGGCAGTAGCAAATGAGATCCGCTTGTGCGTTATTTCACAATTGTCTGAAGATGAGGAAAAATCGGTTTCTGAGTTGATGTCAGAGATGGATTGCTCTCAGTCGCTTCTTTCTCATCATCTTACCGATATGCGTGCCAAAGGTATTCTTAACTGTAGAAAGAGTGGGAAAAATTGTTTTTATTCTATTAAAGATAAACGTGTTTTGCAATTGGCTGCGTGTGTGATGAAACAATATACATAATCAACTACCTAAAATATAAACAACAAAACGAAATGAATATAAAAACTCTTTTCACAGTCATCACTTTAGGATTATTGCTTTTGTCTTGCAGTAATCGTAAGGAAAACAAAGAAAATGCTTCTGCCGGGAAGGCAGATAAGCAGGAACAGAAAATTAATTCACCAAAAACAAACATTTCTATGGCAAAACCAATTTATTTAACAAAAGCTGATTTTTTGAAAAAAGTTGCAAATTACGAGGAAAATCCCGATAAATGGGTATATCTTGGCGATAAGCCTTGTATTATTGATTTTTATGCTGATTGGTGTGGTCCCTGTAAAATGATCGCGCCTATTTTGGAAGAGCTTGCTCAAGAATATGATGGGCAGATTTATATTTACAAAGTTGACACCGATGCCGAACAGGAACTAGCTGCAGATTTTGGTATTCGTAGTATTCCTACTTTACTATTCTGCCCGTTAGGCGAATCCCCTCAAATGGCTCAAGGAGCACTGCCTAAAGACGTCTTGAAAAAAGCTATTGAAGAGGTATTGTTAAAAAAATCATAAATAATATTCTATGCAACCGATGTTTTTTGAATACAAGAGTAAACTTGGTTTCGATGAAACAATATCCGAATTAACAGGAATAATTCATGCCGGCAGATGGAAAGTTATGCATATACATGATTTGCAAGAAACGATGAGTAAAAATGGCAAAGAAATTCTTCCCATTAAAAACATGGAGTTGTGTAATCCTGCTTATGCATACAGACTTTTATCGGAAGATGAATTTCGAATATATTCCACAATGATGCCTTGTCGTATTTCTGTCTATAAGAAAGCTGATGGCAATATTTATATTTCCCAAATGAATTCAGCTTTATTTGCTTCTCAGGTAGGCGGCGAGCTCCAAAAGATAATGTCTATTGCCTACACTGAAGTAGAGAGTTTTATTAATGAAATAGTGGAATGAAAAGTTATATGTAAATTCGACATTAAAACATTATAAAAAACGGATAAACCATAATCTTCTTTTTTGGTTTATCCGTTTTTTGTTGGGATATAGTTCCATTATTTCTTGAAATAGTCGTCTATTTCTTTTTTGTTTTTGATAGGAATGATTGTGAACCCATAATCAACGGGGGTAGAAGAGGGTTTAATCATATATTGATCAAGTGGTAAAGCGCCCCAACTATTATTTCCACCCAATCCCTGCATGCGGTAATCAATAAATAGATCGACCAATGGAGAGGGTTTATAATCGTTAAGATGTTTGGGACGAGGAGCAGCCCCAACCGGTGCATCAAGATTCAGTGATTCACCATCTGAAATGGTTTCCAGTAAATAGTTTGAAGCATTGAATTCAAATGTGTCATCCGCAACAAATAGCAATCCTTTACCTGACGATTGCGTTAAAGCCAGCCAGTTGACATCAACATAATGTCCGTTTTCTTGAGGGCGTATATATTTGGTTACCATTTCTTTGATCGGGCATGAATATCGATCCACGAATGTTGAAGTTTTACGATCATCGTAGTTTTCCCATTGTCCTCGGCCATAATATTCTGCATTTACGATATAATTGGGTAACTGCATTCTCATCCCAATTCTAGGAATGAAAGGGAGTTCGCAGCGAGAAGCATCAAAATGATTATCAACCCGAATGATTCCGTTATTATATATTGTATAAGTTACAGTATTAATTGCATTGGTTTGAGGATAGGTATAACGATAACTGATGGTTGTTTCATCTCCTTGACTCACCTTGAAATCTTCTGCTTTCAGTTCTTGATAGCTGGCTTTTTCCCAAGCATTCAATTTTCTTGGAAGCTGAGCCCCATAGTCATTATCGGTTGGTGCCCGCCAGAAGAATGGACGCAGTCCGAAACCATCATTTACATACTCTGTTCCATTAACTTTATATGAAGTAAGCACTCCGCTTGCTTTGTCGAAAATTGCCTTAAAGTTGCTCCCGTTTACAATTAATGTTGTTCCGTCATCTTTTACGGTAGCTGTTTTGAGATGAGATGCAAGTTGTAATTTGGGAAAATCGTTTACGGTAAATTGTTCACGAGCAACAACCCATCCGGCAGGAATAAGTCGATTGTCTTGTCGCTGTTTCATTTCGAAAACGATGCTCAATTGTTTTTTCGAATTGGCAAAAGATGCAAAATTCGGGATGCTTACTTTTTCGGTTTCTTGAGGCTTCACATTTATTGTGAGCTTTCCTTCGGTCAGTTTTTTACCCTCCGATTTAATGGTATAGAAGAAATTATACTGGCTTAAATCTATGAAAAAATTCTCGTTATATATTTCTACAGTGCCTTTTTCAGGGTCGAAATTTTTAAACCAAACATTCTGATACACTTTACGCATTTCTTCGGTTTGGGGTTTGGTAGTTCTATCGGGAAAGATAACCCCATTGATACAGAAATTGCCTGATGATGGAGTCCCTTTAGGACCGAAATCGCCTCCGTAAGCCCAGAATTTGTTTCCCTCTTTATCTTTTTGGGCAATTCCTTGATCAACCCAGTCCCAAATGCAGCCACCTTGCAGCAACGGATATTTTCGGATAATATCCCAATATTCGATAAAATTACCCAAACTGTTACCCATTGCATGAGCATATTCGCAAAGGATAAGCGGACGATCGGATCGCGGACTTTGTGCATATCTTTCGATATCGGCAGGAGTACTGTACATCGGACAATAAATATCCGTATTCCATTCCATTCCGGCACGTTCATATTGTACCGGTCGCGAGTTATCGCGTTTTTTTATCCAAAGATACGTTTCGTAAAAATTGTAACCGTTTCCGGCTTCGTTCCCTAACGACCATGTGATTACGCAAGGATGATTCTTGTCGCGTTCCACCATGTTTCGGGTACGGTTCAAGTGACTTTCAAGAAATAAAAGATTATTTCCCAGCGTTCCTCCTTTACGAAGATCATAACCCATGCCGTGACTTTCTATATTGGCTTCATCAATTACGTAAATGCCGTATTCGTCGGCCAGTTTGTAAAACAATTCGGATTGAGGATAATGAGAAGTACGTACTGTGTTTACATTGTACTTACGGAAAAGTTCAAAATCTTTTCTTATGAGTTCTTCGCTAACGTAGTGCCCTGTATATTCGTTGTGTTCGTGGGTATTTACTCCTTTAATCAGAACCGGTTTCCCATTAATTAAAAACTGTTTGTTTTTAATTTCGGCCGTTCTAAAGCCAACTTTTACAGCTGTAGCCTCAAGGGTTTTGTTATTGCCATCTTTAAGTTCGATAGCGAGCGTATATAAATTGGGTTCTTCTGCCGACCATTGTTTGACGTTTGGAATATCGTTCGCAAAAGTTATTAAGGTATTTTCCTTTGTATTGCCTGATTGCGATCCATTGCTCACAACTTGGCCATCTTTATCCTTCAATTCATACGAAACGCTGAAATTTTCGGTAGCATTATCAGTGTTTGCAATCGTTACTTCCAATGCAAATTTTCCGTTTTTATAGTTTTCATCCAATGGAGTGTGTGCAAAAAAATCGGCAATATGTGTTTTTGGGCGGGCATAGACATAAACGTCGCGTTCCAATCCCGATAAGCGCCAAAAATCCTGACATTCCATGTAAGTAGCATCCGAGAACCGATGGATTTGTATGGCCAACACATTTTTTCCGGCTTTTGCCAAACGGGAAATATTAAAACGGGCCGGAGTTTTGCTGTCTTTGGTCATACCCAGAAATTTACCGTTAAGATAGAAGTAGGCGGCTCCTTTTGTGCCGTCTGAACTGAGAATGATATCTTTTCCGATCCACGATTGTGGAATTTCGAATTCTTTTCGATATGTTCCCGTAGGATTAAACTCCTTTGGAACCAGCGGTGGATTGGGCCTATCCCAATAGGGAGGATAACCGGGCGATACAAATTCGTAACCCGTATTTACATAAATAGGTACGCCAAATCCCTGAATTTCCCAATTGCCGGGAACATGGATGTCATTCCAACTTTTGTCGTTAAAATTTTCTTCACAAAATCCATCCATCGGACGTTCGTTGAAATTATCCGTGTAATGAAATTTCCATTTACCGTTCAAAAGAAGGGATTCACTTCCTTTTGAAGAGTATGGCGCATTAAGAGCGTCGTTTACATTGGTGAATGAGAAGAAACCGGCTCGTGCGGGTTCTTTGTTCAGTGCAATCAAATTGGGATCGGTAATTTCGGCATAGCGGTTTTTTTGATCTTGAGCATTCAAAACCCCTATTCCCAATCCTACGAATAAAGAAATTAGGAAATACTTTTTCATGTTTTACAGCGTTATCAATTATAAAAATGTGTTTTCGCAAAGATAAAATAAAATTTCGGGTAAAGTGTACGAAACCAACTTAAAAAATAAACCAATAGTGGTTTTGTGAGATGGTTTTTTAAGTATATTTCCATAAAAACGGAAAAAGCAGTACTTTTGCCATGGAGAATAGCAGTATGAGAGACCGTTGCAATTACGAAATCATGGCACCCGCAGGATCTTATGAGTCATTAATGGCTGCGATTCAGGGTGGAGCCGATTCAATCTATTTTGGGGTTGAAGGGCTGAATATGCGTGCCCGGTCTTCAAACAATTTCACGATAGATGATCTTCACCGTATTGCACAGATTTGCAAAGAGCACAATATCAAGAGCTACCTAACGGTAAATACCATTATTTACAATGATGATCTATCGTTAATGCACAAAATAATCGATGCTGCAAAGGAAGCCGGCCTTTCCGCCATTATTGCTGCCGATGTAGCGGTTTTGATGTATGCTCGCAGTATCGGAATGGAGGTGCATCTTTCAACTCAACTCAATATTACCAACACCGAAGCGTTGAAGTTCTATGCTCAATTTGCCGATGTGGTTGTACTGGCACGCGAATTGAACTTGGATCAGGTGGCAGGTATTCATAAAGACATTGTTGACCTGCAGATAAAAGGTCCTTCGGGCGAATTGGTCCGCATCGAAATGTTTGCACATGGGGCTTTGTGCATGGCTGTATCGGGCAAGTGTTATTTGAGTTTGCATGAGAAGAATCTATCGGCCAATCGGGGCGAATGCAATCAGATTTGTCGTCGTGCTTATACTGTGAAAGACAAAGACAGTGAAATCGAGTTGAATATCGATAACGAATACATCATGTCACCTAAGGATTTGAAGACCATTCATTTTTTGAATAAAATGATGGATGCCGGTGTTCGGGTGTTTAAGATCGAAGGTCGTGCCCGTGGACCAGAATACGTACGCATTGTAACTGCCTGTTATAAAGAAGCTGTGCAGGCATATTGTGACGATACGTTTACACAGGAAAAAATCGACAGATGGAACGAACAATTGGCTTCGGTTTTCAATCGTGGCTTTTGGGACGGGTATTATCTCGGCCAACGTTTAGGCGAGTGGACGCATCGCTACGGATCAGGGGCTACCAAGCGAAAAGTGTACGTGGGTAAAGCCATTAAATTTTTCAACAACCTGAGTGTGGCTGAGTTTCTTGTGGAAACACAATCGGTTAAAGAGGGCGATGAATTGCTGATTACCGGCCCGACCACCGGTGCTGTTTTTTTTACGGCCCACGATATTCGGGTAAACTTGCAAACAGTTACCGAAGCGGCGAAAGGCGATCATTTTTCCATTAAAACTCCGGCGAAAATCCGTCCCAACGATCAACTTTTTAAAATGGTCAAAACCGAACGGCGAGGCACTGCTCATGAAAGATGAAAAATCGTTTTTTTAAACGATAAGCATGTGTTGCAGAATATAAATTCCTGCACCGGCCAGATAGCCGATAAGAGCAATGGGGGTCATGCGTTTTAAATACCATCCGAAAGATACCCCTTCTATTCCCATGAAAACCACACCTGCCGCCGATCCGATAATAAGAATGTTGCCGCCCACGCCGGCACAGTAGGCGATAAAATGCCAGAATATGCCATCAGGTACAAAATTTTGCATAAAGGCAGGATCTGCGAACGTAGATAATGTTGCCGGATCAACCAACGGATACATTCCGATAGCTGCAGCCACTAAGGGTACGTTATCTACTACGGATGAAAGTAATCCGATTAAAATCCCTTGTTCATAAATGTTGGGCACTTTTTGAGCCAGGAATTCCGATGCACTTCCCAATATTCCGGCTTTTTGAAGGGCATCTACAGCAAGCAGAATGCCTAAAAAAAACATCAACGTAGAGAAATCTAATCGTTTAAATACTTTTGATACCCTTACTTTATTTTTCTCGTCGATGGTTACTTTATAATTGTAAATGATTTCTGTATAAATCCACATCAAGCTTACACCAAACAGTAACCAGATGAAAGGCGGTAAATTGGTGATCGCTTTAAAAACGGGAGAAAGGACCAGAATGAGCAGCCCGAAAATCAGAATAGCCAATCGATCGGAAGAAGACATGTAGTTTTGTGGTTTCTTTTGTGGATGAGGATTCGTCTTTTCCGGGTTGTCTTTAATTTTGCCATGAAAGAAAAATTGCGCCACAAAAGTAGGGATTGCCATGGAAACGAGACTTGGCAAGAAAAGTTGAGGGATAATCTTGTACGTTACATTTCCTTTTGTCCACAGCATAATCGTAGTCACATCACCTATGGGCGACCAAGCTCCTCCACTGTTTGCCGCAATCACAATAATCCCACCGAACAGCCATCGTTCACGCGGATCGGGTATGATTCGTCTGACAAGCATGAGCATGATAATGGTAATGGTAAGATTGTCGAGTACGGCAGACATGAAAAACGTGATAAAACCAATAAGCCACAACAAACGCCTTTTATGACGGGTAGTGATGTGGTCGGTAATATACGTAAACCCTCCGTGTACGTCGATGATTTCTACTATCGTCATCGCTGCCAGGAGGAACAAAATGGTCTCCCCGATATCGCCGAGGGATTCGAGAATTTGAAAGTTGACTACAAAATCCCTGATTTGCTCTTTATAAGAATAGGATTGCAACGCAGGATTCAAATCCAGGTAATGTCGGAATTGATCCGGTGCCACCTGTGGAACAATATCGGGAGCAATATAAAGATAAATGATCCAAAGTAAGGTGCCGAGTAGCAGTGCAATGCTTGCTTTATTGATGCGGATAGATTGTTCCATCGCAATCAACAAATAACCGGCTATAAAAAGGATAATTATGAGTATAATCATACAAATCGAAATGTAGGAGAAACAATACACTTTTCGTTGCGGTTCTTATGAACCCATCGTCCGATTATTCCATGAATAAGCAAAACGATTTATTTATTTTCTTCTTTATACCATTCGGAATACATGAGATAGTTCCGGGCAATTTTTTGATTCATTTCTTTCGACTGTTCGGCGTCGACTTTCTTGACGAATTTGGCAGGAACGCCTGCATATATGCTGCCGGGTTCAACTATTGTATTGCTTAGAACCACCGCGCCGGCAGCAATAATGGACCCTTCACCAATTATCGCATGATCCAATACGATAGCCCCCATGCCGATAAGTGCCCCGTCTTCTATTTTGGCTCCATGTATCACCACATTGTGACCAATTGAAACATCGTCGCCAATTTCGGTAACCGATTTTTCGTATAAGGTATGAATCACTGTGCCATCCTGGATATTTACCCTGTTTCCGATGCGGATGGAGTTGACATCGCCACGTAAGACGGCATTAAACCATACACTGCAATGGTTTCCAATAATTACGTCACCAATCACGGTGGCATTATCGGCCAGAAATGTATTTTCTCCTATTTTCGGGGTAAATCCTCTTACTGATTTGATAAGCGCCATTTTGAATGATTCTTTTTATATTGCTTTTGTTTTTACTTTCAACCAGGCTTTTTCTTCATCGTTCAGATGGTGTTGCAATTTATCGTATACCATCCGGTGATAGTTGTTAAGCCATGTTTTTTCTTTCTCGGTAAGCATATCCGTTTCAACAGGTTTAGTGTCGATTGGGCAAAGGGTAAGGGTTTCAAAATGATAGAATGTACCGAAATCTTCGGTTTTTTTGTATTCCTCGGCAACTACCAGGTTTTCTATGCGGATGCCGTATTGATCGGTACGATAGATACCCGGTTCGTTGGAAGTAACCATTCCTTTTTTGAGCGGAGTGGGATTTTCTTCCGTGCGAATGTTTTGCGGGCCTTCGTGCACATTAAGGAAATGGCCGATGCCGTGGCCGGTACCATGCCAGTAGGTTTCGCAATCATCCCACAGTGGTTTGCGAGCCAAAATATCAAGCTGCGACCCTCGTGTTCCTTCGGGGTATATAGCTGTTGCCAACGCAATATGTCCCTTTAGTACCTTGGTATAGTCTTTTTTCATTTGAGGAGTGACTTCACCCAGGGCAATTGTACGTGTTATGTCTGTTGTTCCATGCATAAATTGGGCTCCCGAATCGATAAGCAGCAACCCTTTGGGTTCTATAGTTGAATTGCTTTCGGGAGTAGCACTGTAGTGAACGATGGCTCCGTGTGCAGCATAACCCGCAATGGTACCGAAACTTTCACCCATATACTGATCCTGCTTCGAACGGAATTCCCTTAACTTTTCTGCAATGGTCATTTCCGTTACCTTACCTGTAGGTACTGCTTTTTCCAACCACATATAAAATCGGGTCAATGCCACTCCGTCTTTCACCATTGCGCGGCGAAAACCGTTCAGTTCGGTTTCGTTCTTCATACTTTTCATCAGGTCGATTGGCGAAGGGCGATCAATAACCTTACATCTTTCGCAAAGTGCTCTATAAAGGGAATAATTTATTTTGCTTTCTGTTACGCAAACCGTTGTTTTTTCAGGAAGTTTTTCAATATAATCGAAGATATGGTTATAATCAGCCGTTTTTATGCCTTGCAATTGCAGTTCCGAAGCGATTGACGGGGTGAGTTTGTCGGAATCGATAAACAAAATGGATTCATTTTTCGAAACATACCCATAGGCAACAGCCACCGGATTGTATTCTACATCATTGCCTCTGATGTTAAATGTCCAAGCAACGGCATCGAGTGTTGCAATAACAATTCCGTCAGCTCCTGCTTTATCGATTTCCTTAATGATTCGTTCAATTTTGCTTTTAGTCGATTCTCCTGTAATTTCTTCGGAAAGGGTAAAAATTTTGTTTTTGGGTATTTCCGGCCGATCTTCCCATATTTCTTCAAAAGGATCAAATCCCGTTTCTGTTTCAATCCCTTTCGACTCGAGTTTGTTTATCAGATTTTTGGCTTCCGATGCTGCATACACCATTCCATCGATGCCAACTTTTCCGCCCTTGCCTACTTGTTCAATGACCCAGTCGATCATATCCGGTGTTTCGGGCATACCCATTTTATACAAATCAAATCCTGTTCCTTCCAGTTGTTGTGCAGCTTGAAGAAAATAGCGCGAATCCGTCCATACACCTGCCTGTTTCCTTGTGATTACTGCAGTTCCTGCCGATCCGGTAAAGCCGGTAATCCATTTTCTGCATTCCCATCTTTTTGGCGGATATTCACTTAGATGTGGATCGGTGCTCGGAACAATGAAAGCATCCAGATGCTGCATTTCCATGAATTTTCTCAAAGCTGAAAGCCTTTCGATGATTTGATTGGGTTTTGTTGTCATGTTATTTTTTGTTTTCACACAACAAATGTAAGAACATTTCGTTACATTTGAGCTTTAAAAAAGTTGAAATAAATGAAAACGGTTATAGAACTGAAGAATATGCGTTTTTTCGCCCATCACGGCGTATTTTCTCAGGAAACGGTGGTTGGGAACGAATTTATGGTTAATCTCCGTATCGAAGCCGATCTTTCTAAAGCTTGTAAAACCGACAACATTGAAGATACTATAAATTATGCAGCCGCATACGAATTAGTGAAATCGGAGATGCTAAAACCATCGCAACTTATGGAAAATGCAGCCTATCGGATATTGGAACGAATAAAATCGTCGTTTCCACAAATAGTGCATCTTGAAGTGAGAATTGCCAAAATGAATCCGCCGGTGGGAGGGGAAACGGAATGCAGTCAAATTTCCCTGAGTTATTAAAGTTAAGTCTGCTTTAAAAAAGTCCAAAATGCTTATAATAAATTTTGTAAAAACTTGATTATTAGGTCCATTTTTTGCTCATGTTCGGTAAATACGACTTATTCAAGTGGATCAAAGTTGAATATTTTGTTGGAGAATTAGACGTGCAAATCTGACGTCTTGCGACAATAAGAAATACATATCATGGCTGTACCAAGTCCGTACCAAGGCTGCACCAAGTACGCTTGACAATTTTGTTGATTATACTTCAAAAACGCAAATCGAACTTATTTCCAAACAACGGAATTTGCCGTTTTTGTCCTCTCCTTGATGCAGACATGAAGCGAACGTTTTACCTTTATGTCGCGGTCAAAGGATATCATTGCGGTTTTCTAACGGATTTACAAGAGAATAATCACTACTAAAAGAAAGCTCTTTGAATACAATTTCGATGACAAACGACAACTGATTTCGATTGATGGCGAAAATAATCCCTATTTTTGGTCGAAATCATACTGCTGCCATGGTTAGAATGTTTCTTGTGTTATATCTGTCGGTTGACTTTACAGATTTGGCTCAAATTTTGTATCTTTGCATAAATTTTTCGATAATAATGGATGAGAATTTAGTTGATGTGGTGAATGTTGTAGAAACTTCCAATTTGGAAGATGAACCACTGATGTTGCGTACCGAGAATTTGGTAAAGAAATATCGGACGCGTACAGTGGTGGATCATGTTTCCATTAATGTATGCCAAGGAGAGATTGTCGGGCTGTTGGGACCGAACGGTGCAGGAAAAACCACTACTTTTTATATGGCAGTGGGATTAATTGTTCCTAATGAAGGCGAAATTTATCTTGGCAACACCAATATAACTAAGTTTCCTGTTTACAAACGTGCGCGCCATGGCGTAGGTTATCTGGCACAGGAGGCATCCATTTTCAGAAAAATGACAGTGGAAGACAATATCCGTTCCGTATTGGAGTTTACCGATAAAACACCGAATGAACAGAAACAAAAACTCGAAAGCTTGATTTCGGAATTCGGGTTGCAAAAAGTCCGGAAAAATCAAGGTGATCGTTTGTCGGGTGGTGAACGTCGTCGTGCTGAAATTGCCCGTTGTTTGGCTATCGATCCCAAGTTTATCATGCTCGATGAACCTTTTGCCGGTATCGATCCAATTGCTGTGCAGGATATACAATCCATTGTGGCTCAATTGAAATATCGCAACATCGGCATTTTGATAACCGATCATAATGTCGACGAAACACTCAGTATTACGGATCGTGCCTATCTTCTCTTCGAAGGTAAAGTATTGTTTCAGGGAACGGCGGAAGAATTGGCAGCTAATCCCATTGTTAGAGAGAAGTACTTGGGACACGATTTTGAATTGCGTCGCAGAA
Source organism: Bacteroidales bacterium UBA1410 (assembly GCA_002305015.1). Classification (GTDB taxonomy): domain Bacteria; phylum Bacteroidota; class Bacteroidia; order Bacteroidales; family Dysgonomonadaceae; genus Anaerorudis. The sequence goes on from DBPW01000010.1 coordinate 16,823, forward strand.
AATTTCAGGTTTAACAGATGATATGGGGCGACTTCTTGCCATCGATTACGGGAAAAAACGCACAGGTATTGCGGTGAGCGATCCGTTGCAGATTATTGCAAACGGACTAACAACCGTCAAAACTTCAGAAATATTTGATTTTCTTCGCGATTATCTGCAAAAAGAAGAGGTATCCGCCATTGTTGTAGGATTGCCCAAGCAAATGAACGGCGAGATGTCGGAAAATATGCAGCGGGTTCAAGTTTTTGTCCATAAATTGAGGCAAATATATCCCTCTGTTCCGATAGCATATTTCGATGAACGTTTCTCGTCGAAAATGGCGCATCAGGCCATGATTGACGGTGGATTGAAGAAAAAAGACAGACAAAACAAGGCATTGGTCGACGAAATCAGTGCAACCATTATTCTTCAAGGATATATGGAAAGTAAACGAATGAGACAGTAATACGAACGATGATTTTACCGATATACATTTATGGGCAACCCGTTTTGAGAAAAGTTGCCAACAATATTGATCCTGCAAACTACCCTCATTTGAAGGAGTTGATCGCGAATATGTTTGAAACGATGTACAATGCCGATGGCGTTGGATTGGCAGCTCCACAGGTTGGGCTCGAAGATCGTATTTTTGTTGTTGATCTCACGGTATTGGCAGACGAAGATCCCGAATTCGACGGGTTTAAGAAAGTGTTTATCAATGCGCATATTTTAGAACGAACGGGCGATATCGAACTTATGGAGGAGGGTTGTTTAAGCTTACCGGGAATCCATGAGAAGGTGCCGCGTGAAAATAGCATACGCATTCAATATCTCGATGAAAATTTGCAGCCGCATGATGAAGTATATGAAGGGTATAAAGCACGCGCCATTCAACACGAATACGATCATCTGGACGGAATTTTGTTTGTGGATAAAATTAATCCTATGCGCAAGAGGTTGATCAAAAGCAAACTATCGAATCTGATGAAAGGCAAAACCGATTGCCATTATAAGGTGAAAACGTTAAAATGAATATGAACCGGCAGCAAGTTTTTTAGCCGCCTCACGATCCATGAACCATATTAAATTTCCTGATGTGGGGCAAACTTTGGCGGCCGGATAACGTTTTTGTGCTGTTTCTTTTGATTCGATAATTTCTTTTACCTTATCGGCTTTGGCTTCTCCGGCAACCAGAAAAGCCACATTTTGTGCGGCGTTGATTGTTTTTCCCGAAAGACTGATGCGCTTTTGTCCTGTTTGCGGATGTATTCCTACAACGCAAAGTTCTTCCGTATCCCATAAATAGAGCTGGTGAGGGAATATGGATGCTGTATGTCCGTCTTCACCCATTCCCAGCATGAGAATATCGAAAGAGGGGATACCCTTCACAGTCCTTACCTCTCTTTGCAGTACTTCTGCATAGCGTTTGGCTTCTCTTTCGGGATCGTTTTCTCCGTAGATGCGGAAAATATGTTCTTCCGGAATAGCAATTCGATCAAAAAGATGCTCCTTGGTCATTTTATAATTGCTCTCATTGTCGGTGGGAGGAACGCAACGTTCATCGCTCCAAAAAAATTTAATCTTTTTCCAGTCGATATCGGTCGTGTGGTGTTCTGCCCAATAATCGAATAACGATTTTGGAGTAGAACCACCCGATAAAGCCAACGTCATTTCTTCCTGTTGGGACAATATGGTTTTCATCCAATCGGTAAAAGCTTGGTTAAGAGAAAAGATGTCTTGCGCTATTTTTATTTCCATTTTTTTATAACGATTTTGTCTGCCGATTAGAAATTCGGCAGTTTTTCCTTTTGTGGATAAACAATTACAATTCGCAGTACATGCCGTCTTCTGCTAAATTTTTGCACGGATAGCGCCATGTGTCGTCTTTCCCTTCGATGAGTCTGTCTGCAACATCGGGGCCCCATGTACCTGCGGGATAACCGTATAAAGGGGCATCGGGATGATTTTCCCAATAATCGAGAATGGGTTGCACAAATTTCCATGTTTCCTCCACGGCTTCGCCATCCATAAATAACGTATTGTCGCCTAACATGCAATCGAGAAGCAACCGTTCATACGGATCGGGAATGTATTGATTGCTCAACTCGGAATAATGAAAATCCATATTCACCGATTTTACCAAATAATCGTTTCCCGGCACTTTCATGCCGGTTTTCAGTAAAATGCCCTCGTCGGGATGAATCCGCAGAATCAGTTGGTTGTTAAGCTTATCTGCCGAACCTTCATGTCGAAAAAGAGGCAAGGGGGAAGGTTTGAAATGGATGACAACTTCCGATACCCGAGTAGGTAAACGTTTCCCTGTACGAATATAGAAAGGTACATCAGCCCATCGCCAATTGTCGATAAAAAATTTCATGGCGATATAGGTCTCCGTGCGCGAATTTTTGTCGACATGAGGTTCTTCGCGGTAGCCCGGATAATGTTTTCCCCGTATGGTTGAAGCTGTATATTGACCTCTGATGACATGATTTTTCAAGTCGTATTCGCTGAGGGGGTGCAGCGCCCTGAAAACTTTCATTTTTTCGTATCGGATATCTTGTGGCGTGATTTTTATCGGAGGCTCCATGGCCACAAGCGAAACCATCTGCAGCAAGTGGTTTTGCACCATATCGCGCAATGCTCCGGCATGATCGTAATATTCGCCTCGGCCTTCAACCCCAATGTTTTCTGCTGCAGTGATTTCTACGTGTTGAACGAAATTTCGGTTCCATAAGGGTTCATAAATGCCGTTGGCAAAGCGTGTAACCATTAGGTTTTGTACTGTTTCTTTGCCTAAATAATGGTCGATACGATAAATTTGCTCTTCTTCGAAAAATTCCAGCAGCAACTTGTTTAATTCTTTGGCGGATAGAAGATTGTGACCGAACGGTTTTTCAAATACGATACGGCGGAATCCCTTTTGTTGAAAGGTAAGTCCTTGTCCGTAAAGAAATTTCGGAATCAACGCATATAAACTTGGAGGAGTGGAGAGATAAAAAATATAATTATAGCCGAGGTTGAATTTTTTGTTTAATTCGGTCAATTTATCTTTCACCAAAACATACTCTTCTCCATTTTCGGTGTTGATACTGAGATAAAAAATTTTGGACAGGAAGTTGTTTATTATATTGGGTTCGGCGTTTTTAAAGTTAGAAAACTCGTTGATTCCTTTTTTCATTTTTTCGCGAAACGCATGATCTGTATAGGGGGAACGACTTACGCCCAATACGGCAAAACCGTCGGGTAACAGATTGTTCATAAACAGATCGAAGACCGCAGGAAGAAGTTTTCGATAAGTAAGATCGCCCGAAGCTCCGAAAATTACCAATGCTTGATTTGTTGTTTTTTTCATTTTTCCAACTCTTTTTTTCTTTTCAATGCTTCCAGAAAATAGTAATCGGCATAGTTGAGCGGCACATCCACTTCCGAGTTGTGAGGCAGGCTGCCTACCGAATGCATGAGCAAAAAATAGCCGTTTTCGCCTACTTTTGCTCTATAAGCCGGGCTTGCAAGAGTATTCATGATGTGGTCCGCCCACCCTTTGTAATCTTTTTTTGTCGAATAAGTCGATATCTCATACAAGGCCGATGCCAAAATTGCTGCTGCAGAAGCATCACGGTAGGTATTCGGAATATCGGGTGCATCATAATCCCAATAAGGAACCCCGTCTTCGGGATAATGAGGATGACCGGCAACGAATTCCAGGGCTTTTTCCGCCTGATGCAGGTATTTCGGATCGCTTGTTTCGCGATAACACATCACAAAACCGTATATTCCCCAGGATTGACCTCGTGACCATGCACTTTCGTCGGAATAACCCTGATGCGTGTTTTTGTGCCGTACCGTTCCGTCAACAGGGTCGTAATCCACTACATGCCACGTACTGTAATCCGGGCGATAATGATTTTTCATCGTTTGGTCGGCATGACTCACGGCTATGCGGTAAAAAGTGGAATCGCCCGTTAGTTTGGTGGCTTTGAAAAGCAGCTCCAGATTCATCATATTGTCGATAATGACGGGGCATTTCCAGTCTTTTTTCGGATTGGCATTCCATGACTGAATGATTCCCGCACCGGGTTTATAGCGGGTGATGAGGGATTTGGCTGCCTGCACGATCACCTTTTCGTAGGCTTTGTTCCCCGTCAGCCGCAAACCGTTTCCGTAACTGCAATTGATCATGAATCCCACATCGTGCGTGTTGGTCAGATATTGAACCGTGTCCAGGGCTTCGGTGTGTTTTTCTGCCGGCATTTTCCATTTTTCGTCTCCTGTCAATTCGTATACATACCACAGGCTTCCCGGGAAAAAACCGGAGGTCCATTCCGTTGGCGGGATGAATTTATATTTTCCGTTGATAAACGATTTGGGATTGAGAATTTTTCCCGAATCTTCAATCATTTTTGTCATCAATCCGTATTGTTTTGCAGCAAAATCCGTGTTTTCTGCTATATAATCAGCGTTAGCCGATTCGCTCTTCTTGTTTTTACCTTTACAAAAGGAGAAACTCACCAGTATGAAAGGCAGACATAATAAAAGAATTAATCTTTTCATTTTCGATGATTTATGTTTGTTTTAATCCATTTGTCGCGGATAGGTTTTGTTCTATTTATCGTAGGGAACAATTATCTGTTGATCTCGAAATATTTCATGAACGAAATATTTGTTCTCAAAGATGCAAAAAAGATTAGAATCAGAAATACAATTCATAATATTTTATCCATTATTCGGTTGGTTCGTGTAGCTGTGACGCAATTGCTTACCGGTTCACTCCCTTTTCCGTTCAGATAATTCACAATGCTTTCGATGAGATAAAACTGGATGTTTTCCGGGTTTTTCTCTATGAATTCTTGTCGACCTTTATCGTTTTCCAGTACGATGGGGGTGAAATCGAACGTAGAACAGGAAAGTTTTCCTTGTGTTCCTATAAAATCGATTGCATCCACATGAGCATTTTTTGATGCGACAAAACTCCAACTTCCGCTTCCGACCACGCCTGATTCGAAACGAAATGCTCCACTTACCGAATCTTCCACCTCATATAATCCGGCAACATTGGAGGTAAATCCGTTGGCATCTTCAATCGGCCCCAATATATAATCGAGAAGATCAAGTTGATGCGAAGCCAAATCGTAAAAATAGCCTGCGCCGGCAATTTCTTTTTTAACTCTCCATGGCAAATTATCTTTGTTGAAATCTTCTTCACGTGGCGCAACGGCATAACGAATTTGTACCGTTGAAATATTTCCTATCGCTCCGTTATCGATCAGTTGTTTTACGCGAAGAAAATAAGGTAAAGTGCGGCGGTAATAAGCCACAAAACAGGGAACACCTGTTTCGTTTGCCACATTAACGATTTGCAGACATTCCTCATATGAAGCTGCCAATGGTTTTTCCACATATACCGGTTTGCCGGCTTTCATCGTTTTGATGGCATATTCGGCATGTGATGCCGGTGGAGTAGCAACATATACGGCGTTTACTTCAGGGTCATGAATTAAATCATCGGCATTGTCGTACCATTTTTTAATTCCGTGTCGCAAAGCATAGTCTTTGGCTTTTTCGGTGTCTCGTCTCATTACGGCCACAACGTCGGATCCTTCTACTTTTTGGAATGCGGGTCCACTTTTCTTCTCCGTCACATTTCCGCATCCGATAAATCCCCAATGTATCATTTTATTATCTTCTATTTATACGGTTTAGATTTTTTATAAATAATTTGTTCTTTGTGTAAAATGCATGGCATACAATTAAGGAATGAAATGATTTGTTCGAATCGTTTCAGCCTTTTTATAGGAAAAGGCAGCAAGAAGGCTTATAAGCACAAAAGGGATGGATAAATAAAAAATCATTCCTCCCCATGTGTCGCTTTGTCCGTAGGAATGCATTCCGCTGAAAAAGTAGTTCACACCCAAAAACGTCATCAATACGGTTGAAAAGGCAATAATGGATAGCAGATTGAATAACCAATCGTTATTTTCTTTTTTTATCAGATGAATGTGAGTGACGATGGTATAGCTCACGATGGTGATCAAAGCCCATGTTTCTTTTGGATCCCATCCCCAATAACGACCCCACGATTCGTTTGCCCATATTGCACCCAGAAAAGTTCCGATGCACATTAAGGCAAGGCCTACCAGCAACGAAAGTTGATTGATGATGCTCAATTCCTTTATCCGATAAGGGATCAACGAATTGCTATCGTAAAAAATCATCAACGTTAAATTGGCAATGCCAAGCAAAAAGCTGATGCCGAAAAATCCATATGCAGCCACAATTACAGCCACATGAAACATGAGCCATGGCGATTTCAGTACGGGTACCAACGGATTGATTTGGGGGTCCATCCAATTGAGTCCCGAAACAAAAAGTATGATTCCTCCAAAAATTGTGGCCAATGCTAAAGCAAGGGTACTGCTTTTTCGCCCAAAGATAAAACCGGCAAGAACCGTTGCCCACGATGCATAAACCATAGTTTCGTAGGAGTTGCTCCAAGGAGCATATCCCGAAATATAAGCTCGCAACCCCATACCGTATACATGATAAACAAATAGCAAAAAAATACCTCCGGTTACTATTTTGATAACAGTGTCAATCCAATGTTGCGATTTCAATAATCCCATAAAAGAGAAAAGAAGCAGTAATCCTCCCAAAACAAAATATCCGATTTGGCAATGACCAAAAACATCAAGGCGGTTATATCGGATCTCGGCTTTCAATTTTTTAGGATTGATTTGTAATGCTACATCGTTCTTTTTTTGGTATTCGCCAATCACTTGCAAGAGCTGATTAGGTTTGTTCCAATCGCCGCTTCTTAAAGAATGGTTTACTTCACTCAGATACCATGCAACCGAGCGGGTAATGAATAATGAATCTTCTGTAGGGAAAGCCGAAAGATCGCCTCCCGGTGCATACCAGGTATGAGCGGAATCTGTTGGGTGAGGAAAAATGCAGAGCAGTTGTCGATTCAACAATTGGAAAACGATGTTGACGCGTTCATCCAGCTTGATCAGAGCTTTATCGAAGCTGCTCCTTTCAGCCGGCTGCTTACTGTATGCTTCCTGTAATTTAGGCATCAACACGTAGTTCCCCCCTTCGTCTATTAGTTGAAAATAGGCGCAATAATCGTCGGGTAACCGATAATGACGGCTTATTTCTTTGTTGGAAACGGCAATGAACGGAACCCGCATCCACATTTGCGGCATCGAAAGAAAACTGAGCAGAAACTGATCGGCATTAAGCTTGCCTATAGTGTTTTCTTTGTGCACTTTGCGAAGAATTTCGGAAGAAAACGTATTAACCGGAACAATTCTTCCACCCCATTGCATGGGCAATTCGCCGAATCGTGCTGCATGTTGCGGATCGATTGCGTTTTTTTGTACTGCTTCCATCATATTCATAGGGGGCATATTCTCTGCAGATAGAGTACTAGAAACAACAAGAAACAACAAACATGGTATTGTAGTTTGGCATGCTCTTTTAACTTTCTTTAGTTGTGTATTCAATTGATGGAATCGGGAATTTTTTGTGGTGAAAACAAGAATGAATCCAATCAGCAGTAAAAAATAGCCGCTATAGGTGATGGTTCTTCCTACTCCATCTTTATTCACGGAAAGGATGGTCCCCATCTCGTCTTTGTCGAAAGAAGCTTGAAAAAAACGATATCCTTTTACATTCAATACGTTGTTCATGTACACTTTTGTTTTCTGAATTTTACCATCCGGATATCCGACAAGAAGATCGCTTTCATAGGACGAAGGACTTTCAGAGCCGGGATACCGGATCAAGCTGAAGTCAACCAGTTTGAGTGTAAAAGGCAGTGTTTCGTATTTGATGCCTTCTGGGGTATTCAGAACTATTTGGTTGGTTGTTTCTCCTTCACGAATATGAACCATCCCATCTTTTCCAACCAAATGAGTGATTAAGGCTCCCATCAGAATGACGATAAAGGAAAAATGCACGACCACCAATGCCCATCGACGACGTTGAAAATAGCGATATTTAATAACGATCATGACAAAATTCACAACCATAAGAAATTGAAGGAAAAAAAAGAGTGGGGAATGGTAGATTATCGATTTGGCAACATCCGTACCGTGATATTTTTCGATAAAGGTGGCTCCTGCCAGTCCGAAAGCATAAAGAGCCAACAGGATGATGGTAGCTAGGTAAGAGGATAAAAACCGGTTTATTTTTTTCATATTACTCCGAAATCCGTCAGTCGTATTATAATACAAATATCAGCATATTTTTGTTGATATAAAAAGAAGCTGCATCAAAATAAAAATAAGCCTCTGAGAATTGTATAGTTGAAATTGTTCCCCGATAAGGGGGATACGAATACAAAGAGGGTGAAATCACATTATGACACACCCTCTTTTCTTAACTAAGATTGCAGTAACAGCTTATTTTAAGCTTCTTCCCAGTGTTTGCGAAGTAATTCCACTGCTGCGGGAACCACTATATTGCGATCGCCTTGTGCACCACATTCGAAGCTGACATATTTGTTGTACCCAATCATTTTCAATCCTTTGAACCCGTCCACGTAATTGTCGGCGTTGCCGTCTTCTCCCGGCATACTGCGGCGTTTTCGACTTGCCACATGTACGTGTTGCAGGTATTTTCCGCCGGAAATAAATGCCCCCATATCCGAGGTTTCTTCCCAGGTCATGTGCCAAAAATCGCCCATACACTTAATACCCGGATTGTCGATATCGCGGCATATGGAAGCGGCATCGGCAACCAAACGCAAATAAAAAGCCTCTTTACGGTTTAGGGGTTCTAGAATAACCGTTGTGCCGTGTTCCTGTGCAAAATTGCCCATCTCATTGAGCTGGTCGCAGAGAAAATCGCGAGTTTCTTGCGTATGGGGCATGACGGGTTTTTGTGAATTGAAGGCCGGCACCATAATTACACCGGTTGATTCCAATTCTCCTGCGGCAATGATGATTTCGTTCATCGTATCGCGACATTGTCTACGAATGGCCGGATCGGATGAAAGGATGAAACCGTCAAATCCGGCACAGATGGCGCTTATTTTGATATTGCGGCCTTTCAGTGCATTCTTGAATTCGGGAATCCGTTTAGCGAGCCCTCTTCCGCCGGGTTCAAATCCCACTACACCATGCTTTTCCATGAAATCGAATTTCTCACTCAGGTTTTTCCCGGGAGGAATTCCTTCCTGAAATGAAAGGTTTAGTTTTGCTTTTGATGATTTATCCGCAATTGATTTTTTTTCAGTAGACGAAGCAAAAACGGCATGATTTCCTCCCGCAAGCACTGCAACACCTGCAAGGGTGTTTTTTAAAAAATTTCTTCTGTCGAGTGCCATTGTTATCCTTTTTTCTCTTGAGGTTTACCCGGAACGGGTACAGTGAATGCGCTCATATCCATTTTACCCATATTCAAATCTTTTGGAGTATAATCCAATGGCGAAGCGGTCATTGTATCCCATTTTGTTTCTAGACCGGTATAAGCCGATTCACGTCCCATGATGGCTGCCATATTGGCAATAGCTGTTTCAGAAGCTTGTTCAATGGGTTTATTTCCGCGAATACAATTAATCAGGTTGACATGTTCCAAGGTGTATGGATCAGTTTGGCTGAAATTGGTTTTTTCAGCTTCGGGATCGTATTTCCAAATGATGTTTCCCGCAAGGTCTTTAATCACCGTTTCACCTTGGGTTGACCACGATCCTTTGGTTCCCTGGATAAATTCGCTCACGTTGTTGGCACATCCGTCTATTTGTCGGCACATGCTATGAAAATGGATACCGTTTTCCATTGTAAAATCAACGCTGAAATTGTCGTATTGGTCGCCTGTGATGCGACGATGGCGAGAACCAAATCCAACGGCACTTATTGGTTTTAAACCTGTAAACCATGTAAATACATCAATATTATGAACATGTTGCTCAACAATGTGATCGCCCGACAGCCATTTCCAGTTTACCCAATCGCGAATCATATATTCGAAATCGCTCCATCCCGGTTGCCGTTCACGATACCATAACATGCTCTGATTCCAGTAAACTACGCCTCCGGTGATTTCTCCGATTGCTCCTTCCATGATTTTTTTGTATGATTCCACATAACTGCGCTGATGATGACGCTGTGTACCCGTTACCACACACAGATTTTTTGCCTGAGCCTGTTTTGCTGCAGCTATGATGGTACGATATCCTACGGGGTCTACACAGATGGGTTTTTCAAGAAAACAATGTTTTCCCTTTTCTACGGCATATTTGAAATGTTCGGGTCGGAAGAATGGTGGTGTTGCATCAATAATTATATCCACACCACTATCGACGACCTGTTTGTACGCATCCAAACCTACAAAACGTTTATTGGAGGGGATATCGATATTTTTTTCATTTTTCAGTTTTTCAGCTAAGCTGTCCACTTTTTCTTGAAATACATCTCCTAATGCCACAATGGTTACACCATTTGCCGCATTCAGGAAGTTAAAAGCTGCACCTGATCCGCGTCCTCCGCAACCGATTACACCTGCCTTCAATTCTTTTCCGTCTGCGGCTTTATCGGGAAGATCAGGGATATAGAAGCTGCCGGGTTCTTTTAAAGGTATATTACCATTTTTACTTTTTCCTCCTCCACTGCATGATGTCAGTAACCCGGCAGAGGAGGTTGTTCCGATTACACCAAGTGCTCCGGCCATTGCAGAGCTTTTTAGAAATGTTCTTCTGGTTAAGTTGTTTTTTTTCATATTGATACGTTTAAAAGATTGTTATTTATTGTGGATAATTGACGAGTCAGGTTCACAAACTACCCGAAATCCAATTCCTTTGATATCGGAATACCACCAAATACTTTTGGGTTGTTGGGGATCGGTTTTCAGCCATGCTTCATGGTGGGTGTGATCGCGGGTTGCACAGCGTACCTCGGCTGCATCAGAGGTATAATTTCCACCGCGAACGACCCATTCTTCTCCTTCGGTAATTAGTGGATTTATCGCTCCTTTTGTTTTTCCGTATGCTTCAGGATCATACTTGTCGGCACAATATTCCATTACGTTTCCCAATGTGTTCTTCAATCCAAACGGATTGGGTCGTACGGCATCAGGTTCGTGTGTCTTGTTATTGCTGTTCTTGCAGTAAATTACATAGGATGCGATGGTGTCTGTTTTGGCTTTAAAAAATTTGCGCCACAATCCCTGATCCGAAAAATCGTTGGGATTACCCGGGAAGAAATATGGAGTTTGGGTCCCTCCACGGGCGGCGTATTCCCATTCGGCTTCGGTAGGGAGACGGTATTTTTTGCCGGTTTTTAAAGACAACCATTGGCAAAACACTTCTGCTGCATAGTGGGTCATGGTTATAGCCGGCCGTTTGCCGCTTCCCCAACCTTGATCGGGAAATCCGAAAGGGGGAGTGGGGCCTGAAATAGCGTCCACATCCAAAGCTTTCAAATTATTTTCATAGACTTCTTCGGGCGGCGTGCGTCCTTCACTCATGGTTTCCGCATAAAACGCCCAATATTGATCCCAAGTAGTTTCTGTCTCCGCCATAAAGAATGAGTTGACGGTAACTTCATGAACAGGAGATTCATCGGGTTGGTGAAAAGGTTCTTTTTCGGGACTCCCCATATTGAATTTGCCACCCGATATGGCCATCATTTTGAACGACACTGCTGTGCCGGGTATTTGTTCGGTATAATCGGCAAAAGTAGTTACATTAGCGGGTTCTTTATAAAATAGGCTTGTATCCGTTATAGTTGAAGTATTTATTCCCGGGATACCCGTCATTTTGCCGTGGACATAATTCGGATTGTAATGGCCGGCATCCAAATGGCAACTTATGCACTGTAAATCAAGTTTTTTCGCATTTTCCTCATAATATAGATGAGCCGTGATGGCGTCATCGGTAACACCTTCAGGAAACAGGTTTTGATGACATTTTTCGCAAGACTCGTTAGGTATATATTTTGTGGCATATTCCAATTCCGATTTGCTTTCCCAGTTAAAATCGGCACTGTCTTTTGTAAGATATCCCCATACATCTTTGAATCCGAGAGCAATCTTTGCCCTATAGTGATCCCATGTTTTTTCTTTAGGGGGAAGATGGCAATCAACACAATTCGTCATAACGCCACTCGTGTTGTTTACGTGCATCGATAATTTCCATGATTCATTTACATGAGGATGAACATGGCATATGGAGCACGACTCGTTTGTCGAAAAATAGACTGATGTTTGATATAAAGCAGCAATTATGATTATACCTATGATTATTCCTAAAATCAGAAAAAAACCTTTTCGTTGATAAAATTTATTTTTGGGTTTATTATTCCCATCAAAATTCCCCGCCTCTTTCATTCTTTTTCTCTTTGAAGTGTAGAAATATATTTACTGTTTGAATTGATTCTATAAGACAACTTGGCCATAAAAGTAATCATTTTTCTGATAACCGAATAAATCATCAGGTAAAAATGTGTCTGCAGCTTTTAAATAATGCTATTTTTTCTTGATTTTTGCGGCA